>CAIJYR010000047.1 GCA_903824965.1 uncultured Thiotrichales bacterium
AATTTCCACAGAATAACCTCGATGAAACTATGGCAAGAGTACACACAGAAGCATCGTTTACTCGACATTGCGGATCATCACGATATCCTCTCGCCTTCAACAAATCATCGCAGATACACTATGTTCCTATAATCATCTCGTCCATTGTACTTCCCCATCGGCAACCAATAGATTGATTACTATAAGGCTACATTAATCCATTACCTCTTGGAAGGATTCTGATGGTGGTCATAGGTGGCAACTTGGGTTATATTAATAAGATTAATAAGATTACATATACGGACTTAGTAGAGAGTTGCACAAATGTTATCTTGGTATTTGGACTTCCGAATGCAGGGAAAACTTGCTTCATGCTTGCTATGTACTATTTTTTACGCACGACATATGTAGTTGAGGTAAATGATGATAATAAAGATGGGACGAAATATCTAAATGATGCGCTCCTAAAGTTCGACAAGGGAGATCTGCCGCCAAGAAACAGATCAGGGAGTATTATCGAAATTGACGTTGCAATTGAGAGCGGTAATCGTGAGTTTGTTTTTACCTTTATTGACTTATCAGGAGAAGATTTGCTTCTCTTTGATCATGTTCTGGCCGCAGAGAAGGGTGATGTCGATCCTCGAATCTCTGCTTTGTTTGAAAATCCGCAGATACGGTTATCAATTATGCTCTTTGGTAGCACAGAAAAGGACACGTATCTAAAGACCGATTTGTTGAATCAATCGCTTTTCGGGCGCATTCTGAGTAAATATCCTAAATTTGGGCTAGAACGTTTTTGCTTCATCGTCACAAAATGGGATATAGCCATCAATGAAGATTCAGGGGACGACGATAAAGACTTTGGTGAGTTTGTTCAACGTCGTTACCCGCAGACTCGTTTACGCCTGATGCAGGTATCACACGCAAGTATATTTAGGTTCAGCATAGGGAAAGTCATAAGAGTTGCTGTCGATCAGAATGTAGAGGATCTAGGCAAGGCAGAAGCATCATATAGAGTAGAGGATATAAACATGAGTTATTGCGGGCCAGTAGTCGCTTGGTTACTGTCCGTGGCGACACCAAGATCACTACTGACTGGAGTTAATGACAGAAGTGAGCATCGCATATCTCATTTCAGTGTACCTCTAAAGAGAACACTCAGCATGATTCATGGGATATTCAGGAGCCTGACAGGGCATAGTGGCCTCTAGATATAATACCTGCACAACGTCTTTGTTGCAGCAAGATGCTTCTTAGTGGATGTTACTCTCAACAAATAATGGTTGACGAACTACAATGAGCGATTCAGAAAAAATTAATCCCATGAACAAAAAAGGTGTTGTTGAACTCGCAGTGTTTGATACATTCCGCGAGCGTGGCATGCAACTCGTTAGCAAGACTGATAAGAATCAAATGCTATGGGATTCAAAACTGTGTTCATTATGTAATCAGATTGAGCTGGTGTTGGGAAAATTCGATATCGCAAAAAGAGGAAAGCTGTATGCAGCAATGTTGGTTGAATGTCGCGAGTCGATTGTTGTATGTCTACTCTATTGCCGACCAATGGAGGATGTGCCCCGTTCAGGTAGCACTGTCTATTTTGCTATATTTCTTAGTAATTATTTCCCAAAAAGAGATATATTCAGCATACTAAGCAAAATGGAGGAGAAATACAATTCTTGCGAAAGAGACCAACATTCCAAGCTGAAACATTTTGAACTCAGTGATATAGCACTTGACGAGCACTTTGTTTTCGAGGATTATTCTTCGTTGACTCTGGAGAGTCACAATCAAGAAGTCTTTATAGAACTGTCCGATAGAGACGAAGATAGATGCTACAACGGTAGGGAGGTTTTCTTCGAAAAGGCATTTATCTGCCTCACTAATAACCGATTGAAAGCTGTCTACTCTACTTTTGGATCAGTGACACAGAGAGATCCAAATATCATCAAGATAGAGGCGTATGATCTATTGCGCTTACTCAAAAAGAAAAGAGTGTCTTTTATGGATATACTCCGCAGTGCCGCCAGACAGAAATTCAGCTCAACAGTAAATGTCGGCACAAGTGACATCCCTCACGACAAGAACCACAATACAGAACCAGATGAAAATCACTCTGGTGGTGGAAACATACCAACACATTCAAGGTCGCAATTAGGAACTATTGTGCGGCATGTAATCCTAACAATTGTTTCTGTTGCATGTGTTGCTATATGCATTGTATTCTTATCATCTACAATTACTCCTCACTTACGTGCAGCATTGAAAATATGGGAAAATAACCAGGAAATCCAGTCCATAAAGAGTATCAATGATATCATGCACATCGATCTGGATGACAAACTAGATCAACTCATAAACGAGATTCCTAAACAAACCACACAGCTTACACAGAATAGCACTAAGGGACGTGATTTCTATTTCTCTAATGAGGCATCTACCTATCGGAAAATGAGCGTCTATTACGACCATCTTGCAGAGCTTGTCAGATGTGGATATATTAATAGCAAACTTGTCAATGCTGTTGCGGCACCGTGTGATTTCTTTGGTAAAACTGAACCTCTCAGAAAGTTTATCCAAGATAACTGGGGCGGAAAAGGTATCAGCATAAATAACAAACAAGAATTTCAGCCACACTATCAAGACTCCAAGAACACTTTCTGTCCACCTCCGTCAAAATCTGCTTCGCCAAAATCTGCTCCACCACAACCTAAGTCAGAGGAAGCACAAGATCCAAGAGCGAACACCGGAGGCTAGTGAACACAGGAGATTGATCTTATAAACGACACATTCAGAAAAACACAATCAAAGACAGTCTCTTTTTTTCTTTTAATCCAAAATCAGAAGCTGCTTTTATTTGTGGGAATAAGCAGATCCGTAGGATCATCCCCCCGTTGACACCGCACCTCTTCCGGTAGATAAGTAGTGCCTTGCCCTTTCGAGCACGGCGCATCCATGGACACCATCAGCGTTCGCGGCGCACGCACCCATAACCTCAAGAATATCAACCTAGACCTGCCCCGCGATCGGTTCATCGTCATCACCGGGCTGTCGGGGTCGGGCAAGTCTTCGCTTGCCTTCGACACCCTCTACGCCGAGGGACAGCGCCGCTACGTAGAATCGCTCTCCGCCTACGCACGACAGTTCCTCTCGATCATGGAAAAACCCGACGTCGACCACATCGAGGGACTCTCTCCCGCCATCGCCATCGAGCAAAAATCGACCTCCCACAATCCCCGATCCACGGTCGGTACCGTCACCGAGATCTACGATTATCTGCGCTTGCTGTATGCCCGTGTCGGCATTCCCCGATGCCCCGTCCACGGCACCGAGTTGGCCGCCCAAACCGTCGCCCAAATGGTCGATCAAGTCCTCGCACTCCCCGAAGGAACGCGCTGGATGCTGCTCGCACCCGTCGTGCGTGGACGCAAAGGAGAACACCAAAACCTCCTCGATGACCTGCGTACCCAAGGCTTTGTGCGCGTTCGTATCGATGGCACGGTCACAGAACTCGAAACGGTTCCGGCCCTCGACAAGCACCACAAGCACGATATCGAGGTGGTTGTGGATCGCTTCCGCGTCCGAGCGGATTTGGGGCAGCGTTTGGCAGAGTCGTTCGAGACCACCCTGCGACTGTCGAACGGCATCGCCAAGATCGCTTCGATGGACAATCCCTCCGAAGAGGAACCCGTGTTCTCGGCGCTTTTTGCCTGTCCTGAGTGTGGGTACAGCCTCTCGGCACTCGAACCACGGCTGTTTTCCTTCAACAATCCCACAGGTGCCTGTCCAACTTGCGAGGGTCTTGGGGTCAAAACTTTTTTCGACCCCGCCAAAGTCGTCCACCACCCCGAACGCAGTCTTGCCGCCGGAGCCGTCGTGGGTTGGCACGCACAAAACAGCTGGTGTTTTCACTTCCTAGAAGGACTTGCACGACATTATCCCTTCGATCTCGATACTCCCTGGAAAGAGCTACCCACACCCATTCAGGACGTGGTTCTCCGAGGCAGCCAAGGCGAACCCATTGCCTTTGCCTACGCCTCCGAGCGCGGCCACTCGACTCGCATTCACCCCTTTGAGGGCGTGTTGCCCCAGCTAGAACGACGCTACCGAGAGACCGAATCGAGCGCCGTGCGCGAAGAATTGGCACGCCTTTTATCGACCCGACCTTGCCCAGAGTGTGCAGGGGCACGTCTGCGGGAGTCTGCACGGCATGTCTTTGTAGCCGACCGGAGCCTCTCGATGCTGACCGCATTACCGATCGGCGACGCACTGGCCTTTTTTCATGATCTCCATCTTCCAGGACAACGGGGCACCGTAGCAACACGCATCCTGAAAGAGATCGAAGATCGGTTGCAGTTCTTGGTCAATGTCGGACTGGACTACCTGAGCCTGGATCGTGGCGCAGATACCCTTTCCGGTGGAGAGGCACAACGCATCCGGCTCGCAAGCCAAATCGGTGCGGGCCTGGTGGGTGTCCTCTATGTGCTGGATGAACCCTCCATCGGCCTGCACCAACGCGACAATGCACGCTTGCTCGAAACCCTTTTTCGACTGCGTGACCTTGGAAACACGATCCTGGTGGTGGAGCACGACGAAGAGGCCATCCGCAGCGCCGATCAGGTGGTCGATATGGGGCCTGGAGCGGGTGTCCATGGGGGGTACATCGTCGCGCAGGGCACCCCCGAAGAGGTCGCCGCTACTCCGGAGTCTCTGACGGGACAATACCTGTCGGGTCAACGCCGTATCCCACTCCCTGTACGACATGCTCCCCCCGAACCCGAACACTGGATTCATTTGCGTGGTGTGACGGGCAACAACCTGAAAGATATAGACGTTTCGTTTCCGTTGGGGCGATTGATCTGTGTCACGGGGGTGTCTGGATCGGGAAAATCAACGCTCGTGATGGATACGCTCTATCGCCTTGCGGCGCGTACCTTGCATAACGCAAGCATCGATCCGGCGCCGTTTCGGGAGGTGCTGGGCCTCGACCGATTCGATACCGTAGTAGACATCAACCAAGCCCCTATTGGCCGCACGCCACGCTCAAACCCAGCGACCTACACGGGTCTTTTGACCCCGATTCGTGAACTGTATGCTGGCACCCACGAGGCCCGTGCAAGAGGGTACTCGCTCGGTCGGTTCTCGTTCAACGTCAAAGGGGGGCGCTGTGAGGCTTGCCAGGGCGATGGTCTGATTCGGGTGGAAATGCACTTTTTGCCGGACATCTACGTCCTTTGCGATGCTTGCCAGGGTCGTCGGTATAACCGCGAGACCCTCGAAGTCCAGTACAAAGGAAAGAATATCCACGAGGTGCTGGAGATGACCGTGGAGGATGCACGCACCTTTTTTGATCCGGTGCCAGTCGTTGCACGCAAACTTCAGACGATGTTGGCCGTTGGATTGGGCTATCTCAAACTCGGCCAATCCGCAACCACCCTCTCAGGTGGCGAGGCGCAGCGTGTCAAATTGTCCAAAGAATTGTCTCGGCGCGATACGGGTCGCACGCTGTATATCTTGGATGAACCCACCACAGGGTTACATTTTTATGACATCGAACAGCTTTTGGGGGTACTCACGCGCCTGCGTGACCACGGCAATACGATCGTGGTGATCGAACACAACCTAGAGGTCATCAGAACCGCAGATTGGGTGATTGACCTTGGGCCGGAGGGGGGTCATCGGGGAGGGGAATTGATTGCAGTCGGTACACCCGAACAGATAGCCGCCTGCCAGACATCGCACACGGGGCGGTTTCTCAAACCAGTGCTGGTTTGATTCTCCTTCGATCAACCCCTAGAGAGGCAATACCTTGCTTTATCCAGAGAGTGCTTTTACACTTTTAGTAGTTTAGTCAACTTCCTCTCTGGGATCCGCTATGGCCATCCACATCAGCAAGAAAATCACAAGCTACAGCGTTGTCAAAGTGGAGGAAGCCACGCCAACACCGCCTATCCTCCCATCCCCTGCACTGCCCGTACAGATGCACGAGAGCGTTGAACGACCCACAGTTCTCCTGGGTGCAACCTACAAAATCCGCACCCCCCTATCAGAACACGCCCTCTATGTCACTCTCAATGACATTATACTCAATGAGGGAACTACCCACGAGCAGCGTCGTCCCTTTGAGATATTCGTCAATTCCAAGAACATGGATCATTTCCAATGGATCGTAGCCCTCACGCGCATCATCTCGTCCGTTTTTCGGAAGGGGGGTGACGTCACCTTTCTCGTGGAAGAACTGCGCTCGGTCTTTGATCCCAAGGGGGGTTATTTCAAGCGGGGTGGCAAATATATGCCATCGTTGGTGGCAGAACTAGGCGATGTCATTGAATCCCATCTGCGTTCCATTGGTCTCATCCAAGGGGATGGACTGGATGAACAACAGCGGGCATTCATCCTCAAGAAACATGCGGAATACAACACTGCTGTCCAAGGGGGCACGGAAGCGGTCCAGGCGGGTCAGGAGTCTCCTTTTCCGCTCGGTGCCCAGTTGTGTGCAAAGTGTCAGGTCAAGGCGGTGGTGGTCGCCGATGGGTGCCTGACCTGTCTCAGTTGTGGGGACTCGAAATGCGGATAGGTTTGCCGTTACAGCACGGTCTTCCATATCTCAAATGAAAGAAAGATACGGTACAATTCGGCGTCTAGCAGGTTCCGTTTGACTTCTGATTCAATGATGTTGAGCGACGCTTCTGCAGAAAGTGCCTTCTTGTAGGGTCGATCAGAGGCAGAAAGGGCGTCAAATATGTCAGAAATTGCCATCATCCTCGACTGAACCGGGATTTTCTCTGCGGTCAACTGCAAGGGATAACCAGATCCATCCAATTTTTCGTGGTGTGCGCGGGCAATCTCTGGAATGGCACGCAGCTCTCGCGTCCACGGAATGGTCGATAAAAACTTGAAAGTGTGGTTCACATGGCTTTCAATCTCTTGCCGTTCAGAGGGATCCAACGTCCCCTTTGGGATAGAAAGCAAGCGAACCTCATCGCCTGTCAATAAGGGCTGATCCACACCATTCCAATCCTGGTAATAATGCGATTTGAGATCCAGCAAACGTTGGAAATTACCCTCCGCTAATACGGTCGGACGATTGCACTCTACCATAAACGCAAAATAATCATCGATCTCCTGAATGCTCTCTTGCAATTCGTTCTCGAAGGAGGAAAGACTCTCTAGATAGGCATCACAGCCCTTTGCTAACACATAGTCAAGCCTTCTTTTTGTATTCTTCTCTTGGATGGCCTTGCGCACATAGTTAAACCGTTGCTGTATCAAATCAAATTGCGTTGGATATAATTTATTGGCCTTGACCAACACACTTTCCCGCACACCCACTTTTCCAAAGTCGTGCAATACACTGGCGTAGCTGATCTCACGGATCTGCTCTGTTGAGAATTTGGTATCTGCATACTGACCCGTATCGATACGATCCACGGCCCTGGCCAAGGCCACGGTAAGCGTCTTCACGCGGAAAGAATGACCAGACGTTGTGGGATCGCGTGCTTCAATCGCCATCACCGATGCCTGGACAAATCCTTCGAATAGATTCTCGATCTCTTGGATCAAATGGTTATTTTCTAAAGCGATGGCGGCTTGACTGGCCAGTGAGAGTATCAGACGTTCAGCAGAAACCGGGTAAGGACACACCACCGCCTCTGCATTCTCTGGCGTTACCCTGGATGCCTGGTTCCGTTTGCGGTTGATCAGTTGCAACACGCCAATGATGGCACCCGTATGGTTGCGCATTGGCACGGTGAGCATACTTTTGGTACGGTAGCCAACTTTTGCATCAAAATCTTTTGAGAACCCGTATTGCGCATCATCAGGCAGATGGTAAGCATCCTGAATGTTCAATACATCGCCCGTCAACGCGACATAGGATGCAATGCGACTCGTATCGATGGGAATGGTGAAAGAAAAAAAAGCAACGTGAACACTGTCATTTTGGGTGAGCGAAAATCGTAACACACGAGTGCCTGCCTTTTCGTCCTCTTCGACAAAGTACAAGGCACCGGCATCACTCAGGGTAATGTCCCTACTCTTTTGGAGAATCATTTCCAGCAAGGTCGGGATATCCCGCTCGGCGGAAAGTGCCGCGCCGATCCGATTCAATACATCGATCTCAGCAAATGCACTGCTGAGATCACGCCCCAACCGCATGTTTTCATGCGCCGCTTGTACCATTTTCTCAGCAACGAGCGCATAGAGGGGCATGGAAAGAAAACCAAAAATAGGAAATCCAAAAGCCTCTTTTGGCAATCCAGCCTTTCCGTCTGCGAGCACAAAAAGGACGCGCACCTGATGGGCGGCGATCGCTTGTCGGATTGGCAGATCAAATAGTCGTGGTGAATCGCCCACCAAAACAGCCGGAAGAGAGAAATCAAACTCTTCCAAGGAGGATATCTTGTCCGCCAACGGCATGACACGCCCTAGTTCGGTAGTTGTCACAAACGTGGCCAGGATAAATACACGATTCTGGACCAGGCTGGCTACCATAGGATAAATCCTCGCCGTTAAGAAATTGTCATTTTTGAAGGTGCCCCCACGCACTCCCTAACCAAACGCGGCACCAAATAGCCAGGCAGGTATGTACGTAAAGCGTCCATCATCGGTACAGCAGCAACAACGGGCACAGCAAAATGCGCTGCCCCCTGCACGGGGTCGAACAGGTGCAGATAATAGGGGATCACCTTGGCCTTGAACAGCGCCTCACTGAGTGCAATCAAGATTTCTGCTCGATCGTTGATCCCACAGAGAAGCACACTCTGATTGAACAATACCACACCGACGTGTGCCAATCGCGTACAAGCGTATCGTACGGGATCATTCCACTCGTTGGCATGGTTGCTGTGCAATACCATGATTACAGAAAGTTTGCTTCTGCCCAACAAGCTGCACAGAGTATCGTTGACACGCTCTGGGAGCACCACAGGCACACGGGTATGGATACGTAAGCGGCGCAGATGAGGAATGGTTTCCAAGCGTTTCAACAAGTCCACCAAGCGTGCATCCGAGAGCAACAAGGGATCCCCCCCGCTCAGAATCACTTCTTGGATCTCTCCATGTGTTGCCAGGTAGGTGAGGGCCGAGTGCCAATCGAACCGCTCATGGGGAAAATGGCGACGGAAACAGTACCGACAGTGAATGGGACAGACGCCCGTCGGCATGAGCAACAAGCGATCATGGTATTTATGCAGAACACCGGCTGCTACACGGGCCTTTTGGTCGCCCACTGGGTCAAGCATATATCCCGCCGAGACGACCGCCTCCGCAGGGCGCGGAAGCACTTGCAACAGTAGGGGATCGCAGGGATCTCCGGGGGTCATCCGCGCAATATATCCACGCGGTACCCTGAGGGGGAAGCGATCCACCCCTGGCGGCACAGGAAATTGCCCTGGATCCAGGTCGAGCAAGGTACAGAGCGTGTCGCTCTGACGAACCGCGCCCGCGAGTTCCTGTTGCCAAACTGGGTTCTTCATGCTGTACTGAACGACGATTGGGGAATTTTGACGTAAGGCATAGCCCCTTCCCGCGAGGGGAGGGGTTGGGGAGGGGTGGATGCTGGTTTTGACTGATCTTTGACTTGTCTTCGATGCTTTGACACCGTGCTCACCTCAGTAGGGTACTGATTTTTTCTATCACACTTCCGTCAAAACACGCCAGTCAAAACCAGCCCCTTTCTTTTTTGATCCTAAGTTCCTAAGTCAGAATTCCTTTCTTCTGCGTTTCGCATACACCCCTTACCATCGAGAAAACCATCGATTAAAACCTTAAGGAGGCACGGATGAATCCCTGGCACCGTCTTACCGAACACGCAAAAACCATCAAAACTTTATCAATGCGTACCTTGTTTGCGACCGATCCAACCCGTTTTGATCGGTATTCGCTGCAAGTGGGCGACCTTCTTCTGGATTATTCCAAAAACCTGGTGACGGAAGAAACCATGGCGTTGCTCTTTGCGTTGGCTGAGGCTGCCGATGTAGAGGGCTGGCGAGCGCGGATGTTCGCGGGCGACCACATCAATGCCACCGAGAACCGCGCCGTGCTGCATGTTGCGCTGCGGAACCGTTCCGAACGACCGATGTACGTTGCTGGGCAGGATGTGATGCCCTCTGTGCAGCGTGTGTTGGATCGGATGTTTGCGTTTACAAACGCCCTGAGTAGCGGTGCCTGGTGCGGCTGGACGGATCAGCCCATGACCGACATTGTCAACATCGGTATCGGCGGTTCTGACCTTGGGCCTGCCATGGTCACACAGGCGCTCACATCCTACCATCGGCCTGGCGTGCGTGCCCATTTTGTCTCGAATGTCGATGGTACGCACCTCGCGGAAACCCTGCGTCCCCTCAATCCAGAAACCACGCTTTTCATCATTGCCTCCAAGACTTTTACCACCCAAGAGACCATGCTGAACGCCCATTCTGCGCGGCGTTGGTTCCTCGAAAGGGGAGGGCCAGAAGCCATGATCCGGCGTCACTTTGTCGCAGTGTCGACCAACACTGAGGCAGCGAGTGCCTTTGGGATCGATCCAGACAATCAATTTGCGTTTTGGGATTGGGTAGGGGGGCGGTATTCCCTGTGGTCGGCGATTGGGTTGCCGATCTGCCTTATGGTGGGTGCGGATCACTTCAAGGCGCTGTTGCAGGGGGCGCATGACATGGACGAGCACTTCCAACAGGCACCCGCAACGGCCAACATGCCCATTTTGCTTGCGCTTTTTGGGGTGTGGTACAGCACGTTCTTGGGGGCTGAGAGTTACGCAGTGCTTCCGTATGATCAGTATCTTGCCCGCTTGCCCGCCTTCCTGCAACAGCTCGACATGGAGAGCAACGGCAAGGGCGTCAACTGGGACGGGCAGCCTGTGGAGTATACAACAGGCCCGATCGTCTGGGGCGAACCTGGCACCAATGGCCAACATGCCTTTTACCAGTTGATTCATCAGGGTACTCGCCTCATCCCTGCGGATTTTATCGCGGCCATCGAGAGCCACAACCCGCTGGGAGAACACCACGCAGTATTGTTATCCAACTTTTTTGCCCAAACCGAGGCGCTCATGAAGGGCAAAACGGCGCAGGAGGCGCGGGAAGAGTTGTTCGCCAGTGGACTCAGGGGAGAAGCCTTAGAACGCTTGGTGCCGCATAAAGTCTTTCCTGGCAATCGGCCAACCAACTCGTTCTTGGTGAAACGTTTGTCTCCTCACACGTTGGGGGCATTGCTTGCGCTCTATGAGCACAAGGTGTTTGTGCAAGGAATCATTTGGAAAATCCATTCTTTTGATCAGTGGGGCGTGGAATTGGGCAAGCAACTGGCACGTACCATCCTGACAGAGTTGCAGGGCGCAGAACCCGTGACGGGTCACGATGCTTCGACCAATGGCTTGATCAATTATTATCGCACCAGGGTGAATGCCGTCGGCTCATCAATGTCTCCGAGAAACCCTGGCCTTCAGGGCGGGGATGAAAGGAGACGGTTTTAGGTGGCCGTCTTTTCGTCCGTACTTAAAGGTGCCGGTCTTTCCCGGCTGTCAGCCCTTACGGGCCTAGTAACGGGAGCCCTCTGAAAGGGTGATGACAGCGAACCCGATCGCGATCCTGAATGCTGGAGAGTATGCACCCAGACAACCTCCAGCCCCTTGCCTCTGGCTCACACAATTGTACAGTTCTACCCGTTTGTTGGACGGACAGTCTACCCAAGCACTCGCATGACTGCACCAGGTTCACGGTCGATCAGCGTCAACAGCACCAAGGCAGGGCCGTGCGGCTTGCGATCACCGCGCTCCCAATGACGCAAGGTTGCCACAGAAAAACCGAAGCGGGCCGCAAACTGCTCTTGGGTCATGGCCATTCTGTGGCGTAAGGCCGCCACGTCCACAGAGTCTGGTACGTGAACCTTGGATATACTTTGCACACCCATATTCTTCTTGGGAACGTGGCGCCAATGAGAATATGAATGGTCTGATTCGCCAGTTCTTCCCAAAGAATATGGGCCTCAAATGCATCGCCAAACAAGCCGTCCAGAAAGCACAGAAACTCCTCAATCACCGACCGCGAAAGTGTCTCGGATTTCAAACCCCTTTTAACGTGTTTAGTCATGCGTTACAATCCGAACACTGCACTGTCGCACTTCAAGCTTGAATCCAGGACTTATGCATTATGCATTGAACGGAATGACGCGAAGGATGCGGTGAGGAACGAACCACCGAGCGCCTTGAACAAGCCTATCGTGGCTTGCAGCCGCAAGAGGCGGACCTGCGCAATTTGATCCTTGGTTTGGAATAGCGTCTGCTGCACCTCCAAGACCGTTAATAAATCGGCGATTCCTTCACGATAGCGAATTTCCGCGAGCTGAAGCGCCCGTTGCGCCTGTTCTTGGACCTGCTCCAGTAGAAACTCTTGATCCGCCGTACGGTTGCTAAAGGCCATCGCACTTTCGACGTCCGTCAGCGCCGCGAGAATGGACTTTCGGTAGTTTGCGATCAATTCACGTTCTAGCGATGTCATGACATCGACCTGACTGTGTAGGCGGCCGCCGTCGAAAATGGGATACACCAGCAAAGTGCCGAGCGTCCAAGTGACAGAGGTCGGGTTTATGAAATCGAATAGCAAGTTGCTCGCGAATCCCTGCGATCCCGTGAGTTGGATTCTGGGCAGCAACGCGGCACGCGCCATGGCAACGTTGGCATGAGCGGCGGCAAGTTGCGCCTCGGCGCGGGCAATGTCGGGCCGGCGGGTAAGCAAATCTGCGGGAAGTTCGGGGGCTATGCGTGGCACTGCGAGATCGGTCAACTTTACGGCCACGGTCGCTCCCGTAGGGGCGAATCCCACATTAAATCCCTCGGGCGGCCTGCCAAGGAGCAACGCTAGTGCGAATAACGTCTGGCGTTCCTGCAATTCGAGTGACGGAACGGCAGCTCGTTGCGCGAGTACTACTTTTTGCTGGAGCGCAAGATCAATCGCGGAAGCCGCGCCATTGCGCACGCGGGAGTTCACCACCACAAAGACGCGATTGGCAATGATGAGATTTTCACGCGCTATCGCCAGACGATCGCGTAACGATAGAATTTGGAAATAGGCATTGGCGACATCGGTCAGCAGCGTGAGTTGCACCGTTTTAAAATCGAAATGGCTAGCACGCAGCAAGGATTCGGCTCCGCGCACTTCTGCGGCGTTGAGTCCCCACAAGTCGATCTCATCGGTGGCGGTAAAGTAGGAGTTTGTCCCATCGATCGTCGTCCAGGGAGACCCCTTCGTGAGGGTTCTGCTGTGTACGGTACTGGTACCGAAACTCAGTTGTGGAAATAGGGAGGCGTTCGTATACCGAACTTGCGCTTCCGCCTGATGTACATGTTCCGTTGCAATCACGAGATTGGGATTGGCATTCAGTGCTGCAGTGATCAGTGCCAATAGCTCCTTCGATCGGAAACTTCGCCACCAATCTGGTGCAGCCACGGCCGCCTCGGCGTCGGAGTGCGTCTGTTCGGCCCAGGCTGTGGGCATGTCGGACGCGATATTCGGCAACTGGGGCGCATCGCTGCTGATGAATGAACAAGCGCCTAGCGCAAGTATCGCCACCGCCAGTGTCACGGAGGAAGTGAATGATGTGGTGAGGTGGCACATCACGTTGCCAATGCGACGATCGGATCCACATGTGCTGCTTTTCGCGCCGGCATATAGCCGAAAACAAGCCCGGTCACGAAAGCACAGCCGAAAGCGAGCAACATTGGTCCGAGTGAATATTTAATCGGCGTTCCCAATGACCCGATGACCGCCGCTGCGCCAAACCCGACCACCACGCCAATGATTCCCCCAAGCAATGACACAATTAGCGCCTCAATCAGGAATTGTTGCAAGATATTCTTCATACGTGCGCCGGTAGCCATACGGATGCCGATCTCATGCGTGCGTTCGGTCACGCTCAATAACATGATGTTCATCACGCCAATGCCGCCTACCAGCAGCGAAATTGCCGCGATCGACCCTAGCAGCGTAGTCAGCGTATTTTGGGTCGCGGCGGCCGTTTCCATGATCGATGCCATATTGCGGATCTGGAAGTCCTCGGTTTGGTGACTCGACTGGAGCAACGTCGCCACAACGTTCTGCGTTTCGTCAATGCGGGCAATGTTGTCCACCACCACAATGATGGTACGTAGGAAACGCTGGCCGAACAGGCGCAAGCTACCCGTTGTCAGCGGTACCAGCACCCCGTCGTCCTGATCCTGCCCCTGCGGAGAAACGCCGCGCATCGCCATCAGGCCGATGACCTGGCAAAGCACATTGTTGAGTACGACGTACTGTCCAATGGGATCCACGCCCTTTGTAAACAGGTGGTCCGCGACGGTCTGGCCGAGCACCACCACCGAGGCATAGTTCGTTACGTCCTCCGTGGAGAAAAACACACCTTTACCGACCAACCAATGGTAGGCCACCGGAAATGCCGGCGTCGTTCCGATCGCCTGGGTCTGGTAGTCGGAATTGCCGACGCGGACGGTGACGCTTCCCACGCTCTCGGGCACGACGGCCAGGACGTTAGGCAACTCGGCAATCATCGTGGCGTCTTCTGGCATCAGTGAGGCGACATTCCCGTCGAGATTTTCGCGTGTTGGTTGACCGGGACGGATGAGCAGCAGGTTCGTTCCCATTGCGTTGATGCTATCGAGCACGATCTGCCTAGCCCCATCGCCGATGGCGAGCATGGTGATGACCGAGCCGACACCGATCACGATGCCGAGCAGCGTGAGCATCGTGCGCGGCAAATTACCGCGCAATGCCCGCACCGCAGTCTTTGCCGCCTCGAGCGCCCCGCCGAAAAATGACGCGCCGGATTCATTCGTGCGCATCCGGTGGTTGGATGACCTCAAGTTTTCCGCCTCTCTCACGGAGGGGTGCGGGCAGAGGTCACTTACGATCCGTCCGTCCCTGATCTCGATGATGCGTTGCGCCTGTCCGGCAAGCTCGATGGCGTGCGTAATGAGAATGACCGTGTGCCCACGTCGCGACAGATCTTGTAGCAGTGCCATCACTTCGGCACCGCTCTTGCTGTCAAGCGCGCCGGTAGGCTCGTCGGCCAAGACAATGTGCCCGCCGTTCATCAGGGCGCGGGCGATGGAAACACGCTGCTGTTGCCCACCGGAAAGCTGACTGGGTCGATGAGCAAGGCGCTCGCCAAGCCCGAACCCGTCGAGCAGTTCTTTTGCCCGTGCGGTTCGGTCTCGCGGTGGCATTCCCGAGTAGACCGCAGGTACCTCGACATTCTCCAGCGCGGACGCGGTACTGATGAGGTGGTAGCTCTGGAATACGAAGCCGAAGGCCTCGCGCCGTAGCCGTGCCAGATCGTCGCGCCCGAAGCCCGAGACATTCCTACCCATGAAACGATAGATACCGGTGCTGGGTCGGTCCAGGCAACCGAGGATGTTCATGAGCGTACTCTTGCCCGACCCCGATGCCCCTATGATTGCAATGAATTCTCCTGGGTAGATCTTCAAGCTCACCCCGTGGAGTACTTCGACGTGGCGATCCCCGCTATGGTAGGTCTTGGTCACCTCCACGAGTTCGATCAATGGATCGCTCGCGCAGGCTGATTCGGATTTCATGGGCAACCGCCTGCCTTCCGCGTTTTCCCGTCCGCCTTGATTCCAATCACGACGTTTTCGCCGGGTTCAAGCCCAGAGAGGATTTGCGCCGAGACACGATTCATCACACCGACGTTCACCTCGCGGTCCGCGACCTTGCCATCGACGCCGACGACACTAACCAGCGCACCTCCGTTGGCGTACAGACTCTGCGGATCCATGCCTATCCCCCGCCCACCAGTGGAGCCTACGCCCGTACCAGAAGCGCGGGTCCCGTGCTGCCGACCATCTGGATTAACATCTGCCGCCCGCTCACCTTCATCCTTGTTGGAGTCCACATTCGTACCGGAGGCGAGAGTCCGGCCCAGCTGCCACCAGCCCTGCGCCGCCGCCGGATGTAGCACGGCTGGCGGTACTAGTACAGCGTTTTTTGCGCTCGAAGCGATGAAGAAAATCTGTGCCGTCATTTGTGTCATGAGCACTTGGTTCGGATTTTCCACATAGAACAAAGCATCGTAGAGCACGACGTTGTTCACCACGGTTGGTGTAGGGGAAATCTGGCGTAGTTTTCCATAGTAGCGGTGGGTATTTCCGCCCAGCGTAGTAAAGTAAACATCCATGCCCATGTGGAGTTTGGGCACATCGGCCTCCGAGACCCGTGCCTGCACCGTCATCGTTGTAAGATTTGCGATACGCATGACGATGGGCGCCAGTTGGTTAGCATTCAACGTTTGCCCCTGTTGTACTGCCTGCGAAACGATGGTACCCGCGATTGGCGCATAAATTTTGGTGTAGCCCAGGTTTGCTTCGTCGCCGCGTAAAGTCGATTCGGTTTGTTTGATCTGTGCCCGGATGGCATCCGTTTGAGCCAATGCGGATTGCATCGTTGCATTGGCAGTTTGTAGTGCTTCAGTCGTCGTGGCATTTTCGCGATAGAGATTCTTCTGCCGGGTGAACTGTAACCTAGCAAGAACCACTTGCGCTTTTCGATCGGCAAGCTGTGCTTGCTGGTTGAGCAGTTGCGCATGATCGCCGTCGACTTTTGCCTGGTAAACTGAGGGATCGATCTCGGCAAGGAGTTGTCCGACTTTGACGATGGCTCCTACTTCCACAAGCAGATTCTTCAGTTGTCCGGATACTTGTGTACCGAGATCAACGAATTCCTTGGGTTGGAGCGTCCCGGTTGCGGTAATCGTATCTTCGAGATCGCCGCGTTGAACAACCACGGTGTTGAGGTTATCAATTAGGCTGTTGCCAAGTCTTGTTCGCCAGGCATGGTAGCCACCGCCAGCCAGCAATACACACGAAGCAAGAATGAGCATCCAGCGGATGGCATGCGGAATGTGCACTCGCGGAAAATATGACCAGTCGATCGGCCCTTTGCCCTTTACACCCACATCTAAGGTCATCGTGTGCTGTCCGTCAGTGGCGAACGAGTCCTGGCGAGACGGAACCCGCTGCTGTTGCTACGAAAATCGGGCGTGAGATCGCTGCGGATGGCGGCGCGGGTGCCTCTAGTAATATTATCCCAGGAGCCACCACGGAGCGTGCGACTATCATTTGTGCAGTTACCGATCCAAGCACTGCCCTCAGTCGGCGCATCATGATAATTATAGTGCCAGCAATCTTGCACCCACTCCCAAACATTTCCCCCCATATCGTATAGACCAAAAGTGTTAGGCTGTTTAGTGCCTACCGGGTGCTGATGCCCGTTACTATTATCAGCATACCAAGCAACAGCGTCAACATTGTTACTACCGCAATAGATTTCGTTGCCAGTGGCTCGACAACTGTATTCCCATTCCGCTTCGCTGGGCAGATGATAACCGCTGCCGTTGATCCTATTCATCCAGGCAATGAAGGCTTGTGCGTCACTCCAGCTAACATCCACTACCGGTGCATCGTCGCCATAGGTGTTGTATTTCATAAAATTGCCATCCACCAAATCGGTGCGTCCGGCAGCGATAATAAACTTCTTGAATTGGCCGAGGGTGACTTCGGTCTTGCCCATCTGAAAGGCGGGGACGCTAACATAATGCTGGGGAGTTTCGTTGACTTCAACATTGGCACCTACATTACCAACCAGGCAAGCGGTTTCAGCGCCGAGAGTGGGAAGTTGATCAAGGAAGGCGCGTCTTTTATTTGCTTCGATATCGGTAGAGGGTAGCTCGGTGCCTTTGCACGATCCAATGGCGAAGTTACCAGCGGAAATATCTACCATGGTGATGCCGACTTTGTTAGTTTCGTCAGCCTGAGCTGATGTGACCGCTAAACCAAGGGCAATGACAGTAAACCAGGGGCGAGCATGGATAGGCCCCCACATCAGGGAGGAAAAGGAATTCATAATTGTTCCTTAGTACATGATAAAGTATCCTGGTAGATTACATTCCCCGCCTGATGGATGAAATCTTTTAGACGATTTTATTTCTTATTTGATTTTTTATCCATAGATGAACAGGGGTTCACTCCCCTCTCCCGCCTACGGAAGAAGGGAATGAATGGTTATAAAGAACATAGTCCAGGAATCTTTCTGTTTTTAGGCACAAGCCCTTTCGAAGGCTTTTTCGCTAAAACTGGATTCATTGCAACATTGTAATAATTGATTAAGACTGTGCTGGTCTTGCTCCCAAACGTGACGCTGGAAAGAGACCAAGTTCATCCGCCTGCTTACATAACCAGAATGGTGCCCACAGGCTGTTGGTGCTGTAATAATTCTGGGCAACGCACGAGCCTAGGCAGCGCCGTTTCATCAAACAACGGGAACAGATTCCTTCTAATCGCTCAGGCAATCCCGCTTGCAGAGCTTTCAATATGGGGTGTTCTCGCCATACTATTTCCAAGGGGTCTTTTCCTACCTCGCCAAATACCATATCTGGCACCTGTTCACCGATGCCGCATAAGGCATAATGTCCGCTAGCGATGACACCCAGGATACCCAAGATCCCACAAACGCCACACCCATCTCCACTGGCGATATAGCTCAATGATCGAAAAGCTTGAGGGTAATCAAAAAAGAGTCGCAAATTAGTCTTAGGCGCCAATTCCAATTCTACATGCTGCCCCAATTTGATGAGTTCAGTAACACTCATGGTTGCTTGAACCTCATGCAATTTTACGCCCCGTGCGGTGGGTTGCACTATATTGAATTTGACCGATTCTACACCCAGTTCTTCAGCCATATGTACGATGGCATCTATTTGATCGAAATTGTTGCGCATCACCGTAAAGATAATCTGAGTCCGAACGCCTGCGGCAACAAGATTTCTCACTGCCTGTCGTGCGGCTTCAAAAGACCCAGGCACTCCGCGAACCCATTCGTGGGTTTCAGCATTAGATCCATCGATACTCACAGAGACGAATCGATTAGAAGATTTAGCAATCTCCGCAGCGATCTCTGGCGTACATAGCAGGCCATTCGTCTCAACCGTGAGACTCAGATCTTCCCGCCGGATAATCTCCAATAAATGCGTGAAGTGGGGATGTAACAACGGCTCGCCGCCAGTGAGTTTGACGCCACCCAAGCCCAATGGCTTGGCTTCGCGGATGGCGGTCTCAAATAGCTTAACCGGCAAGGTTATCGAACGATTACCAATGGCATCGAATCGGGGAGCCAGCCAACAATGGCGGCAGGCCAAATTACATCCTTCCGTCAGATAAAAATACAGCATATTAAGCGGAGGGGTTACGACTTTCTCCGCATCTTCATTCTTCATCTCGCTTTCTGAACTCATGACATTATTCCTCCTGCCTCGCTGAATCGTCGCAAACACGCATCTGGACTAGGATGATTTATCTCACCGGTAATGGTATAGGCCAGTCCAGGACAGTTTCCCGTACAATAGGGAATATATGAACAATCGGCACAGAACTTAAACTTATTCAGTGGGATTGTATGTCGGTTACGGAGTTGGGTCAGTGCTGGGCTTTTTTTCCATATTCCCTCCAAAGAATCCTGGTTGATTCGTCCCAGCTCGTCATGGGCCAACATTGCGCACGGAATAATGGCACCATCAGCGCGCACGGTGATCTTATTGCTTGGACAACCGCACCCAGTAAGACGACCGCCATTGGAAAAAATTGGAGCACCCTGTGTCCGTGCATCCTCCATCCGGCGCCATTCTTTTCCTTCATATAATGGTCCAGCGGTTGCCGAAATCCGACCAGGATATTTCTCCGCCAAGTGCAACAATGTCGTCATTGCCAATTGGCGCTCCTGTATATTTAGCATCACATCTTCCGCATTCAGGCGGCAGGTACCCAAGTATCCGGCGGAGTTGGTGCCAAAACTCGGTATGTTTAATTCTTCCAGAAGAAAGTGAGCGATATTTTCCAGATCAGTCACATTATTCCGATGAATCGTTACGCGCACCGCCACATTTATCCGATGGCGCTGTAGGGTGCGGATGCCACGGATCGCACGAGCGAAAGAACCTTTGCCGCGACAGGAATCATGGATCTTCGCACATGAGCCATCCACCGATACTTGGATATATTCGCAACGATGTGTGCCGGCAATAAAATCAGCGATCTTATCGTCGATCAGCGTGCCATTAGAGAGAAAAGAAAAACGCATACGGTTGCGGATAATGCCTTCGAGGAGTATGGGCAGATCGTCGCGGATAAATGGTTCTCCACCGGCCAGAACCACATTCATTACACCAAGAGACCCCAGTTCGTCAAAGAACTTGAGCCACTCGTCCGTTGGCAATTCTCGATAATCCACTGCTGGGTTGTTAAAAAAGTAGCAGTAGCGACAACGCAGGTTGCAATGTGTAGTAACTTCAATATCCACAGTACGGGGGGTATTCATTAACATAGAGTTCACCAATTTTATTCTGTCATTATTCCACTATCGTGGTCGTCTTCAATTCATAGCCCACATAATTGTGTTTAGCCAGCGTATCTACGAAGCTGGAGATCTCTTCGAAGGCAGACTCTGAGGCATTTTTAAAGCTGGCTTTGATCTCCAAGACAATATCCTTGATGCGTCTCTTGCCATCTATCATTTTCCATACCGCCACACCGACAGGATTAATTCCGACCGCATTGGCGGTGTCAGGGTTAAAGAGAATGGCCCAGTCATCAGATTCCTCTCGGAGCACAACGATTGGATTGGTAATTGGTCTATCGATTTGGTTCATAAATTATTCCGCCTATTATTGGAAACCCAAGTTACCACCTATAGGGTGAATAACAGAATAGGCCATCCCCCTTCGGAATAGTGGAGAAACTTTAATAGGTGGCAACTTGGGTTAGATTGATGGTAAAACGTCGTATTTCGACATTTCATTAGGAATGATCGATCTACTGCCGTCGTGCAATCTATTAACCAGGAGCCGCGCCGCCCGTACAAGTAGGGCTTGCACTACCACCGGCTGAACAAGTTCCACCATTATTAACAGGACCAGCGGTGCAAGCGTTATCTGCAAGACCTCCCATCGTGCAATCCCCTCTGTCTCCACTTCCGGCTACACAAGCTCCCGCCCCCTTAGCCATTTCCCCTAAAGGGACAAGGATCGGAGCTTCGTATTTAGGCTGGGCACTCTTTTCATTATTCGACATATCGAAACCTCTCTATTTTCTAACTTAGGATAGTTACTTCCGACGTTCTATTCCCGATGGGTACTGAACGTCAGAGCGTTATCCCCTTTTTTCTAAGAATGATCTGTGCGGTATAACACATATAAAGAAAGTTGGAATTCTGTGCGGGATCTATCCCACGCATTCCGTAGGGTAACCGTTTAGACTCCACTAGTTTCCGTCTAGTTTCCGTCTAGTTTCCGTCTAGTTTCCGTAGAGTATATCTATCTAATCTATCTAACAGATGTTCAGAGACATGGGTCGGATTTTGTATCCATTATCCACTATGTGCGTTAGCGAACAGATTGCTTTACTAGAAACGGAGATAAGGTACGGATGGAGCCAAAATACCGTCCTTCATCGAAAATGGAGGCCTAGACCTAATAAGGCGATTGGTCCATGAAGCAGACGCTGTTGAGCGTAGTCAAGATTAGTTGCTCCTCTTCCCGTTCAGGGTTAGACCTCCATGATGATTTTGGCTTGGCCCAGCCGCGATTGAAGGCGCTGGACCTCAGCTTGGAGGCGGGTATTCTCCTCAACCAGGGGTGTGAGTATGCACCAGAAAAGCCTTTGGCCTAATAAAAATAAAAATCACTCAGGGACCATATTCTTTATCGTTTATATTGGTTCCAGCATGAATCCGACTTTGCGTGAATCGGAATTAATGGAGATCGTTCCTTATGACAACAGACCTTTACGAGTTGGCGATGTGGTTCTTTTTTTACTGTCAACGGATGATCAATTCGTCGTACACCGCATTATCCGCATAAGCCCCGCTGGGATATCTACACGCGGTGACAACAACACAAAAGAGGATGCTTTTCTTTTACAACCGTCGGACATTAAAGGCCAGGCGGTGGCCGTCTGGCGTGGCCAGAAACGGAGGGAAATTGCGGGAGGCTTACAAGGTCAATGGATAAGCTATTGGCTTCATTGGCGACGCATTCCTAGTAATGCTCTATTTCATCTGCTGCATCCCCTCTATTCCGCACTGTCTCGCTACGGATTGATCGCCAAATGGTTGCCTGCTTCCTTCCAGGTAAAAGTCGTCGTTTTCCAAACCCAAGGCCAGGATCGGTATCGTCTTCTATTTAGAAAACATATCATCGGGCGATACGATGACCAGAAACGTCAATGGAAGATCCAACGGCCATTTCGCTTGTTGGTAGATGAACGAATCCTTCCAAGACAGCAGAATGCAGAATAATCAATAGGAAACGCGGCGGGTGATCAGAGAATCGCAACAAAAATTATACAAAAGCATCCCAATCATAAGCCGAGGACTAGGTCTGGTCTGGCAAGCGGCACCGGTCTGGACCATCGCCTGGAGCATCCTGTTGCTGCTACAGGGTCTGGTTCCGGCCGCACAGATTTACCTGACTCAACAAACGGTGGATCTACTAGCAACCACATTAGTACGTCAGGATGTCGCTACCCATCTTGTGCGTGCCTGGCTACCGATTACGCTTATCGGTCTACTCTGGATTATCAGCCAGCTTTTGACCAGTCTGATCGGCTGGGTACGATCCGCTCAAGCCGAATTGGTGCGGGATAGCATTCATACTCTGATCCAAGACCGTGCATTATCACTTGATATCGCTTTCTACGAGAACACAGCTTCCTACGATTTGCTCCACCGCGCACGAGGAGAAGCCCTCTCTCAACCAATTTCTTTGCTGGAAAGCATTGGCACCCTGATTCAAAATAGTCTGACATTAGTTATCTTGGCGGGTATGCTAATTAAATATACGCCATGGCTGCCACTGCTGCTTATTGGTAGCGCCCTACCAGGACTTTGGACCATTCGCCGCTATGTGCTGCGCCAGCACCAATGGCTTCTGGATAACACGATTAACGAGCGACTGACTCACTATTACGATTGGTTGCTGACGGATCGAAGTAGTGCGCCGGAGATGCGTTTATTTGATCTTGGTGATTATCACCAAGGGCTGTTTCAGGCTTTACGCCAACAGCTGCGTCATAGTCGTCTCACCTTGGCATGGGATGAAATGATCGCCGAACTGACCGCTAGTACTCTCTCTTGGCTGGGGGGATTGATCGGCATGGTTTGGATGTTGATGCGTGCAATGAAGGGAATGGTAAGTCTTGGCGATATTGTTCTCTGCTATCAGGCATTCCAACAAGGCCAACAATTGCTCCGATCACTAATGGGGAGCACTGGTCGCATCTACCGGAGTACCCTTTTTCTGGAGAATCTGTTCCAATTCCTATCCATGCAACCACAACTCGGTACGCCTCAAAATCCTCAACCATTCCCTTCACCATTAAAAAAAGGAATCCGTTTTGATGGGGTTACATTCCGCTATCCAGGTAGCGAACGCGCCGCACTAGATAACTTTTCCATAATCCTACAAGCCGATCGGGTGACGGCCATCGTTGGCCACAATGGTGCTGGAAAGAGTACACTGATCAAATTGCTTTGTCGTTTTTACGATCCGCAGCAAGGCACCATTCGGTTGGACGATGTGAATCTGCGGGCATTGGATATTATCGAATTGCGGCAACAGATCACGGTTCTATTTCAAGAACCCGTACGCTATCACACCACTGCGGGGGAAAATATTGCCATGGGGGATCGGGCTTCAAATCCGAGTATCGAGCGTATTCAAATAGCCGCCGGGGCCGCCGGGGCGGCGACCCCCATCGAGCGACTACCAAAAAGCTATGAAACAATCCTAGGGAAATGGTTTGGCGGCGATGAGTTGAGCGTCGGAGAATGGCAACGAGTAGCGCTGGCGCGGGCTTTTCTGCGCAATGCGCCAATCATCGCCCTGGATGAGCCGACCAGTGCCATGGATTCTTGGGCAGAGTCTGATTGGCTAACGCGGTTCCGCGAACTAAGCAAAGGGCGTACGGCATTGATGATCACCCATCGTTTTACCACGGCTATGCATGCCGATATGATCTACGTGATGACAGATGGCCGAATTATCGAATCAGGTACCCATAAACAGCTGCTTGCTGCTGATGGACATTATGCGGAATCCTGGTGGGCACACGAGGAGCACATGGAGCGAAGCGTAGTGCGACGAGCCCCGCGTAGCCGTGAGGGCCGTACGTTTTGTCGATGTCCGCAGCCGTATCGCGGGCTGAGACAAAACGTAAGGCAACCGAGCACGGCGTAAAGCCATTTGTG
>CAIJYR010000048.1 GCA_903824965.1 uncultured Thiotrichales bacterium
CAGCTTTCAATTCGCAGCCTGAAATATCATATTTCTTATGCGGTCTTCGTCGCCTGATAGGTGGCAACTTGGGTTATCTATAAAGATAAACAGCTTAAGGATGTTCGCTTGTACCTTCTTCACCTCTCGGACATAAAAGGTAAAGGTATAGGAAGCGCAACCGTTTACTACATGGATGCAATTGGTCAGAAAACATCATCCCTACTAACACACGTTTCAATCATGATGGCTATCCTATCGATATTTTATACAACAACCGGTCAGCATGACCCAATTCGAGGCGCACTCCTACTCGAATTGTTTCTTTATTTACTTGCGACCTTAGGGTGTCTACGAAGCATCTTTATATGTGATCTAGACAGCGATCGTAATGACTTAGATGAAATGACAGATATAAGGATTAAAGAGGTTCTCTATCGTTTATCTGCTTACAAATGGAGTTTGCGCGTCACAATCTTTACAACAATCGCTTTCATCGTCACGTTAGCCATTCACTCTCCGCATCTAATATAGTTTTGTCTAGGCTATCCACTTAACCGGAGTGCCTCCACGGATGACGAGCAGCAGGGCACTCGACGATCAGTAATAGGTGCTTTAAGGATGAACGGCAGACAAGTCATTACAATCCTCAAGGCTAACGGATGGTCGCAAACCCGTATCAACGGCAGCCACCACATGATGAAGAAGGGTGAGGTTACGGTTCCCGTCCCGGTTCACGGTGCGCAGGACATTGGGGTGGGTCTGCTCAAGAAAATAGAGAAGCAAACCGGAGTAACGCTGCTATGAACACCGCTTATCCCTACACCCTTGAGCCACAAAACAGCGGCGGTTATCTGGTACAGTTCTCCGATTTCCCCGAAGCATTCACCGAAGGACAAACCATGGAAGAGGCAGCGTTCAACGCCGCAGAGGTTCTTTCTTTGGTCATAGAACAACGCCTGGCGGACGGCCAGCCTGTTCCACCTCCCTCGTCTCAAGGCACACATCCAGTCGCATACCCACAGGCCACCGTGCAAGCGGCGCTGCTCATGCGTCATGCAAGAGAGGATCAAGGAAGAACCATAGCAGATTTGGCGCGTGCGCTACACACGTCCTGGCCATCGGTGCAGCGGTTGGAACACCCCAGAAGCAATACCACACTAAAACAGTTGGAACGAGCAGCGGCAGCACTGGGGAAACAACTGACCATCACGATGATGTGATTGTGCTATTGCACCGTAACTGATTGGGCGCACCGTCAACCACCCCCGCCTGAAGGCGGGTCTTGTGAAAGCAAATCTCCTTTCATCCCTGCGCTTCAGGGCAGGGTTTCTCGGAGACATTGATGATAAGATCGAATCGCGAGTCCCCTCCGACTTGTCTAGGAGAGGGGATGACGCAGAAAACCAGCTAATCCTTACATTCTCGGAGAGATTGATGACCGACGATATCAAAAAAAGCGCCGTTCAGCGCATGACAAAGACCCTAGAGGCTCTGCGCAACGAACTCGGTAAGCTACGTACAGGTCGTGCACATCCGAGTTTGCTTGACCATGTCACGGTCGAGTATTACGGCAACACAGTGCCCCTCAGCCAAGTGGCCAATGTGGTAGCGTCCGATTCGAGGGCACTCGCCGTCACCCCCTGGGAAAAGCACATGGTTGCAGTGGTAGAAAAAGCCATTCGCTCCTGTGATCTCGGACTGAACCCAACCACGACCGGAGGGGTCGTTCGTGTGCCGCTTCCCCCTCTGACCGAGGAACGTCGTCGTGACTTGATCAAAGTCGTGCGTCACGAAGGAGAAGGCGCAAAAGTAGCCATACGGAACGTGCGACGTGACGCGAACCAAGAATTGAAAGCACTGCTGAAAGATCACAAAATCTCCGAGGACGCAGAGCGACGCGCCCAAGACGAAATTCAAAAAGTGACCGACAAAAACATCACTGAGGTAGACAAGATCCTTGCCGTCAAAGAGACCGACCTGATGGAAGTGTAGTCGCCACAGGCCCACCACCCCATGTCCGTGTCCGCGCCTCTCTCTACGCCAGAGTCCATGCCCCGTCATGTTGCCATCATTATGGATGGCAATGGACGCTGGGCCAGCCAGCGTCATCTTCCCCGTTTTGCGGGGCATCGTGCGGGTGTTGGGCGTGTGCGAGAAGTGGTGCGTGTGTGCAGTCGACGTGGCGTGCAGGTGCTGACCCTGTTCGCATTTAGCAGCGAAAATTGGCGTCGCCCCCCCCAAGAAGTCGATTTGTTGATGGGCTTGTTCATTCGCACGTTGCAGCGCGAAACGCGCGATTTGCACCGGAACAATGTGCGGCTTCAGATCATTGGTGCCCATGGAGCATTGCCTGAGCGTCTCCAAGAACAGGTACGCCTTGCAGAAGCACAGACTGCGCAAAATACGGGTTTACAGCTCGTGATTGCGGCCAATTACGGCGGACGTTGGGACATCGCCGAAACTGCTCGCCGATTGGCAGAACAAGCGGTAGCTGGTGCCATTGCCCCTGCTGCGATTACGGCGGAGTATTTTGGGCGGGAAGTGTGCGTGGGCTCTTTGCCAGAACCCGATCTGTTTATCCGAACGGGAGGCGAGCAGCGTGTCAGCAATTTCCTGCTTTGGCAACTCGCCTACACAGAGCTGTATTTTACGGATATTCTTTGGCCGGATTTCGGTGAAAGCGCCTTTGAGGAAGCCGTACAGTGGTTCTCTTCCCGCCAGCGTCGTTTCGGACGTACCGGAGAGCAAATGGATAAGGCGCAGGTGGTTTGATGGCAAACACGTCTCTTCGTACACGTTTTGCGACAGGTCTGATCCTCATAGCCCTTGCAACAGCATTGATTCTTGCGTTGCCGACGCCTCTTTTGGCCGTTTTGTTTGGGGCGGTGGTGCTGTTGGGTGCCTCCGAATGGGCAGCCCTCATTGAGATGAATCGTGCGGTTTACGTCCCTTTGGTAGGCGGTGGGCTTGCAGCGGGTTGGCTTCTCGTGCAGGACACAGGAACCACAATCGGTTTGCTGATCGTTGCTGTCGCTGTATGGATGGTCGGACTCTTCCTTGTGTGGCGCTATCCAGCGTTACCACCCTGGTGGCGAATCCGTTCTGTGCAGGCATTGGCCGGATTCTTGATCTTGGTTCCCGCCTGGGCCGCCCTGGTGGTGCTCCACAGTGGACGGCTTCTGCCTGAGGGTTCAGACGGCCACCACTATACCCTGTTTCTGATGACTTTGGTGTGGGTGGCTGACAGTGCTGCCTTTTTTGCGGGTAGGCGTTTTGGAAAGCGTCGCTTAGCCCCACACGTCAGCCCCGCCAAGACCATCGAAGGATTGTTGGGGGCTGTGTTCGCAACGGTACTCGCTGCCCTGGTCGGCGTTTGGTGGTTGTCTATTGGCATGGAACGCGGGGGGATGTTCGTGGTTTTGTGCGTGCTGACGTTGCTCTCCTCGGTGCTCGGCGACCTCATGGAGAGTGTGCTCAAACGCACACAAGGTGCCAAGGACAGCGGTACCCTCCTACCTGGCCACGGGGGTGTGTTGGATCGCATCGACAGCCTTACGGCCGCTTCTCCTGTCTTCGTACTCGGCTTGGTCGTCTTGTGGTCATGGACACCCTAGGCGTCACCTCTCCCCAAGGCGTGACCCTGTTAGGGGCCACGGGTTCCATTGGGCGCAGCACCCTGGAAGTATTGGCGTGTCACCCTGATCGCTTCCGCGTCGTGGCACTGACCGCCCATCGTTCTGTGGATCGCTTGTTGGCACAATGCGAGCGCCATAGACCACGCTATGCCGTGTTGGTCGATGCCGATGCTGCAACGGACTTCCAATCCCGAGTTCGGACGATCCTTCCAGAACTCATCGTCTTGTCCGGCGAAGAGGGACTCGCCACGGTCGCTGCCTTGCCAGAGGTTGATCAGGTCATGGCGGCCATTGTGGGGGCTGCGGGTCTGCGATCAACACTCGCGGCGGTACGTGCAGGCAAACGTGTGCTGCTCGCGAACAAAGAATCGCTTGTCATGGCTGGGCGTTTGTTCATAGAGGAGGCGCGTCTCTGCGGCGCCACAATACTGCCGGTCGACAGCGAACACAATGCGATTTTTCAATGTCTTCCGAACGGCAGGCTGCCTGGCAACGGGGTACGCCGTCTGTTGTTGACGGCATCGGGGGGGCCTTTCCGAACGTGGCCTTTGGCCGATCTCCCCCACGTCACCCCAGAACAAGCCATTGCCCACCCCAATTGGGTGATGGGTCGCAAGATTTCGGTCGATTCCGCTACCATGATGAACAAAGGCTTGGAGGTCATTGAAGCCTGTTGGCTGTTTGACGCACGACCCGATCAGGTGGATGTCCTGATTCATCCACAAAGTGTCATCCATTCTATGGTAGAGTACGAGGATCGCTCCGTTGTTGCACAATTGGGCAATCCAGACATGCGCATTCCCATTGCACATGCCTTGGCCTGGCCTCATCGGATGGCGTCAGGTGTGCGTGGTCTTGATTTCTGTGCTCTACAGGCATTGCACTTTGAACCTGTAGAGGAGCATCGTTTTCCCTGCCTCTCACTGGCCTATCAGGTCTTACAGCAGGGCGGAACTGCGCCTGCTGTGCTGAATGCGGCCAATGAGGTGGCGGTACAGGCCTTTCTGGATCGACACATTCGCTTTACCGACATTGCGCGGATCCTCGGTGAGGTACTCGATGCCCTCCCCATACGGGCAGCGGATACCTTGGAGGCTGTGTCGGAGGCCGATGCTGCGGCGCGTGAGGTCGCAACGCTTTCTCTGGCTCGTGCGGTACGATACCCAACAACGTGAACGAACTGCTACTCTCTACTGGATCTTTCCTCGTCACCCTCGGTTTGTTGGTGACCATTCACGAATTCGGACATTTCTGGATGGCACGCTGCCTCGGTATCAAGGTGCTGTGTTTTTCAGTGGGTTTTGGCAAGCCCCTTTGGTCGCGTTGTGGGGGTGCTGATCAGACTAAGTATGTCATCGCGTCCATTCCCCTCGGCGGGTATGTGAGCATGTTGGACGAGCGCGATGCACCTGTACCACAGAACGAACTTCACCGTGCGTTTAATCGACAGAGCGTAGGTCGGCGGATGGCGGTGGTTGTTGCGGGGCCTGTTGCGAACCTGTTGTTTGCGGTATGCGCCTATTGGATCATGTTTATGGTGGGTGTTGTGGGTGTGCGGCCGTTGTTGGGTGCTGCCGATCCTGGCACCCCTGCTGCTGGTGCGGGTTTTACGAGGGGCGAGGAGATCATAGCCATGGAAGGTCGTCCCACGCCTACGTGGGACGCAGTCACGATCACGTTGCTGCAAGAAGCCATGGATCAAGAGATGATCCGCATCGAGACGGTGGATCTGTCAGGTCAGCATCATATGCGGATCCTCAACATCGAGGGATTGATGAGCATTGATCCGGGCAATGTCCTGCACCACTTGGGATTGCACCCGGATCGCCCTCCCATAGCACCGATCCTCCAGGCGTTGGAACCTGGGGGAGCAGCCTTGAAGGCAGGATTCGAGCCTGGGGATCGGATACTCCGTGCGGATGATCGCTCGATTGCGTATTGGGACGAGTGGGTAGAATACGTCCGCGCCCATCCGGGACAGGCCATCCGCACCGAAGTAGAACGTCGTGGTGGACATCGAATCCTGACGGTGGTACCTACCGCTCGGTCGTTGCCACAAGGAAAGCCCATCGGACACATTGGGGCCTCTGTGCGTATTCCAGAGGGCTATGGCGAGCGCCTGCGTGCGGAGTTGCGGTACGGGCCTGTGGATGCGCTGCATGCTGCTGTGACCAAGGTCTGGGAGATGTCGGTGTTGACCCTGCGTTTGCTTGGCAAAATGCTAGCGGGTCAGGCGTCGGTGGAGAATCTCTCAGGCCCGATCAGCATTGCGCAGGTCGCGGGCGAATCGGCGGCAGTCGGTCTTGCGCCGTTCTTGGCTTTTTTGGGTTTGGTGAGTTTGAGTGTTGGGCTTATCAATCTGCTGCCGATTCCTATCTTGGATGGGGGGCATTTGTTGTATTATTTGATTGAACTGATTATTGGTACCCCTGTTCCGGAGTGGGTGATGGCTTTGGGGCAAAAGCTGGGGGGTGCCCTCCTCCTGGGCCTGATGACGCTTGCGATATTCAATGATTTCCACCGACTCCTCGGCTTTTGAGTGTCCACTCGCCATGGCGAACCCCACCCCCCTATGCCTGAACCGTCTCTTTTCATCACCCGCTCGGAGACACTGATGAGCCGCTGCCATTCCATCACGCGATTGTTCTTCCTGCTGTTGGTCGTTGCCTTGGGCATGGATCCCACACTGACCCAAGCGAACTCTTTCACCGTCCGTGACATTCGCATTGACGGGTTGCAACGCATAGCTCCCGGCACGGTTTTTAGCTATCTTCCCCTCAAGGTGGGTGATGTGGTGGATGCGACGGGTTCTGCGGCAGCCATTCGTGCGCTCTTCAAAACGGGTTTCTTCCAAGACGTGCGCTTAGAACAAGAGAGCGGTGTGTTGGTGGTCGCTGTGGTGGAACGCCCGGCCATTGCAAGCGTCACGTTTTCCGGAAACCGCGAAATCGAAACCGATAAACTCAAAGGGGCGCTCAAAGACACGGGGCTTGCGGAGGGGCGTGTTTTTGATCGTTCGATGCTCTCACGCATTGAGCAAGAGTTGCAGCGTCAATATTTTGGGCGTGGCAAATATGGCGTAAAAATCCAGACCACCGTAACCCCCCTAGAGCGCAATCGGGTAGGCATTACCATCACCATCACGGAAGGACATGCGGCACGCATCCACCGAATTGCCTTGGTTGGCAACAATGCATTCCCTGATGCCGTGTTGCGTAAACAAATGGATCTGGACACGGGGGGTTGGTTCTCGTGGTTCACAAAAGACGATCAGTATTCTAAATCTAAACTGGGGGCTGATTTAGAGACGTTGCGTTCCTGGTACATGGATCGTGGTTATCTCAATTTCACCATGAATTCTACGCAGGTTTCGCTGACGCCGGACAAAAAAGATGTGTACATTACCCTCAATTTTACCGAAGGAGCGATCTACACCCTCAAAGACGTCAAGCTTGCGGGCACTCTGGTCGTCCCCGAAGACAAGTTGCGGGCGCTCTTTGATCTTAAGCCAGGGGATGTGTTTTCTAGGCGCAAAGTAACCGACGCTGCGACTGCGATCAGTGACCGCTTGGGCAACGACGGGTATGCCTTTGCCAATGTGAATCCAGTACCAGAAGTGGATCAGCAGACCCACCAGGTTTCGCTGTCTTTCTTTGTCGATCCAGGCAAACTGGCCTACGTCCGTCGTATCAATTTTTCTGGCAATACAAAGACAGCAGATGTTGTGCTACGCAGAGAAATGCGCCAAATGGAAGGGGCCGCCGTGGATGCGAGTCAGCTCAAGCGTTCCAAGACACGCTTGGATCGGCTGGGGTATTTTGATGAGGTCGCGATGCAGACCCCAGCGGTGGTGGGCGCTCCGGACGTCATGGACGTTAATTTTAACGTTACCGAACATCCCTCTGGCAGCGTCATGGCGGGTGTTGGCTATGGGCAGAGCCAGGGCATCATTCTGAATGCCAGCCTTAACCAGGACAATTTCCTAGGTACCGGCGATAGGGTATCGGTGTCCTTTAATAACAGCCTCATTACCCGTGTCTACAGTGCTTTTGTCACGGATCCCTATTGGAAACCGGATGGCATCAGCCGCACCCTTGGTGCGTATGATCGCACGACCGATGCAACCCGTGCGAACCTGGCTTCTTACACCTCCAACAGCTACGGTACGAGTGTTTCTTTTGGGATTCCGGTCAACGAATTTGACAGCGTACAACTGGGTTTGGGGTACGACAATTATAACCTCAGCATCACCGACAGTTCCCCAACGGTGTACATTGACTACTTGAACACCTATGGTCATCGGTTCAACGATGTAAAATGGACGGCAGCTTGGTCGCACGACACCCGTGATCGCGCCATCTCTCCGGACAAAGGCGTGTGGCAGTATGCCGCCCTAGAAATGATGGTTCCTGGCAGCGACTTGGAATACTACAAAGTGGAGTACCGTCACCATTGGTACCATCCGATCACGGAGACGTTCACCTTGCTGTTGCGGGGTGAGCTTGGCTATGGTGCGGGGTGGGGCAAAAAAGGCGATTCGTTGCCCTTTTTTGACCGCCTGTACGCAGGGGGTATCGGATCGGTACGCGGATTCCGTGACAACACCTTGGGGCCGAAGGTCAACCAACCGGGCAACGTGTCGGATGGGCGGCCGTTGGGGGGCGATGTGCGTGTTGTAGGTGGTGCGGAGGTATTGTTCCCTGCCCCGTTTGCGAAGGACAACCGACAGTTACGCTTGAGTAGTTTTGTGGACTTCGGTAACGTGTACGACACTACGCAGTCTTCTACTGCGGGAGGGTTACGGTATACTGCGGGTGTTGCGCTCAACTGGCAATCCCCTCTTGGCCCATTGGCCTTCAGCCTGGCGAGGCCCATCAATGCCCAACCAGGGGATGACAAACAGATGTTCCAATTCACGATCGGTACATCGTTCTGAATTCTTAGACAAAATGCGGAGATAGCGTTTGAAACGGTCTTGCTCATTGCTTGCGGTGTTCGCGGTTGCTTGTTTATTGTCTCCGGTGCGCGTATGGGCGGAGATGAAGATCGGCTTTGTCAACATGACGCGGATTGAAGAGGAAGCGCCACAGTTGGAGGCGTTGCGTAAAAAGTTTGATCGCGAATTCTCCCCTCGTGAGAATGAATTGGTGACTTCACAACGAGATCTGAAAAAGCTCGAAGATCAACTGGAACGTGATGGCGCAACCATGGACGATGCCCAACGCGCCAAAATAGAACGCGATGTGTTGGCCAAACGTCGTGATCTCAAGCGTGCGACAGATGAGTTTCGCGAAGATCTCACCATTCGCCGTAACGAAGAATTGGCCAACCTGAACCATCAGGTGGGTGATGTGATCCGAGATTTGGCACGTGCCGAAAAATTTGACCTCATCTTCACGGCAGGGGTGGTGTATGCGAGTGATCGGGTCGACGTGACCGGAGAGATACTCGCACAACTGAAGGCCATGAAGTAACCGTGGCTACGATGCTGACGTTGGGTGAGCTGGCCAGTCATATAGGCGCGGTGCTGTCGGGCGACGCCACGATACTGGTGCGGCGTGTCATGACGTTGAGCAAAGCAGGGCCAGAAGACGTTGGTTTTCTCTCCAATCCGCATTATCGCCGCCACCTCGTCCATACCCGGGCAGCAGCCGTCATCCTTGGCACTGCAGACGTTGCGTACTGTCCGGTGCCCACCCTAGTCAGCGAGAATCCCTACCTTGCCTTTGCGAAGGCAACGGCCCTCCTGAACCCCATGGAACCCGCTCCACGCGGTATTCATGCGACCGCTGTAGTGGCTTCGGGGGCGGAGATCGACGCAAGTGCCTGGATTGGCCCGTTGTCCGTCGTAGAATCGGGTGTGAGAATCCACGCGGGGGTGATCGTTGGCCCTGGGTGTGTGGTGGGTGCTGGGACTTCGATTGGCACAGGGACACAACTCATCGCCAACGTAACCCTGTGCCACGGGGTACAGGTGGGAGATCGTGTGGTGATCCATCCCGGTGCCGTCATCGGCAGCGATGGTTTTGGGTTGGCCAAGGACGGAGAACGCTGGTTTAAGATCCCACAGGTCGGTGGTGTGATCATTGGCAATGATGTAGAGATCGGGGCCAACAGTACGGTAGATCGAGGCACCCTAGAAGACACAGTGATCGAAGAAGATGTACGGATTGATAACCAAGTGCAGATCGCCCACAATTGCCACATTGGTGCGCATACGGCCATTGCTGGCTGTGTCGGCATTGCAGGGAGTGCTCGTATTGGGCGTCGCTGCACCATCGCGGGTGCGGCGGGGATTGCGGGGCACCTGGATATCTGTGACGATGTACATATCACCGCCATGAGCATGGTCGTCCAGCCCATTACCGAACCCGGTGTGTATTCTTCCAATCTTCCTGCCAAACCCAACCGACAGTGGCGCCGTAATGTTGCACGCTTTCATCACCTTGATGCGATGGCGCGTCGCTTGCAAGTGGTAGAACAACAACTGGCGACCCTGTTGAAGGGGAATAGCTAACAGAGGTGGCTCCTTGAAAGTCCTCGATATTCATCAGGTGTTGCAGTATCTCCCACACCGTTATCCGTTTCTGTTGGTTGACCGCGTGTTGGACTACGAGGTTGGTAAGTCGTTGCGTGCCATTAAAAATGTCACCATCAACGAGCCTTTTTTCCAGGGGCATTTTCCCTTCCGTCCGGTGATGCCGGGGGTACTGATTCTGGAAGCCATTGCACAGGCCACGGGCATTCTTGCCTTTTTGTCCACGGGTACGCGTCCCTCCGAAAAGTCGTTGTACTATTTCGTTGGGGTGGACAAGGCACGGTTTAAGCAGCCTGTTGAACCGGGGGATCAGATGGTATTGGATGTCGAAGTGCTGCGAACCATGCGAGGTGTCTGGAAGTTTCGTGGCACCGCCAAGGTGGATGGAACCATTGCAGCCAGTGCGGAAATGATGTGCGTTGAGCGAGAAATTGAACCGTCCGTTCTGCCCGATACTTCTACACAAAAGGGAAGGGAGCGTTGATCGATCCCCGTGCGATAATAGAATCTGGGGTATCTTTGGCTCCAGATGTCGTCATCGGCCCCTATGCCATTGTGGGGCCTGATGTGGAGATTGGTGCGGGTACCCGAATTGGGCCGCATACGGTGATTCGAGGGCCTACACGCATCGGATGCAACAACCAGATATTTCAATTCAGTTCCCTTGGCGATGCCCCGCAGGACAAAAAGTACAACGGTGAGCCAACAGAGCTTGTGATTGGTGACGGTAATACCATCCGTGAGTATTGCACCATCAACCGTGGCACCGTGCAGGGCGGTGGCGTAACTCGCATCGGCAACGACAACTGGATCATGGCCTACGTTCACATCGCGCACGATTGCCAAGTAGGTGACCACTCTATCTTTGCGAATGCTGCGTCTCTTGCGGGGCATGTCAATGTGGGAGACTGGGCAATCCTCGGTGGCTTTACCCTGGTACATCAGTTCTGTACGTTGGGTGCCCATTGCTTCACGGCATTTGGCAGTGTCGTGGGTCAGGATGTCCCCCCCTACGTGTTGATCTCTGGGCATATGGCCCGCCCGCATGGTCTTAACACCGAGGGTCTGCGCCGTCGTGGTTTTTCGAGCGAAACCCTTCGCCAGCTTCGGCAAGCCTACAAGGTCATTTACCGTTCTGGCTTCACCTTGGAACAGGCCATCGAACGTCTGCATGAAATGACGGTAGAGTGTCCCGAAGTAGGTCTGTTGGTTGATGCTTTATCAAAGTCTACGCGCGGCATCATCCGCTGATGGGCATCCTATACACAGGCTGCCTCGCAGCCTGTTTTTGTTTGGAGCCTAAACGCGATCGAAGAACGCACCGATGGGCGTTTCAAAATGATCTCCTCTAACAAAATGTGGAAGCATTTTTTCCCGCTACCTCTTTGGTTTTACAGTAATGCTTTTTCTATCTCCCATGTTTTTTACCTTACCGGAAACTCCAACTTTTTCCATAGCTTTAGTCGCCGTAGGCATATCTTTCTGAGGTACTTGCAGGACTTTTTCTGGAGATCCGGATGTCTTAAGCCGCTGAACTGCCTTAACTAGCTTGTCTTGTTTTCCACTACGCTCGATTTCCGTTGCCGTCTTACCATCTGCTGTACGAGCGTCGAGGCGACGACCTCCAGGAAGCGGTACTTCGGTTTCGCCGCCCTTACCCGCTGCTTTTTTCTTTGCTGCGATGTGGCTCTTACTTTCTGACATATAGGATCCTTATTGTGTTTGGATCATGATCAAAAGAAAAAACACTGTAGCATAGGTGTCTTAAATATATCAAGATGATCCTGAAGGTTTTATTCAGAATGATAAAAAGATCAACCCCTCCCCCAGCCCCTCCCTGAATCATCGGAAAGGGGTTTATCAAAGGCAAAAAGCATCGGTGTACCTAGGCAGTGATGACTACGCCACCCTTGCTGATCAGATCAAAACCTGGGGACGGTCGCTTGGTTTCCAGCAGGTCGGCATTGCAGATACGGATCTTTCTGCGGCGGAGGTGCACCTATGCCGTTGGATTTCGGAGGGCTATCAGGGAGAGATGGGCTATATGGCGGCGCACGGCATCAAGCGAAGCCAACCCGCCGCGCTGGTTCCGGGGACGATCCGGATCGTTTCTGCACGCATGGATTATCTCCCCTCCTCTGCGGCCGATCCCAAACAGGTATTGGCCAATCCGACGCTTGGGTATGTTTCTCGTTATGCCCTGGGGCGCGATTACCACCGTGTGTTGCGCAAACGCCTGGAGACCTTGGCGCAGCGCATCGCCGCCGGGGTTGGGCCTTTTGGGTATCGTGTGTTTACCGACAGTGCACCGGTCTTAGAAAAGGCACTGGCCGAAAAAGCGGGTCTGGGTTGGATCGGCAAACACACCAACCTCATAGCGCGTGGAACAGGTTCTTGGTGTTTTTTGGGAGAAATCTACACGACCCTTCCCCTCCCCACCGACGCGCCCTCCCCTTCCCATTGCGGACGCTGCAGACGTTGCCTCAATGCCTGTCCAACCGGTGCGCTGGTTGCCCCGTATCGACTCGACGCACGCCGCTGTATTGCGTACCTCACGATTGAGTTTGGCGGTTCCATTCCAGAAGCACTGCGCCCCCTTATGGGCAATCGGATCTACGGTTGCGATGATTGCCAACTGGCTTGCCCCTGGAATCGTTTCGCACCCCACACCCAAGAGTCGGATTTTGCGGTACGACACGGGTTGGACGCACCGCCTTTGGTACAGATCATGGACTGGTCAGAGTCAGCCTTTTCTAGGCACACAGAAGGTTCGGCAATCCGACGCATAGGGCATGAACGCTTTTTGCGCAATGTTGCCGTGGCGCTCGGCAATGCCTCACGAAACGATGAAGCCACGATCGCGGTGCTCCAGCGACATACCACCCACCCTTCTGCGCTTGTGCGAGAACATGTTCAATGGGCGCTCCAGAGACAAGGGCGATCTGGGAAAGGGTGTTAAAAATGCTTAGCGCAACGTCACTACCACACAGCCAGGGAGACTTTCCAAGTCTGGATGTATCTCGCCCTGCTCCTCCTGAACAGCGACACAAACAATGGTCAGCAGACCAAGCTTGGCACGATCCATCGCCACCGTTGTCGCAGCATAAAAGGCAGTCCAAGACGGATTGGAGGTCTGCGTTTCCCCTGGTGCCCATTCATCGACCAGTCCATCGAGCACCAAGCATTCTTTTGCCTCTGTCGATAACTGTGTTCGGGTCTCTTGTGCCTCCAGCGCAGGCCACCCCTTCCACAGGGCTTCCCATCCGGTTTGGTGCAGTGCCTCTCGAATGGCGCTGGTCTTCCCCACTCCGATCCCTCCCCGCACCAAGCACCACCCCCGAGTCGCCAACGCTTGGTTGATCGCCTTCATCACTGCCAGAGTCTTGTCGTTGATACTCATGTTCGTGGTTCCCAGTTCAGGCCATTAGAATACATCACACTTTGTATTTCACCCGATTCAGGGCAATTTTATCACGGGCAGCTTCCAAAAGATTGATGCCGAGAATATCCGCAAGACGCACCAGATAAATAAATACGTCTGCCATCTCAAGACGCACCGCTTCATGCGTTTCCATGGGCAAGGTGCGACTCTCTGCATCGGTCAACCATTGGAAATGTTCCAGCAATTCAGATACTTCCACAATCAGGGCCATACTGAGATTTTTGGGGGAATGGTATTGATCCCAATCCCTCTCTGCTGCAAAAACAGCCAGTGTTTTACTCAAAGTTTGGATGCTGTCTTGATCCATAGAATCTACTCCACGTCATTTTAGATTAGAGGAAAACGGCAAGCACACCCGTGTAACCATACAACTCATTGTGTGAGATTTCACCATTGGCGTAAAAACCGATCAAGGGAATGTCGCCTAGGTGTTGTCGGAGGATGCTTTGTTCGACGCCGGACTTTCCAAACATGCGCTGTCCTCGACCGAGACAAGAGAAATAAAGCGCAGCCTGGGGAGGACGGGGCAAACGACGCAAGAGGCTCTGCAACATTTTCTCTAGGTTATCACAAGCATTGTTGGCATCGCGCCGACAAAACAAGAGAGATCTCCCGGGAGGCAGCCAGTCACCGATAGCGATCCAACCACGACGCGGGTCGATGGGAAGCAGGTTGCGCACTGTGTAGTCGCCCGTATCACTGCCAGGGACAGACAACCCGACGAAAATATAGCCGGTGATGTTGGCCAGATTTCTCGCCAATAGTTCACCGATGTCACTGCGCAAGACCTCCATCGCAGGTTGATTGTCCAGCGTCTGAATCACATTGCGCTTGCATCGGGTAATGCGGCGAAAAGGGCCAATGGGCGTACAGCCCTGGGTCAGACCCGTGTAAACCGCTACGCGTTCGTCAAACATCACTCCAGACAGTGCACCCTGCACCACACTGTCTGCCACCTGGACACACCGACCACGCGAGGACGTCACACCCCCTACCAAAAAACCACCCGGAATCTCCTCCGCCAGAGCGCGAACGATTTGAGGCGTATGGGGATTGTGGGGATCTCCGTGGGTGATCACCAAGTGACGCCCACCAGAGCCATACCAAGCCCCGTGCATCCGTGTCACCGAAGCAAGTCCTTGTGTATCGGTTGCGAAAACGCGAAAAGCATGTTCGGGAAACGCACCTACCAACACCGCCATGGCAGGGCCATCAAAATACTCTTCGTCACCGGCCGTCAGGCCAATCCCCACCGTTCCCACCCAGTGGGGAATCCCGGTGCGACCCCGCAGTTCTGTAACCAGGAGATCCAATTCGTCGGCGTAGTGATCCGTTGCATAGAGAAAACCCATATTGGCCCCTGTCGGGAGGGGATCCATTTGGCGGCACAGTTCAACCACCGCAGCGCCTCGCTCGGTGCTCACATGCGCCATAGAGAAACGGTGCATAACAGAACAGCCCTCTTGGTCATCGTTTGGTCAGGGGAAATCCACAGGTTATCCCGCGTATTCGCTTTTGATGCGTATCATCGCTGGCAAAGCAGATCGGAACGGCGTAATCCAGTGTGGATCAAAATGCTGACCCGCGCCTTCCTCTACCACACGCACCGCAGCCTCCACCGACCAAGCCGCCTTGTACGGACGGTCTGAGGTTAGGGCATCAAACACATCTGCAAGGGCTGCAATCCGTGCGGCCAGTGGGATATTGTTGCCTTTCAGGTGGTTTGGATAGCCAGTACCATCCCATTTCTCGTGGTGTGCGATGGCGATGGCGTATGCCATTTGTAACAGTTCATCCTCATGGTGACCAATAATACCCGCACCAATAGCAGGATGTTGGCACATGACTTCCCACTCGCTTGCGTCAAGCTTGCCTGGTTTCAGCAGGATGCTGTCGGGAATACCGATTTTACCAATGTCATGCATGGGGGCAGCGTTGTACAAAAGTTCTGTGAAGCGCTCCTCTTGTCCCCCGGCTTGCGCAATCAGGCGAGCATAGTGGCTCATGCGAATGATGTGGTTGCCCGTCTCGTTGTCTCGGTATTCGGCAGCACGGCTCAAACGAACGATGATCTGCCGTCTCGTTTTTACCAAGTCCTCCGTGCGTGCGAGCACTTGCTGTTCTAGCCTCTGCGTCTGGTGGTACAAAGCCAGATGGGTTTTGATCCGAGCACGCACAAGGGATGGACTGATCGGTTTGATCACATAATCCACCGCCCCCACTTCAAAGCCCTTTTGTTCGTCTTGCATCTCGCTCATGCTCGTGAGAAAGATAACAGGAATCTCGCACAGTTCAGGAATCGCCTTGATTCGTCGGCACACCTCGTAACCATCCATCCCAGGCATGATCACATCGAGCAGAATGAGATCCGGTGGTTCGAGAGAGGCTGCGTCTAGGGCATCCCCTCCATTGGTTGCGATGATCAGCTCGTATTCTTCTTGTAGATTGACTGCCAACGTTGTAATGTTGCCAGGAACATCGTCCACAATAAGGATTCTGCTCTTGTGCTTTGGGCTGCTCTCACGATTGTTCATCAGATTATTGCCCTAAAGGACGCCATACGGCCACACGCTTTTTTGCTTCAGCCAGTTGATCCAGTGTCATCTCTTTCTCAAGCGCAGTTAGCTTATCAACGCTTACCTCCTTGGCAGCCAGAATCGACCACCACTGGTATGCAGCAACAAAATCCTGCTGTACATTCTTTCCATGGTAATACAGATCACCCAAAACAGCCTGTGCGTCAGAAAAATCTTGTTCAGCAGATTTGTGGTACCACTTCAGTGCCTCAACCATATTTTGCTGTACGCCTTCTCCGTTGCTATAGATCCACCCTAAGTTGAATTGGGCTTCACGCACTCCCTGATTTGCAGCTTTGTGAAGCCATTGTGCGGCTTTGACATAATTTTGTTCGACACCCTTTCCTTCATGGTACCCCACTCCCAACTGATACTGTCCCATCGCATTTCCTTGTTCCGCAGCCTTGCGATACCATCTCATCGCCTCTTGGAAATCTTGTGGCACATCTTGACCACTGTCATACTCCGTCCCAAGATCGAATTGTGCTTTGGCATCGCCTTGCTCTGCCTTGGCGCGGAGTTCGTCTAAGGAGCTGCTCGAACAAGACGCAATGATTAATGGCAGACAGCAGACAAGCCTTCGCAGGAGTGCACTGTTCCTCATCAATGTCTCCGAGAAACCCCGCCCTGAGACGCAGGGGTGAAAAGAGACGGTTTTGGGTAGCCGTCCGTCAAAAACCGCGACTTAATGGTATACGCTGTTCTCACAACAAAAAACCGCGATAATCTCCTGGATTTGAGGATGCAGGGCAGCTCCGTTGACAAGCCAAGAAACAGCACGGATAATGCGAGCGTAGGCGTACTGTGCGGTATAACACCGTAGGGTCAGTGTATAGCCTTGGGTGCCGATTCTTTTTGTGTTGTTCGTCAAGGTCGCATTATGCCGAAAGCGTGGCCTGAACGCATCGATCCAACGCGATGGGCCGAACAGGGGAAAGAGATCGTCGGTCACTGTCCGTTGGCCGATTTGGAACGCCTGGTCACGTCGTTGTCTGCGGCGGAGGGCGGGGTTGATTTCCGCTTGTGCTTCGGAACAGACACCGAAGGACGTCACCTTGTCACAGGACGGATCACGACGCACCTGAGCCTGCTCTGTCAGCGTTGCCTGTCGCCGTTTGGCTTCCCGGTGGATCGGGAAGTGTCTCTCTGTGTGGTGGAGGATCTGGATTCGGTCGACCGGCTTCCTGCTGCTTATGATCCACTGATGGTGGAGGATGGATTTGTGTCCGTGCGAGAGGTGGTGGAAGATGAACTGCTACTCTCTCTGCCGGTGGTTGCGACACATGCGCTGGAGCAATGCCCTGCACGGGCGGTGCTGGCGCAATACGCAGCGGAAGAACCCCAAGAGGGTGTGGGAAAACCCAATCCCTTCTCGATATTACGATCGGTTTCGTAGGGCCTGAACGTAGCGCGTGGGACAGAATGGCTCTGTCGGGTCGCGCTCGTCGTGGGCGTTTTTTTTTCAACCCATCTGTTTTCGATCCTCAGGAGTTTTTTCATGGCTGTTCCGCAGAATCGTAAATCCCCGTCGAAGCGGGGCATGCATCGCTCTCATGATTTTCTAGAGGGGCCGCCCCTGTCCACGGAACCAGAGAGTGGTGAGACGCATCGTCGCCATCACATCAGTCGCGACGGTTATTACCGTGGACGCAAAGTTCTGATCATTGACAAAAAGGATGAGTAATACGGGTTCATCCATCACCATTGCGTTGGATGCCATGGGAGGCGATCGTGGGCTGCCGGTGGTTGTCGAATCCGCCTTGACGGTGATGAAGCAGACCCCTGAGCTGACCTTGATCTTGGTGGGCCAATCCGAGGCTGTGCTGGCAGAGTTGGGTCGTCATGGCGCTGCGCCGGGTGCGCGGCTTTCAGTGCACCATGCCTCTCAACGGGTAGAAATGGACGAGCTGCCCTCGGTGGCCCTGCGCACGAAGAAAGACTCCTCCATGCGTGTGGCCCTCAACCTCGTCAAAGACGGGGTGGCCGATGCCTGTGTGAGCGCAGGGAACACCGGTGCCTTGATGGCTACGGCACGCTATGTTCTCAAAACCTTGCCCGGAATCGATCGTCCTGCCATTGCTGCTGCGCTGCCCACTATTCGAGGCCATGCCCACATGCTCGATTTGGGGGCCAATGTCGACTGTTCGCCGGAACATCTTTTTCAATTCGCGGTCATGGGCACGGTGTTGGCCGCTGCGGTGGATGGCAATCCCAATCCTACTGTGGGGCTGCTCAACATTGGCGAAGAAGAAATGAAGGGCAACGATCAGGTCAAAGAAGCGGCACGATTAATTGCTGGCAGCGACTTGAACTATATTGGTTTCGTTGAGGGCAATGACATCTATCTGGGCACTGCCGATGTGGTGGTGTGTGATGGTTTCATGGGCAACATTGCCCTCAAGACCAGTGAAGGGGTCGCCCAGATGATCACCCATTCTATGAAAAAAGAGTTTATGCGTTCTCCCATGACACGCCTCGCTGGGTTGATCGCACGGCCAGTGCTCAAAGCCTTTCGTGCCAGCATCGATCCGCGTCGTTACAACGGGGCAACCCTGATTGGGTTGAAGGGCATTGTGGTCAAGAGCCATGGTTCGGCGGACGTTTTTGCGTTTGCGCAGGCCATTCGCGCTGCCGTTCAAGAGGTTCGTCAGTCTGTCCCTACCCGCATCCTTGAACACCTCGGAGCCTTGTTGCAACAACGGGGTACCGCATGATGCGTTCTCACATCCTAGGTACCGGGGGGTATCTCCCTGAACGGATTTTGACCAACGCCGATCTGGAACAGATGGTCGACACCTCAGACGAGTGGATCCGCACACGTACGGGCATTTCCGAGCGTCGTATCGTTGCGCCAGGACAGGACACCTCGGACTTGGCGCTGCACGCTGCCCGGGCCGCTTTGGAGATGGCGAACCTTCCCGCCTCTGCCCTGGATCTGATCATTGTCGCAACCACGACCCCCGCACGGATCTATCCTTCCACGGCATGTCTGCTCCAAGACGCGCTCGGTGTCCATGGTTGTCCTGCTTTCGATATGCAGGCGGCGTGTACCGGATTTTTGTATGCGCTTGGAACAGCGGATCGGTTTATCCGAACGGGCGGCGTACGCTATGCCCTTGTGGTCGGTGCGGATGCCTATTCACACATCGTAGACTGGAAAGATCGCAGTACCTGCATTCTGTTCGGGGATGGCGCGGGCGCGGTCGTATTGGCCGCGACAGAAGAACCAGGCATCCTCTCTACACACCTGCATGCAGACGGACGCCACAAAAACCTCCTGACGGTTCCTTGGGGTGTGGGACAGGGATATGACCGTTTACGGGAAGCCAGTGGTTTTACGTCCATGCAAGGAGCTGAGGTCTTCCGTCATGCAGTGCGGATGCTCGGTGGAATCGTGGACGAAACACTTGCGGCCAACGGCATGGACAAAAAGGACGTAGATTGGTTGGTTCCTCACCAAGCGAATATCCGTATCATCGAAGCGACCGCGAAAAAGCTACATTTGTCCATGGATCGCGTGGTAGTGACGGTTGCTCAGCATGGCAACACCTCAGCGGCTTCGGTGCCGCTTGCGCTTGATGTTGCTGTGCGGGATGGTCGTATCCAGCGTGGGGATATCGTCTTGCTAGAAGCGTTTGGGGGCGGATTTACCTGGGGATCCGCATTGGTGCGCTATTGAGTTTTTTGCGATGACAAACACAACACACGAGATTCCGCGTTCCGGTTTGGGGATTCTGTTTCCCGGCCAGGGTTCACAGTCGGTGGGTATGCTGGCTGAGTTGGCCCAGTCTTTTCCACAGGTACGCGCCACCTACGAAGAGGCATCAACGGCACTGGGGTACGATCTGTGGCGTCTGGTGCAAGACGGCCCAGACTCCGAACTGGATCGTACCGAACACACCCAGCCTGCGATGCTTGCAGCAGGTGTGGCAGTATGGCGGGTGTGGCGTGCGGAACGAGGCCCACTGCCCATGGTCATGGCGGGTCATAGTTTGGGGGAATACAGTGCCTTGGTCTGTGCGGGTGCGCTCGATTTTGCAGCAACCGTGACGCTCGTAGCCGACAGGGGCCGCTACATGCAGGAGGCCGTTTCTGAAGGCGAAGGCGCAATGGCCGCGATCCTCGGACTCGCAGATGCCGAGGTGGTTGCCGCTTGTAACACTGCTTCAGAGGGCGAGGTGGTCATGGCCGCCAATTTCAATGCGCCCGGTCAGGTGGTGGTAGCGGGTCAGCGTGCGGCGGTACTCCGCGCTGTGGAGGTCGCTAAGGCTGCGGGCGCAAAGGCCAGAATGTTGCCGATGAGCGTGCCGTCTCACTGTTCCCTTATGGTGGGTGCTGCACAACGGCTCCGTGCACGGTTAGACACCCTAGCGATGGCCTGTCCACAGATTCCGGTCATCAACAACGTAGACGTAGCGGATCCGACCGACGGTGTGGCGATCCGAGATGCCTTGGTGCGTCAGTTGTCTTCTCCTGTGCGTTGGGTCGAGTGTGTACGGGCGCAGAAGGATCGCGGGGTGCAGACGGTGGTGGAGCTTGGGCCTGGCAAGGTCTTGGCAGGCTTGAACAAGCGCATCGACAAAGGCTTAGAGAACCGCAGCGTATTTGACACAGCAAGCTTACACCAAGCACTCGAAGCATTGGTGTAAACGGTTCTGGCTCTGGGATACGAGGGTACGCAATGTCACTAGAAGGTCGGGTTGCATTGGTCACGGGGGCAAGCCGTGGGATTGGGGCCGCGATTGCACAGGCGTTGGGACAGCGGCAAGCGACCGTGATCGGTACCGCCACTTCAGAGGCGGGTGCCGCTGCCATTACTGCAGCGTTGGCAGAAGCCAATCTCAAGGGTACGGGCAAGGTCTTGCAGGTCAACGATGCCGCTTCTGTGCGGGATTGTTTGGCAAGCCTAGAGCAGGAATACGGTACGGTCGCCATCCTGGTCAATAACGCTGGGATCACCCGTGACAATCTGCTCTTGCGGATGAAAGATCAAGAGTGGGATGAGATTCTGCAAACCAATCTGACGTCGGTCTTTCGCCTGTCCCAAGCGGTGCTGAAGGGGATGATGAAGGCACGTTGGGGCCGTATCATCAACCTTTCTTCGGTGGTCGGTGTGGCGGGCAACGCCGGACAAACCAACTATGCCGCAACCAAAGCGGGGATGATTGGATTTTCCAAGTCGTTGGCCCGTGAGGTGGGTTCTCGGAACATTACCGTGAACGTGGTGGCCCCTGGATTCATCGATACCGATATGACCCGTGCCTTACCAGAGGCGGGTCGTACGGCCTTGCTTGGACAGATTCCGTTGCAGCGTTTGGGGCAGCCGCAAGAAGTGGCTGCGGCCGTTGCATTCCTAGCCTCCCCGGAGGCAAGCTACATCACAGGGGAGACGCTGCACATCAACGGTGGCATGTACATGAGCTGAGCCAAGAAACCACAAAGATCGCACAAGCACATTGAGAACTGCTGGGCGGATGTTGTATCTTTGTGTCGCAGGTCGTTTTTGTCTACACTGGTGGACAAGCCGTTTGCACCAACGGACGAACGACAACATTGGCAAGGGGATCTACACCGAACGGTGTGCGTTACCATGCCCTTATGGGCTGACAGCCGGGGAAGACCGGCGTTTTTAACGGACGGTTGAAAAACCGTCTCCTTTCCTCCCCGCACTCAAAGGGCGGGGTTTCTCGGAGACATGAATGAGTACCGTTGAAGAAAGCGTCAAGAAGATCGTCGTCGAGCAATTGGGGGTTAAGGAAGAACAAGTGACCCTGGAGGCTTCCTTTGTCGATGATCTGGGCGCCGACTCCCTCGACACTGTGGAGTTGGTCATGGCACTCGAAGAAGAGTTTGAAATCGAGATTCCTGATGAAGCCGCTGAAAAGATCACCACTGTTCAAGAGGCCATTGACTATATCAAGAAAAACCGGAATTAATTAGTGGTAAGAATTGAAGATCCCATGTCTGTGGGTCTATGGGTTGGACTGCCACACGGTGTACGTGTGGGCAGTCTTTTTTTGTTCCGTTCGCAGCGACGACGAGGAGCACGAAGTGGATAAGCGGCGCGTAGTAGTCACCGGTCTTGGTATGGTGTCTCCCTTGGGATTGTCGGTAGGTTCCTCCTGGGAGGGGATCCTAGCGGGTCGTAGTGGTGTTGGGGCGATCACGTCGTTTGACGCATCGGGCTATCCCACGCGCATTGCTGCGATGGTCAAGGGGTTCGATCCGAGTGCGTACCTGCCGACAAAAGAAGTGAAAAAGATGGATACTTTTATTCACTACGCCATTGCCGCTGGTAAAGAGGCCATTGAAGACGCAGGGATTGTCGTGACGGAGGCCAATGCCGAGCGCATAGGGGTAGCCATCGGTTCTGGCATGGGTGGATTGCCAGGCATCGAATCAGCCCATAGCGCGGTGGTCAATGCTGGCCCACGACGTGTTTCCCCCTTTTTTGTACCGAGTTGCATCGTCAACATGGCGGCAGGCAACCTCTCGATTCTCCATGGTTTCAAGGGCCCCAATCTGTCGATCGTCAGTGCTTGCGCCACGGGTACCCACAGCATTGGCGATGCGGCACGCCTCATTGAGTACGGTGACGCAGATATCATGGTCGCGGGTGGTGCGGAGATGTGTACCTGTCCCCTAGGTGTGGGGGGGTTTTCGGCTGCGCGGGCTTTGTCGACCCGCAACGATGATCCAGAACGGGCGAGCCGTCCTTGGGACGCCGAACGGGATGGGTTCGTCATGGGCGATGGCGCAGGGGTCATGGTACTCGAAGAATATGCCCATGCCTGTGCGCGCGGTGCGCGGATCTATGCTGAGTTGGTAGGGTACGGCATGAGCGCCGATGCCTTCCACATGACCGCCCCCCCCGCTGACGGCGAAGGTGCGGCACGTTGCATGGTAAACGCACTGCGCAATGCCCATCTAAACCGCGAGCAAGTGGACTACATCAATGCCCACGGCACCTCAACGGCCCTGGGCGATCTGGCAGAAACGGTGGCGGTCAAAAAAGTCTTCGGAGCACATGCCTATCGATTGGCCATGAGCTCCACCAAGTCCATGACCGGACACGCTTTGGGTGCTGCCGGTGGCATCGAAGCGATTTTCTGCGTACTCGCCCTTCGTGATCAGGTGGCACCGCCTACCATCAATTTGGACAACCCGGGGGAGGGTTGCGATCTGAATTACGTCGCCAATACTGCACAAACATCACGTATCGACGTAGCACTCTCTAATTCCTTCGGATTCGGTGGCACAAACGGTACCTTGGTTTTCCAACGGTTGGCGTAAGGCCAGTCAGAGCGGTGCTGAGCATGGTGTCCACGGAAGCTTTGGCCTACGGTGCAACGAGTCCGCGAAATCGGTATGACTATGCGGTTGTCCGCCAGTTTACCGTGATGTCTTTGGTCTTTGGTTTGTTGGGCATGGTAGTGGGGGTGTATCTTGCGGGGGAGTTGATCTGGCCGGATCTTGGGTTTGATCTCCCCTGGTTGACCTTTGGGCGTTTGCGTCCGGTACACACCACCCTGATGGTATTCGGTTTTTGTGGCAATTTGTTGTTTGCGGCCTCGTACTATGTCGCCCAACGAACCTGCCAGACGCGCCTAGTGGGAGGGATGTTCCCTGCGTCTGTCTTTTGGGGATGGCAGATCATCCTTGTGCTTGGCCTGGTGAGCGAATCCTTGGGGGAGACCCAAGCACGCAAATACGCAGAATTCGAGTGGCCTATCGCGCTCTTCCTCGTGTTGGTTTGGCTGGTTTCACTCTGGGTGTATGTAGCGACCTTGCGCCGCCGCAAAGCAACCCCTCTCTATGTAGCCAACTGGTTTTTTTTGGCCTGCTTCGTAGGGATGGCGTTGTCCTATGTCCTAGAAAACCTGCTCCTTCCGGTCGACTGGTTTGGCATGAAGTCGTATAGCCCCTTCTCCGGTGTGCAGAGTGCGATGATTCAGTGGTGGTACGGTCACAACGTCATCACTTTTCTGATGAACATGGCTTTTTTGGGAATGATGTATTATTTTCTCCCCAAACAAGCAGGGCGTCCTCTGTATTCCTATCGTCTTTCTGTCCTCCACTTCTGGTCGCTTGTTTTTCTGTCGGTGTGGGCGGCCCCGAATCACCTGAATTGGACGGCGCTCCCCGATTGGACGGTCACTCTGGGGGTCACGTTCTCCGTGATGCTGCTGTTGCCTTCCTTAGCGGGTGTGGTCAATGGCCTCATGACGCTTTCGGGTGGATGGGTGCAGGTGCGCACCGATCCGGTGCTGCGTTTTATGGCTGTGGCCCTGGTCTTTTATGGGTGGGCGACCTTGGAGGGTGTCAACATGTCTCTACAAACGTTCAACGCGCTAACCCACTATACGGATTGGACGATTGGCCATGCCCATCTGGCGACCCTCGGCTGGGTGAGTATGATGTCCTTTGGGGTTGTGTACCACCTGGTGCCGCGACTCTGGGACACCAAACTCTATAGCGTGCGTTTGGTGGAGATTCATTTCTGGATTGCGCTCTTTGCCATCGTTTTGCATACTGCTGCCTTGGAAGTGGGGGGGATTCTACAGGGAGTGCGACTGCGGGCATTGGATGAGTATGGGAATCTTGCGTACAGCTTTATGGAAACCGATGCTTTTCTAACGGTTCCGTATGGGCTGCGGGGCGTCGGGGGTCTTTTGTTTCTGTCCGGTGTGCTGATCATGGTCTATAACCTTGCTGTCACCATCGTTCGTGCACAACGCAAGCGTGCGGCCATTGATGCACGCATTGCCGCAAAGCTCGCCGTCAAGGGTCTACGTGCTCGTGAGGGTGCACCGTGAAGCACGAGTGGATCGAGACCAATACCCTCCCTTTCTTGATCCTGACTCTTTTGGTGATCAGCGTCGGTGGTCTTGTCGAAATCATTCCTCTCTTTCTCATCAAACAAACGGTGGAAACCGTCTCCGGTGTACGACCCTATGCCCCGATAGAATGGCTGGGCCGTCAGGTGTACCAACGAGAAGGTTGTTATGCGTGTCATTCCCAGATGATTCGCCCTCTCCAGGAAGACTGGTTGCGCTATGGGCATTACTCCCTGGCGGCGGAAAGCCAATACGATCACCCGTTTTTGTGGGGATCGCGGCGCGTTGGCCCCGATTTGGCGCGGATAGGGGGAAAATACCCCGATCATTGGCATGTACAGCACCTGACTGCACCCAGGAG
>CAIJYR010000049.1 GCA_903824965.1 uncultured Thiotrichales bacterium
AACCGACCCGTTCCAGGTCAAGAGGTTTGCGCGGTTCACCACCCCTGTGAGCGAGACCGAGGGTAGCAGCGGATCATCCGTGCCGTAGGTCTTCGTCTGGTTCGCGATTGCGCCAACGAGGGCGGCTTGTGTGATGCGGAGTTGTTGGCCGCTGGTAAATGAAATGGAATAGCCGACATTGGAAGCAACCGTACCTTGCGTGATCGATTCGGTGCCTACCGATTCTCCGGCGGTTCGCACATAGGATCCTGGCAGCCCTCCCGAGTCTCCATTGATATATCCTGCAATCGACTGATAGCTTTGCGCTGGATCGTCCGCACCGTAGGTCTTGCTCGCATTGTCGGGGGTTACTGTCAATGTTACCGCCTCTCGAAAAACTGCCGATACGGCGGATGGGTTCAACGCCAATAAATAATGCTGCGTAATTGGGCTGCTGTTATAGCGGAAATTGCCACTTCCCCCCCCTCCTGCGACCGCGAAAACACCCGGACTGCTCAAACCACCAGTATAGAGAACCGCTCCTCCACCCCCGGTGGGAGTGACGGTGCCACTGGTAATGTCGATATCACCACCAGAGGCAGTACCTGCCGCAGTACCGTTGCCAGCGTTTACTACAATCGCGGTACCCGTACTGTTAGAACTGGTCAGAGTGCCACCAAGGATAATACCGACGGGACTCGTTACCGTTATAGTGCCGGTACCGGAATCGAGTATTGATCCGGCAGCTTGCGACACTCCTCCGGTGTTAGCCAGAATCTGTATATTCCCACCTGCTGTCGTAATGTTTCCGGTATCGGTAAAGGACACGCCGCCAGACGCTGTGGTGTTGATAAGGTTGACTGCAAGAGAATTTCCCGACCCTGTGCCTAAAATTGGCGCACTAATGATGACAGAGCCACCGGCTCCATTCAGTCCTCCTCCGGTTCCCGAGTTGAGCGTGAGCGTCCTGGCACCGCCTGAGGAGTTCGTTATGCCGAGAGCTACCGTGATATTGCCAACCTGAGTACCGCCAGATGCGGTCGTTATCACACTTACATCGGTACCTGCGTTCAACAAGGCGTTGATGTCAGTATTTAAAATATTGGTTGTATTGGTGATTGGCGAAAACATCGTGCTACCAGTCATGGGAGTATTGTACGAGACTGTCACGGTTGTCGTTACGCTCCCGTTGATCAAAATATTGGAATCAGGATCGAACAGCCACAAGCCGCCCTGACCATCGGATGCAACAGCACTACCGCGAATGCCTGTGGTATCGAGAGTATGATGCCCGGAAGTCTCAATAAGACCCCCATCGCCGGACTGCGCACCACCACGAGCCATGATCGTCCCATGGACGTTGGTGAAGCCGTCAGACCAGAGGATCACTTTGCCGCCATTGCCATTCGCGATGGCGTCAGCCGTGATAGTGGAATCAGCACTCATGTAAGTCGCGGAGGCATGCTGAACAGCAGAGTTTGCGCCGTGCAGGTCGCCACCAACCAAGACAGTACCACCCCCTGTCATGCCAGACACGTCAACGTTTGCCGTAACCAAGCCGACTTGATTGCCTAGCAATTGGACGGTACCGCCGTTGCCCACCTCCTCGCCAGTACCTTTGGCTGCAATCATGCCGGATACCATCGTGGTGCTGCTTTCAGATTGAACCGTTATCTGCCCGCCTTGCTCACCGTTGGCGCTGATGCGACTATCGGCTGCGAGGGTTACATCGTGCGTCGCACGCAGGACGATCTTGCCGCTTGCATCCCGTTCGACCTGATCGGCATTGACGATGCCTGCATTCTGAAGTGCTGCGCCGTAAATACCGACCGTCCCACTGTGCGCAACTATCTCGCCGAGGTTAATAGCAGTGTTATCGCTCGCTGTGATTTCGACACTCACCCCTGGCGTGCTGGAATCGAATAGATTCACTGACTGCCCTGCGGCCAGAATCACGTCGCCCTGCGGGCTGCTGATGATGCCGCTGTTGTTGACGTTAGCGCCGACCAGATAAACACTGCCACCCAAAGGTGTGGTGATACTGCCCTGATTTTCCACATTGCCAGCAAGCGGATTGGGCGCGAAATGGAGTCGATCTGCGAGAAAGTCATGATTGCTCAGATCGAGCGTAGAGGCTACCAACCCTGCCACATCGACGTGCGAACCATGCCCGAACAAAATGCCGCTCGGATTAATCAGGAATACCCTGCCATTGGAGGTGAGTGTCCCGAGTATCAAAGAAGGATCGGAACCGATGACGCGATTGAGGACGCTGGATGCGGCGCTTTGCTGAATGAAGCGTGTGGTTTCGCCCGCACCGATCGAAAACCCCTGCCAGTTGATAATGGCCCCAGGGCTGTTGGTCACGTTTAGCGAACTCCCCTGAGTGGAGAAGCTTGCCTGACCTGCTACCACCGTTGGGGCTGTACCATTCGCTTGTGCTTGGTTTGCGGCAAAAAAACACGTAAGTGCTGCGGCAATAGCTGTTTGCCGCCATAAGGTAGGAACAGGGTTACGCCTCGCAGTCATTCTGACATCACCAGCATGCCAAACGCTGAAACCGTCGGATACACTAAGGTGATCGGGAAACACGCCAGCAGGGTGAATCAATGTGATATTCATGAGCTTTCCTTTTGCATGACTTCCTATCCAAAATGTTCTCATCACATTGCGTGCGTCATACTGCCTCAAAACGAATTTCATCAATCAGTCGTGGTAGTTATATAACCAGTAACTTATGAACAAAAAGAACAACCTCTATGACGCGGCGCTACGGATAAACTCAACGAGTTATGAATGTAGTTATCAATATACAGTGCCGAAACGCAGTGAACACCTTTAGGTGCTGCTTCTGGCACAGAGATCCCATTCACCAAGTTCCGCCAAGGAACTGTCCAAAGAAAAGCTGGTGACATTCCGCTAGCAACTAGCAATAAACTCACGGCTGCTCATGGTCTGTTCGGTAACACACAGAACATGAACTGGCAGAGTCAAGACTGAAGTGCAATTCCTGATGAGACAGTTGGTTAGGTAGACAAGATGGGGTATATTGTTTGGCATCTTGTCTACCTAGGCATCCACTTGGAGTTGATAGAGGATCTATATACATCTCAACAAATGAGAGATAGACAATTGCGATTCTGAAGAAAACAGGCAATAGCAATATGGTAATTGCGAATCTGCTCTGCGAACTGTTGCGCAATAGCACAGGTTCGGAGTAAAGAATACCTGTTACAGGATCACTCGCGTGAGATCGTAGAATTACTTGTGCCAACTGTCCCATGTCCCGATGGATATCTTGTACTTCGTTGATGAAAAGCTCGGCCCGCTCTTTTGGTCAGTAAGGAGTTGTCTATCGTAGCCGATAATGATCGCAACTACCGCCACCCGTAGTTTCCGCAGTCAATAAACTCCGAACAAACTGACACTGGTCTAGTTTGATTCTATTTGTAACTTGTTGATTATTATTTGTGCATTAGATGATTTTCTGGAGCATTAGCATCTGTTCTCAAAAGAAGCCATTTCCTATAACACCTAAAGCAACGTCAGGCCAGAGGGTTGCACGTTCTGTCCGGAAGATTGGTCCATTGGTCGTTGTCTGCGCCGAAAATGATGCTGGTATCCGGATAGGTGTCCCGGAGGACGGGAGCGACCTCTAGGAGATTGCCAACATCCAGTGCACAGATCACCGTCTTAGTGGCTGAGGCATCCAAACAGGAAGCGCCCGTGGCGTATCCCTCAACGATCAGGATCTGGCCATTGGCTTTGGGCTTTTCACCAATCATGTGAAAGTGGCCCGCTTTTTCCCCGCCCGGTAGGTACCACTTCTGACCGGAAGTCGTAATGAACTGGAGCGACTGAATCGCGCCATCCATAGCGCGGAGCGGAACGATGAGCCTAGAAACGGTAGTTGAAGGGCTGATATTTTTGTAAAACTATGTAGATTCAGGGTATATCGGCAACTCTAGGAGTCACCCGATGGGCGGAACCGGTATATCTCTGGCAGCCTTGGGAACCATCCTTGGGTTTATCGCGTTGGCGCGATCTGGTAGGTAAATTGCGGTGCGCGGTATTCGTTGTTTGGTTTTCCTGCAATGACACGACACGATCCGAGTCTGATTTTCAGATCAATGCACAGAACGAATCGTTCGCAACAGGCGATCGACAGGGTGCGACAGAGACCCCCAGTTGCCATGCTGATGTAGGTGTCTGTGATATGACGATCCACCCCCTCCTCCAGAACGCTGAAAAAATATTCTTTACTGGAGTGATCGGTACCACGCTGTGCCGGAGCGAAGAGATGACTGCCAGGCGCGACGTTCTCCGATCCCATGTGGGTATCGCTGATCTGGAGGCCGTCTTGGTTGAGCAGGTAACAGGCCTCAATGCTTGGGTCTCTGCGCACCAAAGTGGCCAATACTGCGTCGAACTGTGTGGGCGTGCTCCGTAACAGTGCACGCCTGGCTTTCTCAAGCAGGTCGTGCGCGTGCTGTTCTTCTAGGCGGCGGGCGTACATAGACTGGATGGCACCCTTGCGTAAGCGTTCGGAGGCTTCACGCGCCCTCTGGGGCAGTTCGGTCTCTTCACTCTCCAAAGGTCTTGGACGGCCAAAATAAAATCCCTGAAAGAGTTCGGCTCCCAAGGCCGCACAGGTATCGACTTCGGCGCTGGTTTCTACGCCCTCAGCGAGTGCCAAACTGCCGATGTGCTTGCATAGGCTGACGAGCGATCGCATGGTTTCCTGCTTCACAAAGTCGTGATCAATGCCATCGATCAGGCTGCGATCCAGCTTGATGATGTCAGGGCGTAGCTGAACAATGCGCGAGAGGTTGCTGTGTCCTGCCCCCAGATCGTCCAGTGCGATGAGAAAACCGAGTTTGCGGTGGTGTTCGACGAAGCGTACTAAGGCATGGATGTCCGTCACTTTGCTTTCGTTCACTTCGATAACGATCTCGCTGGTTTTAAGTCCTGCGTTTTGGGCAGCTGCCAAGACAGCACCGGATCCCACGATGCCATCGTCGAGGATCGAGGTCTCGAAGTTGAAGAACAGGAGGGGCCGAACCTCGTTCGTGCGGTGTAAATGACTGTAATTTTCCATGGCTTTGCGTCGACAGAGCCGATCCACTTCCAGTAAGCGATCGGCCTCGGTCGCCTGCCGGAACAGTTCGCAGACGTTCATGGTATGAGGTCGTGCCAGTGCTTCGAGACCCACGATGGCTTTCTGTTTCAGGGAAAGAATGGGTTGAAAGTGGACGTCCAACGCTTCGTTGCGTAACAAATGATCGAGTGACGTCATGGTGCATGTCCGGTGGGCGGGATCTCTTCTCTTATGCAATATCGGTGCCATTCGTTGGATGCAACGGCCCTGCTCTGTGTACACTCTTTTTCTGTTGGTCCCATTGACGTCGAACGAGCCTGCGGAATGCTTCGTCGAAAAACCAGAGTGTGGTACATTCTTCCCATCGCACGCTTTTTCGATCACGGTAGGATCCCTTGAAACAGATTTTTTTGTGTAAAGATCGTCTGATCTTTCCATGGGTGCGCCCTATCTGGGTGTTTTTGCCCCTTTTTATTCTGATCATGCTGCCGACATGGGCGAGCGAGATCCTCAGTGTGAGCGGTTTTGGAACCTTGGGCTACCAAGCGGACAACCGATCCGATGTTGCAACCATCCGAGACCTGTCTCAACGACCAAAGGACGGCTACGCTACAGGCCCCACTTGGAGATTGGATTCACGTCTCGGTGTGCAGATAGAATCTCGTCCCGATCCGAGGGTTGATCTGGTCGTACAGGGGCTTGCGTATGACCACTATAAAGCCAATCTAAACAACACAATCACACTGGCCTATGCTGCCCTCCGCCCTACGGTAAATTGGAATATTCGCCTGGGTCGGTTGGGGTATGACGCGTTTCTGATGGCCGATTACCGCAACGTGGGCTATGCCTATCCATGGGTGCGTCCACCAACCGAGTTCTATGGGTGGATTCCGATTTTTTCGGTGGACGGTGCCGATGCTGCCTATCACTTCTCTGGCAGTGACGGTATTTGGTCTCTCAAGGCACAGGGTGGGAAAAGCCAGGTTTGGATGCCGATCAACGGAGGGATTGGTGGCGGCTATCACTTCAAGACGGACAATCTGGCTACCCTCTCGGCATCGTGGCAATCCGCTTCTTGGCGTGTCAAGGGGGCTTATTCGCGTTTTACTTCGGCTTCCGATATCCCGTTGTTAGCCCCCCTACAGGCGGGGCTTGCACAGGTAGCTAGCGCCAATCTGCCCGCGACGAGTGCACAAGCCGCAGACTTGCTACAGCACGTCTCCTTAGAGGGTGCGCGAATCAGCTACACCACCCTGGGTGCGACCTACGATGACAACACCTGGCTGATACAAGCCGAAATGGGACATACGACTGCGACGGCAGACATCGTGCCGCAGGGTAACATGGGGTACGCGAGCCTAGGACGCCATTTTGGGGCATGGATGCCTTTTTTCACATTCAGCACGTACCGTCCCAAGAGTGCCTTGAATGATACCGCCTATGATCTAGGTGCAACACTCAACCAGGGCTTACGCGATCCAAGCGTGTACATGGCGAACAGCACACGCATCGATCAGCACACACTCTCAGTCGGTGTGCGCTGGGATTTTACCCCTCGTGCTGCGTTCAAGGTGCAGCTTGACACAATGCGCAGCCATGCGCCTGGATGTGGCCTAAGGAGTATCTCGCCGACCCTCCGTACACAGGACATTCACCTCAATCAGTTGACGGCCACCGTGGACTTTATCTTCTAGCCATGCGCCCACTGCTCACTCTCCTCTGCTGCCTAGGCGTGTGCAGTGTTGCGATGGTGCAGCCGACGCAGGCAGAGGTGGATGTAATCGTATCTCCTGAGAACCCTTTGCGTACCGTCACTGCATCGGAGGTGTCTGACCTTTATTTAGGACGCACCCGCAGCATCACTGAGGGAGGGGTCTCCGTTGCCATTCGCCCCTACGATATGGTAGACGGTCTGGTTCGTGATGCATTCTTCATGAACCTCAATGGCATGCAGATCAATCAAGTGAATGCTTATTGGGCACGCTTGCGTTTTTCTGGGGAGGTGTTACAGCCTTCCCATCTACCCGATGCACAGGCGATGCTTGATACGGTCAGCCACGATCACAATGCCATGGGGTATGTGGATGCTACGTTGGTGAATGATTGTGTGAAAATCCTTTTGCGTTTGGGGGGAGGTGCACATGTTCCACCATCACCTTGAGCTGCGGTTTACGCTTTTTGTCGTTGTTTTCTTAATAGGTTTTACTGTCCTAGCCGGTGTTTTGACTTACTATTACGCTTTTCAAGTGGGCATGGATGCCAGTGAAAAGACACAGGCACAACTGGTGCGTACTGTGCAAGCGCAGGCAGAGATTGCGGTATACGTTCATAACACACTCATTGCCAAGGATGTCATGGCGGGTCTCTTGGCCGCACCCTGCATCAAATCGATTCAACTATCAGGAGCGGATGGTTTCAGACAAGTGGCTGGCACGGCCATACCAGGGGAAGATATCCAGGATCGTCGTTTTCGACTGTATTCGCCTGTGGATCATCAATCACCTATTGGTGAATTGATCATCGTCCGAAACGAGGCCCTGATCCGCCATGAAGCGGGGATTACTGCCTTGCAGCAGAGTGCGTTGTTATTCGTTCAGGTTTTGCTTACAAGCATAATTCTCATTGCAATCATGCGTCATATGGTGATCCGGCCGGTTGTCCGGCTTGCACAGCAAATGGCGAGTTATATCCCAAACAGTGGCACGTTCATTCGCGTACCGAAACGACACGCCGAGGATGAGCTTGGCCAGATGGCAAATAGCGCGAATCAATTGATCAGAACCGCCGAGGCGGTTACACAGGAAAAATCAGAACTGCTTGCACGCACACTCGCCTTAGAAGAACAGAGTCGGTTGATTTTATCATCGGTACAAGAAGGCATCCTTGGGATTGACAATCAGAACAGAACAGTCTTTGCAAATACAGCGGCAAGATCGCTTATGGGCTATACAGAGGAGGAGCTAAAAGAACATCCGTTGCATCATTTCATACACCGCGCAGAACATTCGCTTGAAGACTGTCCTGTGTTCCAAACGGCCCAGACTGCCCAGACTGGTTTGTCGAGTTTCACGCAAGACGATATTTTGTGCCACCGAGAAGGTCGATCCTTCCCTGTAGAATATACCAGCACACCCATGTACAGGAATGGTGTCTTGGTTGGGTCAGTGTTTGTGTTTCGCGATCTCACCGCTCATCGGGATGCAGAAAGTAAGATTAAGACGCTTGAAGAACAGATCAAACTGGTTTTTGCCTCGATACGAGAAGGGATCTTTCATCTAGATACCGATGGCAATGTGAAACTGGTGAATCCTTCGGGCGCTGCTTTGTTAGGGTATACGCAAGAGGCGTTGGTAGGTAAACCGATGCATTCGACGATACACCATACCTATCCAGACGGAACGCATTATCCCGTTGAAGAATGCCCTATGTACAAGACCCGACTGGATGGTGTCCCACGGGTCGTCGATTCTGAGGTATTCTGGCGACAGGGTGGCAGCGCATTGCCAGTAGAATATGCCACCACTCCCATTGTTCAGCAGGGACACATTGAGGGAACCGCGATCATATTCAGAGACATTACCGAACGGAAACAAGCCGAGGCGGTTATTCTGGAAGCAAACCAGCAGCAACAGGCGATTTTTGAATCCTCCACCATAGGCATTTTTTTTCTCAAGAATCGCGTAATCCAAAAATGCAACCACACCTTTCTCTCCTTGCTTGGCTACGACCAAGATGAATTGCTTGGTAAAACTACGAGATGTTTATATAGCAGCGAAGAACTCTATCAAGAAGTGGGGGCAAGCTATGAATGCCTGGAACGAGGCGAGGTGTGTCGGCTCACAATGCCAGTGGTGCGCAAAGATGGTTCTCAGTTCATTGGCATGTTGAGTGGCAGCGCAATCCGTGTGGGTGATCTATCGCAGGGTGTTGTGTGGGCAGTCCAGAATATTACCACAGAAGTGGAAGCAGCCGCATCCCTGAACCGCGCTAGGGAGCTTGCGGAATCAACGGCACAAATGAAATCCGATTTTCTTGCCAACATGAGCCATGAGATTCGCACGCCGATGAATGCGATTATTGGCATGTCTCACCTGGCATTGAGCACTGGGCTTTCAAAACAACAAAAAAACTACGTCAGTAAAATACATGCAGCAAGTCAACATTTGTTGAGTATCCTGAATGATATTCTTGATCTTTCTAAAATGGAATCGGGAAAATTGACCATCGATTACGCTACGTTTACCTTATCCAAGGTGCTGGAAACCGTTTCTATGCTGATCCTTGAGAAGGCCGTAGAGAAGCATCTTGAGGTCATCTTTGAAGTAGATGCTGAAGTACCTGTTTGTCTGATGGGCGATGCCTTGCGGTTGGGACAGATACTCATTAATTATAGTAACAACGCAATCAAGTTTACTGAACAAGGTGAGATTCACCTAAAGATTTCTGTACAGACTATGACAGAGACGGACGTGTTGCTTCATTTCTCCGTTCGGGACACGGGGATTGGTCTGACGGAGGACCAGAGGCAGTCTTTGTTTGAGAGTTTCTCACAGGTCGATCAATCCTCTACGCGCCGATTTGGCGGAACGGGCCTTGGGTTGGCCATTTCCAAGCGATTGGCATATCTCATGGAAGGTACCGTGGGGGTAGAGAGTGTGCCCAACCAGGGATCCACATTCTGGTTCACAGCACGGTGTGGTCGTGTGATGGATCAACCTGCATACCATCCGCCCTTGCCCCCTGAAGCGTATGGTCGGCGCGTATTGTTGGTCGACGACCATTCACATGCCCGCGTGGTTCTGAAGGAAATGTTGGTACGCTTGGGTCTGGTGGTGGAGTCTTTCGCTTCTGGCCAAGAGGCCATCGATGCGGCGCAAAAGCGCCCGTTTGATCTGATGATCATTGACTGGCGGATGCCAACAATGGATGGTGTTGAAACCATCAAGAAAATACGTGTCTTGGGCGTACAAAAAGTACCGCATACCATCCTGCTCAGCACCCATGGGCACGAAGATACCATGAAACAGGTGCAAGAAAATGGCATAGACGAAATTCTTGTAAAGCCGGTCGTTGTTCCTGTACTGCGTGATGCGATCCTCGGCCTCTTGGAAAGACACCCACTACCCGCAGAGATCCGTCCACGATCCCCACAGCCATGGAAGGAAGCACTGGAATCTCGAAAAGGCGCGCGTATCCTGTTGGTAGAGGACAATGAGCTAAACCAAGAAATTGCACTCACAATGATGACGAATGCAGGATTTGTCGTTGATGTGGCAGCCAATGGTGCGCTGGCAGTTGAACAGGTAGAGCAGGCCCGTTACGATCTGATCCTCATGGACATGCAGATGCCGATCATGGATGGTATTACTGCTGCTCTAAAAATCCGCGCAAAACTACCTGCTGCCTCTTGTCCGCCGATTGTGTCCATGACGGCACATGTAATGCAAGCGGATCGTGATCGATGCCATGCGGCCGGGATGGTGGATCACCTTCCCAAGCCCTTTAAGTCCGCAGACCTGTGGCAGGTGCTCATCAAGTGGATCAAGCCTCACGCGCAGCCCTAATAGACCTTATTTTCGAGGAAGAACCTTGAACGATCGTTTCACAGCACTCACCGACTGGCTAGGCAGTTTGTTTGGCACAGAGCAGTTTCATCTCACGCCTGCATCGTCTGACGCAAGTTTCCGTCGTTACTTCCGGGTACATCGGGATCATTCGACGCTCATCGTCATGGATGCCCCTCCCGATAAGGAAGACAGCCGCCCCTTTGTGGCCTTGTCGCGTACATTCCGAACATTTGGCTTACATGTCCCGGAAGTCCTGGAAGCCGACTTGACGCGGGGTTTTTTACTTCTGACCGATCTGGGGACGGATCTTTATTTGTCCCGACTCACGAGAGACACAGCGTCCCGACTCTATGGGGACGCCATGGGTGCTTTGATCACCTTGCAGGCATGTGGGCCAGTAGAGGCACCCATGTCGCCCTACGATGCACGGTTGCTCTCTTTTGAATTGTCGCTTTTCCGTGATTGGTTTCTGGGTCGGCACTTGAATCTAACCTTGGGGGAAGGGAGCCTTGCCTTGTTAGAAGAGACTTTTGCGGTGCTGACTGCGTCGGCTTTGGAACAGCCGGTGGTGTGTGTCCATCGGGATTACCATTCACGGAACCTGATGGTCACTCCGAAACACAATCCTGGCATTCTAGATTTCCAAGATGCAGTAGCCGGGCCTGTGACCTATGATCTGGTCTCCTTGTTGCGGGACTGTTACATTGCTTGGCCACAAGGGCTGGTGCGAGACTGGGCCGTGGGCTACCACGATTTGGCACTCCAAGCGGGCGTATTGCCTGAAGACGATCCCGAACGCTTTCTGGGGTGGTTTGACAGAATGGGTGTTCAGCGGCATCTTAAGGCCATTGGTATTTTTTCGCGCCTGTGCCACCGCGATGGTAAATCCGGTTATCTGGGGGATATTCCGCGTACCCTTGGGTACGTATTGGCGGTTTGCAAACGCTATCCAGAACTTGCGCCATTCCATGCCTGGTTGCATTCTACTGTTTTGCCGCACCTGGAGACCCCTCCTGCCCTTCCTCCGGAAACGTTTCCATGAAGGCGATGATACTGGCTGCGGGACAAGGGGAGCGGATGCGTCCTCTTACGGATCATACGCCCAAACCTTTGTTACAGGCGGGTGGACGTGCGCTTATTGAGTACCACCTGGCTGGTTTGGCGGGCGCGGGTATTACATTGGTTGTGATCAACCATGCTCGGTTGGGAAACCAGATCGAGTCGTATGTAGGGGATGGGACACGCTATGGTTTGCGTATTGTCTATTCGCCAGAAGGTGATCGGCCCCTAGAAACGGGTGGTGGATTGTTTCGCGCTCTGCCCCTGTTGGGAGAGGAACCTTTTTTGGTGGTCAATGCGGACGTGTGGACAGATTATCCCTATGATCGCCTTGTCGGGGGTTTGAAGGGTGCTGGTCTTGCGCATTTGGTCATGGTGGACAATCCCCCACAACACCCTCGTGGTGATTTTGCGCTGTGTGGCGATCGAGTGACGCTAGACGCATCTCCTCTTTTGACCTTCGCAGGGATAGGTGTTTACCATCCTGCACTGTGGGCTGGTTGTACGCCGGGTGCTTTTCCGCTTGCACCGTTGCTGCGTGCTGCCATGCGCGATAGCCGTGTCAGCGGTGAGCATTGGCTAGGCGAGTGGATGGACATTGGCACTCCGCTGCGCTTAGAAACCTTGCGGCAACGGCTGGACAAACAGTAGAAGTAGCCTGGAAAACAGCCACCGCCCCCCAACCGTATTTTAACCCTTGAGGAGCGACCATGTTTGGGTTCGCAGGAAAAGTGGTCATGATCACTGGGGCTGCTGGCAATCTAGGTCATGCCACAGCGGAGGCGTTTCGTTGCGTGGGTGCCCACCTAGCCCTGGTGGGACGTGATCATGGACATCTGGCGTGGGCATGGCCCATCGCTGAAGGCATGTTGTTGCTGGCAGCCGATCTCACCAATGAAATCGAAATCCAAGATGCAGTAGAAGAAACCATCTCTCACTACGGACGCATTGATATTCTTGCAAACATTGCGGGCGGTTTCTCTGCGGGTTTACCCATCCACGAAACCCCTGTGGAGATCTGGAACACCATGATGAACGTAAATGCCCGTTCTGTGTTTCTGATGAGTCGTGCGGTGTTACCTCACATGCGTGCGCAAGGCAGTGGGAAAATCATCAACGTCGCCGCACGAGCAGCACTCGAAGGCAGTGCCAATAGTGGTGTTTATTGTGCCTCTAAAGCGGCGGTCATTACCCTCACAGAATCGATGGCTGCGGAGAATCAGAGTTTTGGTATCAATGTCAACTGTATCCTGCCTGGTGTGATCGATACTGCCGAAAACAGGGCGTCTATGCCAGACGCAGACTTTAGCAAATGGGTGTCTCCGGTCACTTTGGCGAACATTGTTTTGTTCCTGGCTTCCGATGCGGCACGCTCACTTCATGGTGTTGCCATACCCTCGTGATGGGTGTACTCCAATGGGCATAGGTTGATGCTAACAGCAGAACAATTATTGCTTTTACTGTCTGATCTGGAATCCGATCGCATTGAGCGTACTGTTTCAACGAAAGATACCGACAAGTTTTCGGAAGCGGTCTGTGCCTTTGCGAATGATCTGCCAAATCATCAGAAGCCAGGGTATCTGATTGTCGGGGTCAATGACGAAGGAGCACCAACGGGTCTTGAGATTACGGATCAACTGCTGCAAAGGTTGGGAGCCTTGCGTTCGGATGGCAATATACAACCCTTGCCAGTTCTGACGGTTGCGAAAGTCTCTCTCGCAGAAGGGGAGGTGGCGGTTATGGAAGTGCTCCCTTCTGACCTACCTCCTGTTCGCTACAGGGGGCGCGTGTGGATACGGGTCGGCCCACGCAAGGCCGTTGCGAATGAGCAGGAAGAACGGATACTCACGGATCGACGTAGATCCTTTACACGTGATTTTGATGCACATCCTGTGAATGGTTCGGATCTTACAGACCTTTCTCTTGCGCTATTTAACGCCTATCGACAAGAAGTGGTTGCTTCTGAGGTAATCGATGGCAATCATCGCACCGTTGAAGAACAACTGGCCTCGCTACGGTTCTACGATCTCAGAAATAAATTGCCAACGGTCAGCGGGATACTCTTGTTTGGAAAGAACCCACGGTTTTTCGTTCCTGGTGCGTATGTGCAATATTTGCAGTTGTCTGGAGAGACGTTGACCGAGATGCCTGAGAACCAAGCAGAGATTTCGGGAGATCTGTTAAGCGTTCTGAGAGAACTGGACACCCGCATCAAGGTTACGATTCAATCGTCTCTGACGCGCATCTCAGCATTGCGTGAAAGGCTGGCTTCCGACTATCCTGAGATCGCTATTCGAGAATTGATCATGAATGCGGTGATGCACAGAGACTACCAATCCAATACGCCGATACGGTTTTATTGGTTTTCTGATCGCATCGAAATCCAGAATGCTGGCGGTCTTTATGGAGAAGTGACCAAGGAGACCCTGACGCGCCGGAACAGTTATCGCAACCCTGTGGTGGCCGAAGCCATGAAAGCACTGGGTTATGTGAACAAATTCGGTTACGGCATCCAGCGTGCACAAGCCGCATTGCAAGAAAACGGCAATCCACCCGCTGAGTTCGATGTAGACGATCGAGCCTTTTCCGTTATCATTCGCAAGCGTGCATCATGAAAACCATAGCCTTTTTCAATAACAAAGGGGGCGTGGGTAAAACCTCTCTGGTCTATCACCTGGCGTGGATGTATGCTGCACAAGGCTTTTCGGTGCTTGCGGTTGATCTCGATCCACAAGCGAACCTCAGCTCTATGTTTCTGGACGATAATAGACTGCTGCAACTGTGGGATGAAACAGAAAAAAGCACTGTTTACGACAGCCTACAACCGCTGAAAGATCGCACAGGGGATATTCTTTCTCCGCACCTAGAGATTATCCATGAGAATCTTGGGCTGGTGCCTGGCCACCTTGCCCTATCGAGCTTTGAAGACCTGCTCTCAGAGAATTGGCCAAAATGTCTTGCCGGTGATCTGGGTGCCTTTCGCATTCTTACGGCCTTTCATCGCATCATGCAAGATGCTGCGAAACAGCAAAATGCGGATATTGTCCTGCTTGATGTAGGCCCGAATCTGGGGGCGATCAACCGGGCTGCACTGATTGCCGCAGAATATGTCGTCATGCCACTTGCGCCGGATTTGTTTTCATTACAGGGTCTTAAGAATCTTGGCCCAACCCTGAAAGAATGGCGCAAGGGCTGGAAAAAACGCCTCGAAGAATTGCCAAGCGGCACTGGCATTTCTATGCCCACAGGAGCCATGCAACCGATTGGGTATGTGGTCATGCAACACAGTGTGCGAGAAGATCGTCCTGTCAAAGCTTATCAGCGTTGGTTAGATCGCATCCCCCGTGTATACCGTGAATCTATTCTTGGTGATCCCATTGACAATTTGCCCACTCCAAAGCAAGATCCCTATAATCTTGCACTGCTCAGGCACTATCGAAGCCTGATGCCCATGGCGATGGATGCCCGGAAACCGATGTTCTTTTTGAAACATGCCGATGGCGCGATTGGTTCTCACATAGAAGCTGTGCAAGCCTGCTACAAAGACTTTCATGATCTTTCTGTAAAGATTCTTGAGAAATCAGAACCCATCGGATGACCTCTTCCCCTTTTGTGTTATGCAGCGATTTCCCCCCTGCGGGCGATCAACCGGAGGCGATTCGGGCGCTGGTGTCGGGTCTGCGCGACGGCACAAAGGCCATGACGTTACTCGGCGTGACTGGTTCCGGCAAAACGTATACTGTGGCCAATGTCATTGCCGATCTACAACGTCCCACTTTGGTGCTGGCCCCTAACAAGACCCTCGCCGCCCAACTATACGGGGAGTTTCGGGCGTTTTTTCCGCACAATGCCGTAGAGTATTTTGTTTCGTACTACGATTATTATCAACCCGAAGCCTACGTGCCCTCCAGTGATACGTACATTGCCAAGGATGCTTCTATCAACGAACACATCGAACAAATGCGCCTTTCTGCGGTTAAGGCGCTTTTGGAGCGTCGAGATACGATTCTAGTAGCCTCAGTCTCTGCCATTTATGGGTTGGGTGATCCAGAAGCGTATCTAAAGATGCTTGTGCATCTGGTACGAGGGGATCGTATTGACAGTCGATCGGTTGTGCATCATTTGGTGGAATTGCAGTATACCCGCAATGATCTAGAACTGCACCGTGGCACCTTCCGAATGCGTGGGGATGTGCTGGATGTTTTTCCGGCGGATGCAGAAAAGGAGGCCGTCCGCATTGAGTTCTTCGAGGATGAGATTGCCTCTTTGTGTTTTTTTGATCCCCTTACTGGGGGAACTCTCCGACGTGTATCGCGGGTCACGATCCATCCCAAGACGCATTATGCCACGCCACGAGAGACGATACTCACCGCCGTTGAGCAGATCAAAGAAGAATTGCGCGAACGGTTGGACAACCTCTACGCATCGCATAAACTCGTAGAGGCGCAACGGCTGGAAGAACGGACGCGGTTCGATCTAGAAATGATGGTAGAACTGGGGTACTGTTCTGGCATTGAGAATTATTCGCGTTATCTTTCTTGGCGAGCGCCTGGAGAACCACCACCGACCTTGTTTGAATATCTGCCCGCCGATGCCTTGTTGTTTATTGATGAATCCCATGTCACCGTACCCCAACTGGGAGGCATGTACCGTGGCGATCGGGCACGCAAAGAAACTTTGGTGAATTATGGATTTCGGCTTCCCTCTGCGTTGGACAATCGCCCCTTGCGTTTTGAGGAGTTTGAGGCGCAATCACCTCCGACGATCTATGTCTCCGCGACCCCTGGGCCGTATGAGATGGCACGTTCCCAGAAGCTCGTGGAGCAAATCGTTCGACCCACCGGATTGATCGATCCCCTGGTGGAGGTGCGGCCCGCCAGTACACAAGTCGATGATCTGTTCTCCGAGATACGGCGCACCACAGGGATGGGTTTTCGGGTCTTGGTCACGACTCTCACCAAACGTATGGCCGAAGATCTGACCGAGTATCTGGGAGAGCATCACATCAAAGTACGGTACCTCCATTCGGACATCGACACACTCGAACGCATGGAAATCATTCGTGATCTGCGACTTGGCAGTTTTGATGTGCTGGTTGGAATCAATCTGTTGCGGGAGGGTTTGGACATCCCAGAAGTGGCGCTGGTGGCCATCTTGGATGCAGACAAAGAGGGTTTTTTGCGCTCGGAGCGGTCTTTGATCCAAACGATGGGTCGTGCTGCCCGCAACCTTCATGGACGGGTGATCCTTTATGCAGACACGCAGACCGATTCCATGCGACGGGCCATCGAAACGACGGAGTCGCGCCGCCTCCGGCAGCAGGCCCACAATGAGGCACATGGGATTACGCCGTGTGGGATAGAAAAGGGGATTGCGAACATCCTGACAGAAGGCGATGATGCCACGCTGCCCGTGCGTGCCCCCCGCGAGTCAGCCGAATATGCCACTTGGTCGCCTATCCAGTTGACGTTACACAGTAAAAAATTAGAACAAGAAATGTACCGCTGCGCTGAAAAACTGGCTTTTGAAGAGGCAGCGCGGTTACGTGATGAAATCCGGTCTATCGATCGAATACTCCAACAGGATCGCCAGGATCGCCAGGATCGCCATGATTGATTTTACAGCCAAACACGCAGAAGTGACGGCACGACTCCGAGCGGCAGAGCGTGTGTCGGGTAGAGCAGAGGGCAGTGTGCAGCTTCTGGCTGTTGGCAAGACGCACCCTGCGGAGAGTGTGCGGGCATTGGCCCTGGTTGGGCAGCGTTGTTTCGGTGAAAATTATGTACAAGAGGCGCAAGAAAAGATTCCGATGCTTGCGGATCTCGATTTGGCCTGGCACTTCATTGGGCCGATCCAGTCGAACAAGACACGTCCCATTGCCACCCTGTTTCAGTGGGTGCACAGTGTCGATCGTTGGAAAGTGGCACAACGCCTGAGTGAGCAACGTCCTGTGGAACTCGGGGTATTGAACATCTGCCTCGAAGTCAACATCAGTGGTGAGGCGGCCAAATCGGGCGTGATGCCGATGAATCTTTGGCCGCTCGCAGAAGCGGTGGCGAGGTTGCCCAATCTGCGTTTACGTGGTCTCATGACCATTCCGGCACCGCTTGCAGAGGGTGCAGACGAAAGCAGTGCCCGCGCCCCGTTCAGGGCTTTGCGTGCGCTGTTTGAGGATCTCCGAAGGCGCGGGATAGAAATGGATTCCCTCTCTATGGGGATGTCGGATGACCTAGAAGCAGCGGTTGCTGAAGGGGCAACGATGGTACGGGTGGGTACGGCGCTGTTTGGAAGCAGGAACCCAAAGATTTTGTAGTGCAATACCAGTAAGAGATTGATGGAGCGACAATGAACAGTGCCGATTCTGTAGATCGTGCTACACGCCTCTTTCCTGAGCGCCATACAGTACGCTTCGAGGGAATAACGCTTTCCAACCTGAACACTGACGGTTACCTAAAACCGTTTCCTTTCATCCCCGCGCCTCAGGGCAGGGTTTCTCGGAGACAATGATGGCCCAATCACTTGACGCTAGCATCGCACGAGGCCAGGAACTGGTACGTTTTCCCGAGCAATTGCTTGAAATGGCATTCTCAGATACCTCCTTGCGACGACAGCTCAAACCACACCATGTCGGCTTACTGCTGCCTCTGTGTAGTCACATCGAATTACAGGAAGCCGTTGAGAGTCACGGAACGAAGATACTGTTTGAGACGCGCAGCACAGTTGTCGCCACCGAACTTTCAAAACGCTTCCATCGGTCTGTGTGCGTCGATATCTACTGGATTGCGTCCAGTCATCAAGACGCACCCACTTTGGAACTATTCCGAGTCGCAGATGGTCTCACTGCGGAAAACATTCAGTCCACCATGGATGATATCTTTCATATCGCCTACCTTCCCAGAGAAATGCTTGATGTGAATACCTGGCAGGAAAGAATGGCCAGCCTCGGTTTTGCTTATGTCGGTGGTGGAGTCAATCACAACGGAATCCCAAAGGATGGTGCGGTAACCGTATTATATTTCGTCAATGAATCTTCAGACAGAACCATTCCGAGAATAGAACTGGTTCTGCCTGGTATCCATGCTCTCTGTTCCATTCCGTTGGACAGAGCATCTGCTTCTGTTCCCACCGCAAAATCCAATGAATGATGTAGGCGAAATAGACAAACGGTGCTTTTTCCTGTAGGTTATCACAATCAGATATACGGGTTTTATCCAAAACCACTCCAACCATTATGGAGATTCATCATGGAAATAATAAACACCGCACAGCATGTGGAACGCAGCGCACAACTCTTTCCTGATCGTCACGCCATTTTTTTCGGAGACACGGTGCTGTCCTACGCACAGCTTAATGCAGAGTGCAACCGTGGTGCCAACAGTTTTATTGGTTTTGGAATTTGTCGAGGTGATCGTGTCGTCCTATGGTTACCGAATTCGACTGCATTTGTAATCGCCTACCTCGCTTTGCAGAAATTAGGTGCCATCGCAGTTACCGTTGATAGTGCACTAAAACCACGAGAAATCGCATTCATTCTAGAAGACAGTGGTGCCAAACTCCTACTTACAACCACTGCACTGTACACGACGCTCGACCATGAGACAGTATCGATCGTAGATCAGGTTATTTTGATCGATAGCACACAGGGGGATGTACCGTGTTTTGAGGAACTTCTTCGACAAACCTCTGCAGAATATTCCACCGCAGTCACAACAGAGTGTGATCCTGCCGCGCTCCTGTACACTTCTGGAACAACGGGATTCCCGAAAGGTGCCTTACTCTCGCAGGGGAGCATCGTGTTCAGCGCGAGAACGGCTGTCGCCACCTTGCGCCTGGTACCGCAGGATCGCGTCCTGCTGTGTCTGCCCATGTCTCACAGTTTCGCGCAAACCGGCGGACTCAATCCTTGTTTTGAAGCGGGTGCTACACTTCTTTTGCATCGTCAATGGGAAGTAGGTGCTGTCCTGCGTGCTCTCCAAGAAGAGGCCGCAACGGTTTTCTGTGGCGTTCCGATGATCTACCGCGTATTGTATGAACAGGCTACCCGAGAACAGCTGCAATCGGTACGTCTCTTTCTTTCAGGGGGGGCACCCGTTACGGATTCGATAATACGTGCGTGGTTTGAGAAATACCAGACGACCATCCACGAATGTTATGGTCTTACGGAAACCTGTATGGCTAGCTTTAACCATGACCCCCTGAGAAAGCCAGGATCCATAGGACGTCCGCTGCCAGGAACCGAGTTTCGTCTTTTGCATGAATCAGGAGACCCTGTTGCACCTGGAGAAATCGGCGAGATCGCCATTCACACAAAAAGTGCTATGCTCGGTTATTGGAACCGCCAGGCCGAGACAGAGGCTGTTTTCCGAGAGGGTTGGTTCCGTACTGGCGACATCGGACGTAAAGATACGGAGGGTTATTATCACCTTGTGGATCGTTCCAAGGACATGGTCAATGTGGGGGGGCTGAAGGTCTATCCCTCTGAGGTAGAGCATGTCCTTTGTCAACATCCGGCTGTTTGTGAAGCAGCCGTTTATGGAACGCATGAAATTTTGTTGGGCGAGCAGGTACGAGCGTCCGTTGTTCTACAACCGAATCAGAAAATCGATGCAAAAGCTTTGATCGATTTTTGCAACCAACGGCTTGCACCTTTTAAAGTGCCAAGCACGGTTGATTTTGTCGATCAGATTCCGAAGAGTCGCTCTGGAAAGATACTCAGGCGACTGCTGCGCGATCGGTGGCAATCGATGCCCCCCCTCCCCTCGACAGGCACCACACCGCTACGTCGCCAATGGCATGAGACAGTGCTAGACGCACGCAAAGATTTCTTACAAAACCATGTACGTACCTTGGTGTTGGATCTGCTGGGTGTCACCCCCGAAGAGCATACCCCTTTCTCTTCGTTGCCTATGGATTCTTTGCAATCGATTCAACTCTCCAGTCGTTTATCGGCCACCTTGGGCATGACCCTTCCACCGACAATGGCGTTTACGTATAACACCCTTGCGAAGATAACAGCCTTTTTAGGAGCGAGACTGGATACAGACGATGCAGACCCTAGCCATCCTACGCAGACAGCCCATCAGAAAACGATAGCCGTGAACGAATGGTATCCACAGCTCTATAACCAACGGGAGTGTTTCGTTTGGTATGAGACTGTGCCCAACAAAGCTTTTTTACATGTTCATTTGTCCGTATACGTTCGTTCTCGGATCGATGTACCCTGTTTAGAACAAGCCTTGCGTACTTTGGTAGAGCGGCATGAAATACTACGGACGGTATATACACAACGCGGAACGGAATGCCTGCAACGGACATTGCCCACACAGACACTCGATTTTGTAGTAGTCAACATCGCGCTTCAGGAGGAAAACCAACCGTGGAGCTGGGAGGCAGAGGCGATTCTACGGGCGGTTCAGCAACCGTTTGACCTTGAAACAGGGCCGATAATGCGCGTGCGCTTATGGAGCCGTGGTGTGGAGGATCATTTACTTTTATTTGTCCACCATCATATTGCCATGGATGCCACCGCCTCTGGCGTATTCTTGCATGAATTATGGGAAATCTACCGTGCGTTGCGAACGGATCGGAGAAGCCTTTTGCCGCCCGTCAGCACCTCTTGGAGAGACTTTGTCCAATGGCACCTGGGATTGCTGCAAAATGCTGAGGGTGAGCGATTGTGGCAATTCTGGAAAGAACGCATGGGTGAACCACCGCAATGGAAAATGCAGACGGATTATCCTCGCCCCCAACGAGATAGCCACCGTGGTTGGCAATGCCCCTTTGAAACGAATGCAACGCTGACGCAACAATTGCGTCAACTCGCACGACGTGAAGAAAGCACCCTGTATGGTGTACTCATGACGGCGTTCGCGATCTTTTTGCACGGCTACACCCATGAGGAGGATGTTGTGGTTGCCACCCATGTCGCCAACCGCAACGATGTTTCTTTTGCCAGCGTAGTGGGTTATGTGTCCGATACCATGCCTATCCGCATGACGATGGTACGACGGGCTACTTTCCAGACGATGCTTCACAGCGTTCATGCGTCCCTTCTAGCTGCTTTGGATCACCAAGGGTTTCCCTTGCGCTTGTTGGCAGAACGTTTGCATTTGTCCGAGGAACCCTCACAGACTGTCCTTTGTCATGCTTGGTTCACTTTGTTGCCGCTGCGTATTTTTCAAGAAAGCAGTGCTTTATTTCGTGCAGACCCCATGCCTGTTCAATTAGGTGGACTCACGATTGAGGTAGCCGATCTCATTCCGATCCATCATGGTGCATGGTATGATTTGGACATGGTACTTACAGAGGGAGAGAATACCGTTTTTGGTATGTTTGTCTGTAAGAAAGAATTATTCTCCGAGGGTACGTTATTGAACATGGTGTCGCAGTTCGAGACGCTGCTTAGGATTATCGTTGATAACCCGATGATCTCTGTCGAGCGCCTTGTGGATGTGCTTTCTTTTACTCCGAAGATTCATTGAATAGCTGGTGAGAACCAGGATTCACCACACCCATCATTATAAATAGCTGGTTTTATCGATTCCAGTGCGCTACAGCACAAGGAACAAATAGGCAATGTACAAGGCCGTATTGAACAACAGGTGCCAGGTTTTTATCCTACCTCGTGCCAGCATCATACGTACCCACAGCGCACCCACCAACGTCAAAGCCACACTCGCCATCACCTCTTTGCTAGGTGCCCACGGAGTGAGCACCATCCCAACGGCAGGCAACAACGTACCCTGAAACACCAACGCGCCCGTGATATTACCAAAGGCAAGGGTATCCTTACGGCGTCTGATCCAGAGAATGCTGTTGATTTTCTCGGGTAGTTCTGTCGCAATCGGCACAATCAGCAAGGACAACAGCAACGCAGAGATACCCAATATCTGTGCCCCAGATTCCACCCCAACGATAAAACCTTTGGCACCCCCCAACAGCAGGATGACTCCCAAGAGCAGTTGGACAATAATAACGGCGAAGCGATTAGGCAGTCCTATCCGCGTCAGCAGCAAAGGATCCTCTGCCGTCGTGCAATGACTACCACACCCACACGTCACCAATCGCCCAGAAGCGCGTACCGTGAGGGTGACGTACACCACATAGAGGCTGACCAACCCAATCGCCAGCAGCATGTGTACCATTTTCTGTTCATGCGGGACGTACAGCGCGAGGGCCGCCACCCCAAAGGCCACCAGAAAGACGTTCAGATCACGCGCCAAGCCCGTGGTTTCTGGTTCAAAGTGCCCACGAAGACCCCGTTGTGGTAAAACCGCGAAGGCCATCAGCGAGATAGAAAGGGTAGACAACATGAAGGGTGCACCCAGAATAGCGCCCACGCCGATTTCTGTACCGACCTCTGGATTACTAGTACCCACGAACAACGCCATCAAGGGTATGACGGTTTCAGGCAGAGCGGTCGCTACAGCAGCAAACACCGAACCCGTCAGCCCTTCGGAAAAACCGAGCTTTTCTCCGAAGTGTTCCAGGGCGTTCGTAAACAACGTCGCTGCCATCAAAATAACCAAAAGCATGGAAATGAGTTGGAGCAAAATCAGCATGAGTAACCCCACTATGAACACAAGCCATCGACTGGATCGTGATAGTAGCAGGCTTGGTGTAAGCGCGACACCACCGCCTGGGCATCGTGCTGATGTTTTGGGTACGCGTTTGCTTTCAAAGTTCCTCCCAGCACTGTTTGGCGCGTTGCTCGTGGGATGTTCGCCAACGCCCGATCCGCTTTTTGAGCAAACGTTTTATATCTTTGGAACCATGGTGGATCTCACTTTGTGGGGGATTCCTGAACCGTTGGCACGTTCAGCATCCAAAACCATAGAAAACGACCTCCAAACGATGCACCGCGATTGGCACGCCTGGCAGCCGGGTGAAGTGATGCGACTGAACCAAGCCATCGCCCAGGGTGAGCCATTCCAAGCCAGTCCCAATTTGATCACCCTCATTCGCACCTCCCAAGACGCAGAAAAGCGCAGTAGTGGTATGTTTAACCCCGCCATCGGTCGTCTCATTGGGTTGTGGGGGTTCCACCAGGATATTCCACCAGGCGGCGTGATTCCTACCCCCGCTGAGGTAGCAAGATTGGTGGCACAACATCCCTCCACGCTCGATTTGAGCATCGACGGCAATACCGTTCGATCGCGAAATCCTGCGGTGGAACTTGATTTTGGGGGCATTGCCAAGGGCTATGCGGGGGATTTGGTGATCGCCACACTACGGACGATGGGCATTGAAAATGCCATTTTCGATGCAGGGGGTGGTTTGCAAGTCATCGGCAGCCATGGCAAAAAACCCTGGCACATTGGTATCCGTGATCCAAAAGGCAATGGCGCATTCGCTGCCGTGGATCTAGGACCGACCACCGAAGGGATGCACACCTCTGGCGGATACGCACGGTTCCGCGAATACGCTGGGAAACGTTATTCCCACATCCTCGATCCCCGTACCGGAATGCCAGTAGAGGGCATTGTTTCCGCAACTGTGATCTACCCAGAAGGCATTTGGAGTGATGCCTCCACCAAAGGCATGGTGGTCGGGGGCCTTCGTTGTTGGTCTAGCATTGCCAGCCAAATGGGTTTGACCAATGTTCTTGTGGTGGATGAAGCAGGCAACGTCTATATGACCCCTGAAATGAGCCATCGAGTGCAATTTACCAAAGAACCGCCCCCTCATGTGACGGTCGTGACCCCGACACCCAATCCCGCGTGTTTATAGTATGCAATCCCCTAGAGGCTTAAAGCAGATTATTCGACACCTTGCCATCCTTGTCCCCTTGCTGGCGTGTTGGGGTATGATCGCAGTGATGATGGGCGATTGGCTTGTGGAGGATCGTATCCAGACGCTCGTCGAGGCACGTTACAAGATACTCAATACCCGGGTAGACGCACTTGGTTATAATTTGCACCAGCGTATTGATTTTTTGCGTGCGTTACCTATCCATTTTTCTTATGACAATGAGGTGATCGATGCCGTACGTGTTCATGGGGATGCCACCACAAGCACGGCGCTGCTTCTGACGCAGCCGGACATTGTTGCTCTCTCGCGTGTTCTACAGAGGGAAGCCAACCAATTTACGATTGATGTTGTTTTTGTTCTAAACGCAAACGGTCACTGTATTGCAACCAGCAATTTTGGTACCTCAGAAAGTCTGCTCGGTACGAATTACCAAGATCGTGATTATTTCAAAACTGCGATCAAGGGTCAGATTGGGTATCAATTGTTACTCGGAAGAAAATCGGGTAAGCCAGGCTTATTTCTTTCGTCTCCCATTACCAGTGATGGTCATATTATTGGGGTGGTTGCAATTCGAATAGATGCTGAGCAATTGGCTCCCTTACTGGGTATAACAGACTCGTTTATCACCGACGAGTACGGAGTGGTGATTATCACGCGGCGTCCAAGCTTGTTCCTTCGTGCTATGCCTAACAATCGACTTGACGAATTACCGACAGAAGCACGTATGTTGCGATACAAAAAGAGTGAAGTGCATCCCATAAACCTATCCAGATGGACTGGGATGCCTACTTCGGCGCCTGCGTTCCATTTCGAGAGCGAAGCCATCCCCTTTCTCATCGTGAAACAAGACGGAGCACAGGATGGGATGGTACTTCATGTGTTGGATCCATTGACTGGCATTTCCGATATTCAGAAGGACGTGAAGAAACTCAAGGCAGCCGCCTTCATTACAGGAACAGCTGTCATCTTTCGAGGAGCACATGGAGCGAAGCGTAGTGCGACGAGCCCCGCGTAGCCGTGAGGGCCGTACGTTTTGTCGATGTCCGCAGCCGTATCGCGGGCTGAGACAAAACGTAAGGCAACCGAGCACGGCGTAAAGCCATTTG
>CAIJYR010000050.1 GCA_903824965.1 uncultured Thiotrichales bacterium
CTGAATGTGTTTTTACACCTGGCTTTTTATAATACACTGGGATTTCATAGGGATGAATTGCTGTACTTTTCCCTTGGTCAGCACTTGTCGGCAGGATATGCGTCGGTGCCGCCTTTCTTCGTCGCCTGATAGGTGGCAACTTGGGTTATCTATTTCCATACACTTTCAGCAACGCCTGCCTTCAAAATCATCGAGAATCAGAAGGGGATGGCCTTCATCCTTCAGGCCCAACAAGTTCTCCTCGCTCCGCATAATATGCAACGACAATCTGGTCAACCGTTACTGCAAAGCTGGCTAACACAGAACGCTGAAACAAAGGAAATCTAACGAAACCCACAAAACAAAACAGCAAAGCCCCTCCCCTGTTCATCGCCTTAAGCCTGGTGGTGAGCAGTGCCCATGGTGCCGATCCTCAGCCTTACGCGGTCGATCTGGCCAAGACTGGCAGCACCACGCTTGACCAGGCGCTTGCTGATTCCTCTACCCTAATCAGTTTGCGGGAAGATGCCCCAGTCAGCCCCTTTGCCTTGGTAGCACGCGCGCAAGGGGATCTGGAACGTTTCACTGCCGCATTGCACAGCCAGGGGTTTTATAAGGCCACGATCCAGATGCGTATCGCTGGCCGCCCGTTGGAGGATCCTGAACTGCTCGATCTCATCACACGTGCACCGCCTGAGCCAGTGCTGGTCGTCGGTATCTCGTTCGATACTGGCCCTTTGTTCCATCTGCGCAAGGTCGAGATCCGAGGCGAGGTGTCAGATCCAATCAGGGACAAGCTGGCGCTGGTGTCCGGTGCGCCAGCCCTCGCCGCTGCGGTGCTCGCTGGACGGGATCGCTTGCTCAGTGCACTGCGGAACGCAGGGTACGCGCTCGCGACGGTCAAAGAACCCACGGCCCTGCTTATACCCGAGGCCGATGCCTTGGACATTGCCTATTCCGTGGATGCTGGATCACGTCTCGCTCTGGGGTCAATCCGCGTAACCGGATTGAAGGACGTGAACGAATCCTATGTGCGTCAGCACGTAGGCATTGCCCAGGGCGATCCGTTCAAACCGAAGGCCATCGAAGCGGCTCGGCAGGCGCTCGCCAAGACAGGGGTGTTTTCTTCGGTTAGCATCACTGCCGCCGAGTCCGTGGATGGGGATGGAGCTTTACCTATCCGTATCGATCTTACCGAGCGCCCCCAACGTGCCGTTAGCGTGGATGCGAATTTTTCCACTGACTTGGGGGGCAGTCTCGCTACCCGTTGGCAGCACCGCAATCTGTTCGGCAATGCTGAACAATTGAATCTGTCCGGTGCGGTGAATCAGATCGGCGGCAACAGCACGACCGGCGTCGGTTACACCGGATCGGTCGGTTTCGTCAGACCGGACTTTTACCAGCCCGACCAATCGCTTCAGGTGACACTGGCAGCACTCCAACAGAGTCTAGACGCCTATGACCAGAAAGCCATCCGTTTCAATGTGTCGCTGCAACGGAAATGGCACGAGCATTGGCTGGCTTCCCTCGATCTGGCGGGGGAGAAATCGGAAATCACCCAGCAGCAGGTACACCGTCCGTACACCTTGCTGAGTTTACCCATGGCGCTGAAATACGACACCAGCAATGACCTGCTCAACCCCACCCAAGGCATTCGCACCACGCTCTCCTTCACGCCTGTGCAACCCTTGGGCAAAGACCAAAGTCAACCCTTTGCCTTGATCCAGATCTCTGGATCAACCTATTTCGATTTGGCTGCACCAGGCCGTAGCCTGCTCGCCTTGCGTGGTGTCGTTGGCAATGCGTTGTGGGCCAATCGATTCGAGATGCCGCCAGACAAACGTTTTTATGCGGGTGGCAGCGCCACGGTTCGTGGTTATCAATACCAATCTATCGGGCCGCAATTTCCCGACAACAAACCAGAGGGCGGTATTGCCCTCGCAAGTGGCACCATAGAATTTCGCCAGCGTATTGGGGAACACTATGGCATGATAGCCTTTGGCGATGTCGGCCAGGTCAATGCAGGGGGGAATCCTTTCAGCGGTCAATGGCGGCTCGGTGCTGGAATGGGTCTACGTTATTACACCTCCTTTGGCCCGCTCCGGTTCGATGTCGCCTTTCCGGTCAATAAACAACCAGGGAACCATTCGTTCGAGGTCTATCTCGGCCTTGGACAGGCGTTTTAACATAGAAGCGTAACTGCTCAGGACAGATTGGATCGCAAGCAAAAAGAGAACGAGGTTCTGATTTTCAGATCGCCCCTCTCCTGAAAGGAGAGGGGTTGGGGAGAGGTAATCTGCTGGTTTTGACTGACTTTTGACTCGTTTTTGAATGATCTTTAGTAGTCCTGAGCAGTTACGATTAAGAGTAAGAGTAAGATCAATTTCAGGATCAATTTCAGGATCAAGATCATCAAGATCATCAAGATCAAAAACAGCACACCCTATCCCCCAGCCCCTTCCCTGTCTGGAAAGGGGTTTATCAAAGGCTAAAAGCATCAAGCGGGATCGCGTGACGCATTGGACAGATAGGTATCGTAAGAAATGAAACGAATGCTGCTTTGGATCGGATGGGGATTGGGGTTACTGCTCGGCCTACCGTTGCTGGTTCTGACGGTATTGCTGGCGTTAGGCAATACCCAAACAGGGCGGGATTGGATCGAGCGAAGCATCGCGGACGCGAGTGGCGGACAGATTGTAGTAAGCGGTTTGTCGGGGCGTTTTCCCAATGCACTGCGTCTTGCGCACTTGGAATGGCGTGACGAGGCAGGCGCTTGGCTCATCCTCGAAGAAGTGGCCCTGGACTGGTCACCCATGCGTCTGCTAGTGGGTGAAGCGAGTCTAGACCGTCTAGAGGTTGAGCATATTGTGCTGGATCGGTTCCCACCAGACGGCTCTCAGAAAAAGCCCGCCACCGTCGCATTTTCGCTGCCCGTGGCCATCCGCTTGCAAAGCGTGCGGGTGGATCGCTTGGATCTAGGGCAGAGCGTGGCCGTCAAGCCCGCGAGCGTCTCCCTAATCGGTCAGGGCTATCTGGCTTCTTTGACCCAAGCTCAGGGGACGTTCTCGATACATCGCTTGGATGGGCCTGGGGTGTATACCTTGCAGGGCAGTTACGAGAACGGCCAGCTACAAGCAAAGGTAGGGGGAGAAGAACCGCCAGGCGGGATGATCGCCTCTTTCGCAGGGATTCAGGAACTCGACGCGATTTCCATAGATGCCAAGCTGGAAGGCCCACTGTCGGCACTGCAAACCCAACTGACGTTGGTCTTAGGGCCGTTACAGGCCAGCATCCAAGGCCGCTTGGACTTTGATGGCCAACGCATCGACGAACTGATACTGTCCGCCACTGCTCCGGCGATGCAACCTCGGCCCGACCTCTCTTGGCAGGCCATCGCGTTGGAGATCCAGGCGCGGGGTGCGTTCACCGCGCCCACCGCCACGGGAACGCTCCACATTGACCATCTTTCCGCTGCTGGAACGACCGTCCGCGCCCTCTCTTTCCATCTGCAAGGCGAGGCAGGACAGGTGGCGTTGCATGGTGAAATCGAAGGAGTCAGTCTCCCCACCCCACAACCCGATCTCCTGGGAGCGACACCCGTAACGCTTCAAGCCGATTTGCGTCTGGATGCGTCGGATTGGCCCCTCCAATTTCACTTGAAACATCCCCTCTTCGCAGCCGAAGGAAAAGCGACTTTGGGTACTGACCTCCAAGGAAACGTGGCCCTCATCCTGCCGGATTTGCACCCTTTTGCCGCCCTAGGAAAACAAAACCTACAGGGCAAAGCAGAGCTGAACCTACACATCCTACACATGGCACACGGCGTAACGACCACCCTGGTCGCAGACGGCCTCCTCTCTATCATCAGTGGTTCAACGCCTTGGGCCAAGCTGCTAGGCGATCGGACGCGGCTTGCCGTTGCCGTTGCGTTGAACGGGTCGGACATCACGATCTCCCGTCTGCGTCTGGAGGGCAGCACATTGACCCTTTCGGGAGCAGGTACCTTGGTCGCGGGTCAGGCCAATGCCCGGTGGGAATGCTCCCTGAACGATTTGGCGGCGGTCATGGTGGACGCTTCGGGTCAGGTGACTGCGCAAGGTCGGGTCAACGGCCCTTTGGACAACCTCTCCGTGCATGCCGAACTGAACGGCGAATGGGCCACGAAGAGTTTGCCCCGTATTCCCCTCCACGCACAGATCGCCTTGGACGGCGTACCGAACCGACCCGTCGGCCAGATCACTGCGCGGGGCGTGCTGGGTGGTTCGCCTTTAGAACTGACGCTCACCGCGCAAGCTCCCGCCGATGGAACGGTGCACGTCACCCTAGATCGTGCCCATTGGAAGAGCGCACAAGGTATGGGTAGCCTCCATCTGCCAAAAGGTGCGGAATGGCCCTTGGGCAAGATCGAACTCCACATGGGCCAGCTTACGGATCTGCGGCCCTGGCTTGGCCAGTCGATGCAGGGCACTCTGCATGTGAATCTGGAAACCCTCGAAACGGGACAGCGAACGGGCCAACCACAAGCAGTGCTGAAAATCGAGGCACACAATGCTGGTCTGGTCGGGGTGGGGACGGTGGGGCAAACCCGTTTGGTGCTGGCGATCCGCGATCCGATTCACCAGCCTGTCTTCAAGGGACGCCTGGATCTGGGTGAGATCGTGACACGGGCCGTGCAAGGCACCCTCCAGTTGGATATGGCCGGATCATGGGCGGCGTTGGGTCTGCATTTGTCTGCCGATGGGCAGACTAGCGCAGGAAAGATCCATGTAAAGACAGAAGCCACGCTGGATGCCAACAGCCGTCGACTTACCCTGACCCGCTTAGAGAGCGACTGGAAGGGGGGAATCCTGCATCTACTCGAACCCACGAGCCTAGATTTTGCCAATGGTCTTGCCGTTGATCCTCTACGGCTGGGATTCGCGGAGGCAGTGTTGGAATTGACGGGTCGGATCTACCCTACACTCGAACTGACCGCCAGTCTGCGGAATGTCTCCAGTGCTCTTGCCAAACAGTTCGACCCGACGCTGGACACCACCGGCATCCTGCATGCCGATGCCCACCTCATCGGCGATCTTGCCCATCCCTCTGGCTTGGTGACACTCGAAGCAGAAGGTCTACAGATGCGAACGGGTTCTCTTCGTGGGCTAACACCCGTTGATCTGACGGCCAACGCACGCTTGGACGGAACAGTGGCCCATGTCGAAACCCATCTTCGCAGTGGGCAAGCGTGTGATTTGCACCTCAGTGGCGAGGTTCCGTTGACTGCGGCGGGTTTGTTTGACCTCCAGGCCGGAGGCGGCTTGGATTTGAAACTCCTTGACCCTTTACTCGCAGCCGATGGGCGTCTTGTCCGGGGCCAACTCGCTTTGGAGGCACGTTTGGTAGGTGCTCGATCTGATCTACAGAGTACGGGCACGTTGCGGTTGCGTGGCGGGGAGGCGCGGGACATTTCCAGCGGTGCGCGGCTTTCGGACATCGAAGCCTTATGGGAAGCCCAAAACGGAACGATCCACTTGGTTACGTTCGTGGCCAAGGCAGGCCCAGGAAAAATCACAGCGAGTGGCACGGTCGATTGGAACAAAGAAGGGTTGCCGATCGATTTTACCTTGGTTGCCGACAACGCCCGCCCCTTGGCCAGTGACCGACTGACGGTCTCTCTGGACAGCGACCTCCACCTCCGTGGCCTGTTACAAGGTTCGATCGAAGCGGCGGGCACTGTCCGCGTCCGTAGCGCAGAGATCCGCATTCCCGAACGCTTGCCTACCAGCGTCGCCGTGTTGAAGGTACAGAGGCTCGGCGATGCCCTGATGCCGCTGCTGTCTTCCGTTGTTCGGCAGGACATCACGTTGGATCTGCGTATTGATGCGCCCCGACAAATGTATATACGAGGCCGTGGGTTGGAGGCCGAACTGGGTGGCACGATTCAACTGCGTGGATCAACGATCACACCACACCCAGAGGGTGTCTTTGCGTTGCGCCAGGGCCAGTTTAGCTTGGCGGGGCAGACTTTGATCTTCAACAAAGGGGCAGTGGGTTTTGACGGAGGCAGCTTGACAGACCCCTCACTGTATTTCCTTGCCACGACCATAGGGGGCAACGTAACGGCAAATCTCACTGTGGACGGTACTGCCAGCCACCCGAAGATCACGTTGAGCAGTGTTCCTGCGCTGCCGCAGGACGAGATTCTCGCCCAACTGTTGTTTGGCCGAAGCACCTCCAAACTCAGTCCGTTGGAGCTTGCTCAGATTGCTTCCGCTCTGGCTTCCCTGAGTGGCGTCACCTTTGGAATCGGTGATCCGCTGGAAAATATGCGTAAAGAATTTGGATTGGATCATCTCTCGGTTGGCGCAACCATGGAGGCAGGGCGCTATATTGCCCCGGGTGTCTATGTGGGGGCCAAGCAAGGCGTCAGCGAGGGCAACTCCCAAGCCACAGTGCAGATCGACCTCACGAAAGGGTTGAAATTGACAGGTTCGGTGGGTACTGGCGTGCCTGCCAGCGGGTCTACTGGTTCCTCAGGTGCCAATAGCCTGGGTGTGACCTATCAATATGAATACTAATCTAATATGTACGTTAGCACACAGAGCATGGAGCATGAATATTGGACAATAGATACCAGTGGATCGAATCAAAAAGGGACTGGTCGGTTGCACCGATACAGTATTTTTCTCAGTCGTCTCAGGAGGTGCAAAATGAACAAAATCGTAAAAATCGTAAGGCTGACAACGTTACTTGCGTGGCCAATGACCATCATGATGACCGCGCTTCTGGCCGGATGTGGTGGTGGCAGTGGCGTCGCTGGCACTTTACCCGCTACTGTCGAGAATGCCGCGCCCATGCTGCGCTTCGCCCCACTGAGTCCCGCTTTTTTACAACAACAAATAACATCGCTGTGGCAATGCAGTGCAACTCGCTGCTTCACGACTCTTGGCGACACCACCACCTCGCCGTATGCCACAGGATATACGCCACCACCCACTGATCGATTGCACATGGTTGGCCTAAAACCAGCGATTGCGAAGGCCAAACTCTTCGTTGCCCCGTATCCGCCATCGTTCGACCTACGCACACTTGGCTATGTTACCAGCGTCAAAGATCAAGGACAGTGCTCAGACTGTTGGTCATTTGCGACTATCGCATCTGCAGAATCCAATGCCCTGATGAGCGGGGCTGGTTCCTTTGATTTCTCAGCAAACCATCAAAATGTTCGCCACGGATTTGACTATGCCCCTTGTGGCGACGGCAACGCAGAGATCGCGACCGCCTACCAGACACGCTGGGACAATACCGACACCAATTCGATGGCTGCTGGTCTTGTCTTTGAGGCGGATGATCCGTATACGGAGACTGCCGGAACCTCAATAGCCGGTCTCCTTCCGCGTGTACATGTGCAAGAGGTGCTGGCCTTGCCCGATCGTGCAAGTGGCGCTGACAACGATAATTATAAATTCGCACTTCAGAATTACGGCGCAGTAGAGATTGCCATGTACATGGCCAGCGGCGTCTCTGGCAATTCTGGATCTGGCCCTTGGAATCCATCTACAAATTCGTATTACTATAAGGGTGTCGCACTAGCAAACCACGCGGTTGCTTTGGTCGGATGGGATGATAACTATTCTGCTGCCAACTTCAATAGCACTCCTCCTGGAGGTGGCGCTTTTATTGTCAAGAACCAATGGGGCACCTCTTGGGGCGACAAAGGGTATTTTTATATATCCTATTATGATTCAAGACTGAGCGAGGCGAACGTTTTCCGTACACCGCAAGGCATCACTAATTATTCCCATGCCTATCTCTACGATCCCTTTGGCATGATCGATTCTATCGGTTACCAATCAGATACTGCTTATGGAGCCAATGTATTTACTGCACTGGCCAGTGAAACCTTACGGGCTGTTTCCTTCAATACGGTTACGGTAAACACGAGCTATGCGATCTCTGTTTACACAAATGTAATCGGTGCGCCTTCAACGGGCACACTCGAATATAGATCCGTGAACACCACGGGAACATTTCCCTATGCAGGTTATCACACAGTGATATTGTCGAGACCCGTTTTGTTGACGGCAAAGCAGAAATTCGCAATCGTTGTCCACTTTACGACGCCAAATCACCTCTATCCTATCCCAGTAGAGATTCCGCTTCCAGGCTATGCAAGCTCGGTGACTTCGAGTAGCGGCCAGAGCTACATCAGCGCCGATGGCGCAACGTGGTCAGATCTCCTCACTGCCTCTTCTCCGAACGCAAACGTAAACATCCGTGCCTATACACGATGATGACTGTGCCCATTCATTCGATAGCGTCTCCGCCTGTTGTAGCACAGTCTGTACGGCGTAATCTTGTAGGTCTGGTGGGTATTTGTACTTCCGCAGAATCCTTTGTGACCGTGCCACGGATGCTTGTGACCAATTCGTGGGCTATCAGTCGAAGTTGTGGCTCGCCCATGAGGTCGCGGTCTCTCGTTGATCCCCGAGTTGCGTCATGATGTGACGCTGGCGCCGAAGTTCGAGAAATGGATCCACATGCTAACCAGAATCATTTATAAAAATGTGTGACTCTCGTTTATACTATTGATATAATTGGAATTATTATGAAGATGCTTCGGAGAGGCTAAACGAGGTTGCATGTGCGAGATTCTAGCCCAGCGATTCTCAATACAAGATTAATACCTTTGCTAATCAGTATGTTACTAATGGCTCGTGTCTTGCCGCCGGTTAAATGGATACAGATTCTCCGTGCACAGTGAGAAACGCTGGATTCTAGCCCGATCCAGTTGCGTTTTCCTCCCGTTGAGGAAACCGCACTCCACAGATATTTTCTGATCTACAATGAACACCTACCCCAAAAGGCTCTGAAGCATCCAGGCCCCATGGCAGCTATGGAGCATTGGTACAGCAAAAAACCTGATCTTTTCGTTAAAAAACGGCATCGTCTTGAACCCGAGAGCTAAGGCAAGGAGTTAGGCACGCGAAAAAGGGTAGCAGTTCCATCACCCCTTCGGAGGTTGGGTCGTTTAGCGAATCCTACGTATGCCCACAAACTTCCTGAGGTCATAAAATTTGGCAAAGGTATTGGTAATAGCCCATGCGTATTTTGCTCATAGAAGATGAACCGTCAGTCGCAGAAGCATTGTTGGACGTACTACAACATGCGGGTTATTCGATAGATCACTTGGCAGCGGCGGAACCTGCGGAATCTCTCATCGGTATGACTCACTACGACCTTGCCATAGTTGATATTGGATTACCTGGAATAGATGGCTACGAATTGATTCGACGTTGGCGTCGACGGAAATTCACACTACCGGTTCTAATTCTCACTGCTCGTGACGGACTTCAGGATCGAGTAGATGGGCTAGATACTGGTGCTGATGATTATATTGTTAAACCTTTCGAAGTCCCAGAACTTTTAGCACGTATCCGTGCATTGATCCGTCGATGTGGTTCGGCAGTTTCCTCCGAGCTATTTCTTGGGAAAGGTCGTATCGACTTATCCAGACGCACCTTTGAAGTAAATAGTCAAATCGTCGATTTGACCAATCGTGAATGGGAAATTCTTCGTCAATTGGTACTTGCCAGCCCTAACCCTCTGTCTAAGCAAAGAATGACGGAGAGCCTTAGCCATTGGAACAATGAATTAACCTCAAATGCAGTGGAGATTTACGTGTCGCGACTCAGAACCAAACTACGAGACTGTGGCATCGAGATTCGCACCATACGCGGGTTGGGTTACCGCTTAGACGAGATTTGACTTTCTTAATTCCGTTCGGACCAGACAACACAATTCTTTATATAGAGAATATCTTATGCCATCCAGAAAAATAGGAACATTCATTTCTGTTAGCTTCGTATTAATGTTCGCCTTATTGGTGGCAGTATCACTAATAGCTTCTATCAAGATCTATTCAATCGTAGGATCAGCCGAGGAACTTTTGAATGGAAACAAAATACGAACTTCTATAATAGAACAAGAGGTAGAACATCTTAAATGGGAGGATGGCTTATATTCTTTTTTAAACACTCAGGGCGCAGAAAAACCAAATATTATTTTGGATGAGAGGAAATGCGAATTCGGGAAGTGGTTAGACGGTGCGGAGCGCATACAGCTAGAGATAAGAATACCAGAATTGCACGAGATTTTTGCAGAACTTGATGAACAACATCGGCACTTACATGCATCTGCTGCAAAGATTTGTGAAACATTTCAGCACGCCGATCGTGAATTACCATTAGCATTAGAGCAACAAGCCATAAATCATCGAGAATGGTCGACTTTGTCGGAAAATACCACAGAAGAAATACGAATTCTTTTGTCTAGAAATACAAATATTGAAATAGATAAATGTCCGATGGTAAACTGGTTACACAGTAAAAAGATCCAATCACACTACGAGAGTGCAAACAAAGAATATAAGAAGAATTGGGATCAAATGGTTCAGGGACACACCGATCTCCACCGTAGCGCAAACCATATTCTGGAAGAGGTTAGCCATGGGTGTACCATGGAAGAGTGCACAAGAATCTTTCTTAAAGAAATGTTGCCGGCCCGCAATAAAATGATGACTTACCTTGCCTTCGTACTGGAATACGAACTTAAAGAACTCAATAAAGAGGACGTAGCAGACGATATTCTGCGAGCTGAGAACCTCCCCAGCCACCAGCGTATCGAGCACTTGTTGGACGACATGCGTGCCGTCATTGACAAAAAGATAGTCACCGACAACATAATGCTGATGCAGGCAAAAGAAACTCTCACGTTGATTATTGGGATTAGCATCCTTGCTGCACTCTTGGCGGTACTGCTCACTATCAAAATCAAGCGATCCATTACCTCACCCTTGCGTTACATCATCAGCAAATTGCTAATAAGTAAAAATGAGCCAGATTCTCCCTCTTCGGTCATTGCCACAAACACCGCACATGCAGCCAAGATCGTGGCCACCCGAAGCCCTATAAGTGACGTGCACCTCCTCTCAAGACGGGGCATTTCGCGGGTCGCTTTTCATTTCCTCAGTCATATCAAGTTACACATAGCAAACAGCTATCAGATCATGCAGATGTTTCTGCGTGTGCGTACACAACAGGTCATGGGAGACTATTCGTCAACATCCCTCCCCACTGAAATGTATCCCCTAGCGCACGCCGTAGATCACTATATTGAGCACCAGGGGAAGTCCCTGGTTCTGCAACAGCAGTTTATTGCCAATGTGGCACATCAGTTAAAAAACCCATTGTCAGGTATTTACATACAAATCGATATGATCTCGACTGACGTTCCGAATGAGTACCGTACTCGTATACTGAAGTTGCGCGAATCCATTCACAACATGGGGCACCTTATCCATCAGCTGCTAGCATTTGCCACCAGCAATCCAAGATTAGTAGATCCTCATGCTCTGCGAGAGATCCGTTTGGATCGTGTCGTGGAAGAGAACGCTTCATACTGGTTTGATACCGCATTGGCTAAACAGATGGATATTGGCTTTGAGATTGAGCCTATAGCAGTTACCGGTATAAATTGGTTGATACGCGAAGTGCTTAACAACCTCATTGATAATGCCATCCGCTATTCTAGCACTGGTAGCAAAATTACCGTTCGTTGTGGCCAACGCCCTAGTGGTCGAGCCTACTTAGAGGTTGAGGATAATGGGCCTGGCATTCCGCCATCCGTGCGTTCGCAAGCTTTCGAACGTTTCCACCGTCTCGAGGAAATACGCGACACGACCCCCCACGGGACAGGCCTCGGCCTAGCTATCGTCCGCGAGATCGTAGAAGGACTGCACGCTACCGTCAGGATTACAGATCCAGACACCCCACCGGGAACACTGGTGACCATTGAGTGGTAACCGATTCTTTTTGGTTGACGGACGTTACCGTTCGTCAACCAATACACACGGGAGATAGCTCTCCAGTGAGGGAGAATCTCCCAATGGTTACAGCAAGCTGTAACCGCATAAGATATAGGGAAATAGCTTGGTTATCGCTATACTTTCCCTTCATCTTCAGTACCCTGAGAGACCGCGAGAATCCGCTGGGTTTAGCCATGGAGAGGAAAACGGAAATTGTCTTGAGATCCTTGCATGGTACTGAGATGTGCTCTACGGATGAAACGCGCAGGTACGCCAACTTTTGTCTTGACGATTCCACTGGTTGTAAAGCCAGCGGAGGATCGAGTCTTGATTGGGTACATGGAAGCAGGAAGGCGATTGTATAATGCCACGCTTGGCGAAGCGTTACGTCGCTATGATTTGCTGAGACAGTCGAAAGCCTGGCAATCTACGCGGGGTATGAACGATAAGAAAGCACGCGGTGCTGCGTGTAACAGCCTACTGAAAGAATACCGACTCACACCCGCCTTGATGATCACTTACGCACGCATACGGAAGAACGAGGCCAAATGGCAAGATCGTCTTGGTTCTAACGTGGCTCAGCGTATTGCAGAACATGCTTTCTCGGCGGTGCAACAACATTTATCCTAGAAAGCGCAATTGGATGCCGAAATGTGATTTTTCCTGTGCATAAACAGATGATTGCGTGGCACGCCCCCACTGCTCTGCAAACAACCTGAAATTGCTGAAACCCTTATGCAGCAAGGCTTCCAGCTTGTTTGAGCGCCTTAACTGCGTTTTCTAGGTTTATGTGGCGCAAGCTATACCTGAGCAGTGACTGCGATTCGATCGTTCTTACAGTTCGAGTCTCGCCAAGATGCCTTCCGCCTGGCCCACAGGTACAAACCACAACCGAGAAGCCGGATGCGTCCAAGCAGGAAGGGGCGTACCCCCCCCTGAATCACCGATCACCAAAACCACCAAGGGGAGGCCCATCCCATCCAACCGACGAACCAATGCACTGCGTTCGGCATCCCAGGTAAGCAGAATCACAACGCAACTGCTGAGCATGACAGGTTGGGACAACACCAACTGGGTGAGTTGCTCGAACGGATGGCGGGTATTGATGTCTACGCAGGCGAGGATTTCCATGATCTGTTCTAGGTGAGCAAGACTCCGCCCCGCCGTAAAGTGATACGCTTGATCACCCACAAACAATAGATCAAGCAACGCATCCCCCGATTCCACCATCACCGCAAAACTGGCCGCGAGAGAGACAGCCTCCTCAAAAGCCGCCAGGTCTTGCTCAGGCGTCACGAAGGTATCCAAAATCAACCCATAGCGGGTAAAAAACTCGTTTTGGTATTCTCGCACCAGCAATTTGTTGTGTCGGGCCAGGCCAGGCCAATAGATACGGCGCAAAGAATCCCCCTCTCGGTATTCCCGTAAGGCAACGAATTCTTCCGAATCCCCCACCGAAGAAGCACTCTGCACCCACCCAGCTTGGTGCTGCCGAGTACCCGGCAGTTGAAAACCAGCAGGCAATGCGTAACGCTTGGGCAACACAAGCAGAGACACAGGAAGGGCATGGTATTGATGGGCGAGAATCAATCCCAGTGGATCGGGTCGCATCAGGGTGATGCCCTCTAATTCGATACGACCGCGTCGCGTGGGCGTGAGGGAGAGCGCAACCCGACAAGTTCCGTTGACTGGCATCCGAGGAATCGGAACCGATTTTCCAGCAAAACCTTGTTTTCGGTTGGTCAGCCAAAGGTAACGGTGGTAGGCAACATGACGATCGAACCAGTTGCGCTTTTTTGCCCCTGGTTCTGTCGTGTTGAGAAACTCCTCTGGGGTTGGGTAAGACTCTGGCAGCGTCTCCCTGAGGGAGAGATTGTCCTGCACCCTGCCACTGTCGTTGATCAGCGTAACGCTATACTCCAACGGTTGACCGAGGGTAGCGTGGCGTGGCAAGGGGCGCACAAGGGAAAACCGATCACGAAAGCGCACACTGAAGAGAATGGACACCACCAACAAGGCGCTTAACAATGCAAAAATCTGGTATGCCTGGGTTCGCGTGATGTCGACCGTGAATACGGCAGAAGCAACGACTCCCCCTAACAACAGAGCACCACCTGTCGTGAGGCGACTCCTAATGTCTCTTGAACGACTGGTCAAGAGATGAAACAGGAATAAAGAGAAGCGACGATTGCGCATGGTTACGCAGGAATGGGTGTGCGTGCGAGGATATCAGCCACTACTTTTTCACAGGTCGTTCCAGAAAACCTTGCCTGGGGATCGAGCATCATGCGGTGCGCGAGGACGGGAACGGCCAATTCGTGTACCGCCTCCGGCGTGACAAACGCATTGCCATCCAACAGAGACAACGCTTGGGAACATTTCATGAGCGCCAACGCCCCCCTCGGACTCGCACCCAACCGCACCCCAGGAACCTGGCGCGTGGCGGCAGTCAACTCGACGATGTAACGCCGCATCGCATCACCTACCCGTATTTTGGCAGCGTCTCGACGAATGCTTATCACATCCTCAACCGTCAGGCAGGGGCGCAGATGCTCTAAAGGGTGCCCTGTTTCCTGACCAGAGAGCAATGCGATTTCTTGATCGACCGTGAGATAACCCAATCCAAAGCGCATGGCAAAGCGATCCAGTTGTGCTTCTGGCAATGGATAGGTACCGTGGTACTCCACTGGATTTTGGGTGGCGATGACAAAGAAAGGGTCTTGCAACGGACGCAGATCACCCTCCACGCTGACCTGTGCTTCGGCCATGGCCTCCAAGAGGGCCGATTGCGTGCGTGGGGAAGCGCGGTTGATTTCATCGGCCAGCAATATCTGGGTGAACACTGGCCCTTCTCTGAACTGAAAGTGCCGGGTCTCTGGATGAAACACAGACAACCCAATGATGTCGGCAGGCATCAGATCGGGCGTAAACTGGATCCGCTTAAAGGTAGCCTGCACCGATTTTGCGAGCGCCTTGGCAAGGGTCGTTTTTCCGGTGCCAGGGATATCTTCGAGGAGAATATGTCCCGCACCCGCAAAACCAGCCAACAGCTTTCGGAGGTTTCCAGGCTCTCCCAACATCACCTGCTCTAGGTTGCTACGCAACCGCCCCAGCAGTTCGGCAGAACGCAAGAAAGAGTCTGTCATCACACCAAGACCCCGTTTTTCTTTTGCCAACGTTCGTAAAACTTCTTGACGATCCCCGCAAGCTTCTGGTTGGTGTAGGGTTTTACCAAGAAACCGTCGGCACCCGATTTGACTGCCTCCTGAATATGATTCAGGGTACTGTGGGCGCTCACCATGGTAATAAAAGTGCGTCTACCGTGAGGTGCGAGGGCATGGGGATCTTGTTCTCGCATACGACGCAAGACCTCAAGGCCGTCCATGCGTGGCATTTCAATGTCCAGAAAGACCAAATGTGGATGAACAAGCGTAAACGCATGGAGTGCCTGTTCACCATCGAGGGATGTCGTGATGAAACGAAAGCCGAGTCTTCGCACGAAGCTTCCGAGGAGTTTGGCGGCCATGTCGACATCATCGGCGATAAGCACCTTGGGATCTTTGATCAACAAAGACTGTGTGGCAAGCTGAAGAGAAGCATCGTCATCCGTCTGGGCCATAAGGGTTTGTGTAAGGGTTTGTGTAAAGGTTTGTGTAAGGGTTTGTGTAAGGGTTTGTGAGGGTTATGAGGATCGAATGGCCGGTTCGATCGGATCGACGTGGGCCGCTAACGACTGGATCAAATTCAACACCGCTTGGGCATCGACGCACGACGCTTGGCATTCTCGGTCTAGATCGGCGGCGATGCGCGTCACTTCGGGCAGTCCGAAACTGCTGGCCACCCCCTTGAGTTTGTGCGCGAGACGACGCAGATCCTCCCACTGCTGATTGTCGGTCATCTCTTGCAAGGCAGCAAGACGATCCGGTAGCTCCTCCCTGAATTGTTTTGCCAGGGCTTCGTATTCTGGGTCGTCTGCCAGTGCATCGGCGAATCCGGCAGCAGGAGTGCTCGATCCAGCTTCGGGCAGATACGTCTGCAGAACCGATGCGAACACTTTCCAGTCGATCGGTTTGGTGAGAAACGCGCTACAACCAGCACGAAGACAACGATCACGATCCCCTTGGCTGGTATTGGCGGTCAGTGCCACAATGGGCTGATCAAAACCCGCCTGGCGCAACAGGGTCGTCGCCCCTAGACCATCCAGGATGGGCATTTGCATGTCCATGAGCACCAAATCGTACTCTCCGGCGAGCGCCTGTTCCACCGCTTCTTGTCCGTTCTGTGCAATCGTGACGCGGATACCCGCACGCTCTAAGTACAGGGAAATGAGGCGCTGGTTGTCGGGAGAATCCTCGGCGAGCAGCACCGATCCGCCTTGTGCAAGCCTCACTGCCGCGATAGGCGTTGGTCGTGGGCTTTGGTTCAGATCCTCGATCCACACTGCTTCTTGGAGTGGGCCACTGTCCAACACGACCACGAACATGCTTCCCACGTTGGGAACGCTTTCTACGGTCACGAACCCACCCAGGTATTCTGCCAAACGCGCCGAAATAGACAATCCGAGTCCTGTACCCCCGTAGCGTCGTGTCGTGGAGGCATCCGCTTGGGTGAAGGGTTGGAACAAATTGCGACATTGTTCTTCTTCCATGCCGATACCCGTATCTACGATGCTAATGATGATCTTCTGATGTTCCCGATCACACCCCACAATCACGCTGATGCTACCATCCTCGGTAAACTTGATCGCGTTGCTGCAGAGATTGTACAAAATCTGACGCAACCGTGTCGGATCGGTAGTAATGACACTGGGCAGCGGCCAAAGACAACGGATGGAGAAATCCAATTTCTTGGATCGAGAGAGCGATCCGTAGAGGCTGTCCATGTCACTCAGAATCTCTGGCAGTGGCGTTTTGATCCGCTCTATGGTCAGTTTATGTGCTTCGATCTTGGACAGATCCAGGACATCATCAATAATATTTTTCAGGTGGTGGCCACTTCGGACGAGTCGATGGAGCAGTTCGACACGATCCTCCATAGACAGATCATTTTCTAGCAAAGTCTCGGCAAAGCCAATGATACCCGTGAGCGGCGTTCGGATCTCGTGACTCATGTTGGAAAGAAACTCGCTTTTCGCACGGTTGGCAGCATCAGAGGCTGCCTTTTCCAACTGTAATCGTTTGTATCCTGTGATCTCTTGAACGATTGCCATCAGATGGGTGGTTTTACCCATCTTAGACTTCATGGGGAGATGCTGGAGAAGCCAGCTACGCCCTTCCATCGGGCCGTTACCGTTGATTTCAAGATTGACATTCGCAACACCTGTATCAAAGACCTTCTGAGACAATTGCTTACTCTGATCGGCCATACTGCTTGGTAACACGTCATAAAGGGTATTGCCTATGTGTTCTAAAATCGATTTACCATTAATATCTGCAAGCTGCTGATTGATCCGAACGTATCTGTATTCTCGATCAAGAATACACAATCCCACAGGGATATGTTGGTAGATGGTCTCGATCTCCGACAGTTGTTGCGAGATTTTGCTGTTGTAACGAGCCATCTTCCACAGGATGGCACTCATCACACTGGTGAGCATCAAGCCAACCAGCAATAGCATCCATGCTGTGTTCGTTTGGTTGCGTTCTTCAAAAGCTGCTGTGGACTCGAAATGAGCCGCCCAACGCCGTCCTGGTATATCCAAACTGAGGTCGATATGGTAAGCAAGTCTTGCAGTCTGCATGGCATCGCTTTGGTAGATCACCCGCTCTGACGCTGGTGCTGCGAAATCGCGTATCGACACCCTAAAATCGTTTGCATTCATGTCCGCCAGGAAATGATCGATCATACCCTGAATGCGAAACACACCAAGGACGAATCCACACAACGTCTGCCGACGTTGTGCTACCGTGAGCAACGATTCTGTAGTGTGGTAAATCGGGTGAAGCAAGAGAAAGCCAGGTTCTCGATGTGTATCGTGTACCAGGAAGATGCGTGCGGTCGCTTTGACCATGCCAGCGTCTCGGGCATACTCCAGTGCTGTGCGTCTCACGGCATTCGACGCTAGATCGAATCCCATGGCGGACGCATGACCTTTGAGAGGCTCTACGAAATACACAGGAAAATATTCCGGCCTGGTTGCCGCTGGTAGCATTGTCCCCTGCGTTTCTTGTTCAGTGATGTGAAAAGGAGACAATCCATCGCGTTCTGCGTCTTGCTCCAGGGAGGTACGCTGTGCATCCGGTATTCGAGGTGCCCACGCTAAGGCGTCTATATCCTCATGTTGCGTGAGTATCGTGGTGGTAAAACGACGGAATTCCTCACGGCTCGCATCGTTGTTGGCGCTGTGGTTGAAGAAAGCGGCAAGCATTTCCACGATTTCGACATTACGGTTGACCCCTTCCTGCAACGCATGGGCTGATGTATTGGCAAGCTCCCTGAATTGGGCATCGATCCGGGCCACTTCCTGCTCTTGCACAAGATCAGCGGTCATGATCGATGCCGAGGCACCCAACACGAAAACGATGGGTACAAACCAGTATTTTTTCATGGAAAGCTATGGGTAGGCGATAGGGGCAGGTGACAGAAAAAGAACGCAAGAGAACGCAGACCCCTGGATTATCTTCTTTTTTGGCATTTCTGCCAATGGTATTCGCCATCGGTTTGCTGTACCTTATAGTTCATGAGTGTTCACGCGTTTGTAACATATCCGCGATAGCCTGAATCTTCACGGTGTCTGTGGAGTCGGTATGCTAGGCAAGATCCTCGTGGTAGATGATGAACTCCCCATTCGGGAGATGATTGGTTTTGCGTTACGTCGGGCAGGGTACGAGTGCCTGGAGGCCGAAGATGCTGAGCAGGCCCGCGCCTGTCTCTTGGAGCAACGACCGGACTTGGTATTGCTCGACTGGATGTTGCCGGGACTCTCCGGTATCGACTTTGCGCGGCGCATCAAACAGGATCGTACTACCCGCGAACTGCCGATCATCATGCTGACCGCCCGAGGCGAAGAGGGCGATCGGGTACGTGGCCTCGAAGCAGGTTCGGATGACTACGTCACCAAACCCTTCTCGCCACGGGAATTACTCGCACGCATCAAAGCGGTGCTGCGTCGCGTTGCTCCCATGGCCATCGATACCCCCGTGGAAGCACGGGGATTGCGCCTTGACCCCAGCAGTCATCGGATTACCGCCGATGGTGTGACCGTAGAAACCGGCCCGACCGAGTTCCGTTTACTCCACTTTTTTATGACGCACCCAGAGAGGGTTTATTCCCGCTGCCAATTGCTGGATTTGGTTTGGGGAAGCAACGTCTATGTGGAGGAACGTACCGTGGATGTGCATATCCGTCGTCTGCGCAAAGCGTTAGAACCTTTTGGTTGCGACCAATTGATTCAGACGGTGCGTGGCACAGGATATCGTCTCTCTGTGCGGGACTAAACCTTTTGCGGCTCCCCTGGCGTGATGAAGCCGCGAGCGCGATCACCCTCGTTCTGATGGTGGTGGTTGCTGGCGCTCTTCTTGGGCATTTTTTGCTGGCCCTTTCGATCAGCCTCTTGGTCTATCTTGGCTGGCACCTGCGTAATGTGGTCTCCCTGCTCCAATGGATGGAGGCAGGAATGCAAGCGCCGCCACCGACCTTATATGGAGTATGGGGCCGATTGCTGGGCTATCTTCTTGCGTTGCGTGCGCGTTCACGGAAACGCAAGCGTAAGGTGAGTCGCTTCCTCCGCCGCTTTCAAGAAGCCGCTGCAGCACTGCCGGATGCTGCGCTCATCCTCGGACGGTATGGCGAAATCGAGTGGTGCAATCCGGCGGCCAGAAAGTGGCTGGGATTGGGAACAGGGCGGGTGGCTGGACGGTTTTTCACCCATCTGGTTCGCCATCCTGTCCTGATTCAATACCTAGAAGCCGCTGATTACAGCCATCCCGTAGAGATTCCTGCGCCTGTAGACGAATCTCGCCTTCTTGCTTGCCAGATTCACCACATTGGCAAAAAGCACCAGCGTTTGTTGATGCTCCGAGATGTCACCCAGAGCCATTTGCTGAATCAAGTACGTCGGGATTTTGTCGCAAACGTCTCCCATGAACTGCGCACGCCCATTACGGTTTTGCGTGGATTTTTGGAGACCATGGAAGAAGATGCAGCGGTGGAGTGTCCCCATTGGGGGCGCTCTATTGAATTGATGAGCCAGCAAACGTCGCGCATGGAACGCATCGTCAATGAGCTTTTGATGCTCTCGCGCCTGGATCTAGAAGAACCAAGCGATCAACCGGGTACAGAACCGGTGCCTGTGCCAGAACTGATTGCGGTGATCGTCCAAGACGCTCGGATGCTGTCGGGGGAGTGTGGTCACTCGTTCCACTTAGAGGTCAATGCTGAATGCTGGTTGCGGGGGAGCGCAGAAGAATTGCGAAGTGCTTTCTCCAATTTGGTGTTCAATGCAGTCCAGCACACGCCTGCAGGCAGCCATATTGACGTCACTTGGCAGATCACGGAAGGCGGTGAGGCTGTGTTCAGCGTTGCCGACAATGGGGAAGGCATTCCTGAACGTCATCTGCCCCGTCTGACGGAACGTTTCTATCGTGTGGATAAGGCACGTTCTCGATCGCGAGGGGGCACCGGATTGGGGCTTGCCATCGTTCACCGCGTACTCCTTCGCCATGGTGCTACCCTTGAGGTGCAGAGCGAATTGGGACAGGGCACTCGATTTACCTGCCGCTTTTCGGGGGAGGTTGTGTACCAGCGGATGCGCTATTGCGCGGAGGATCACGACGAAGCACCCCACGATGAGGAATGAGGGAACGCAGAGTCGCGTTGGCTTAGATCGTCGTGTTTCGCGTTCGCCATGCACCCATGCGATTCAATGCGCGGATATGCGCATCGGGATTGAACAATTGATCGAGCACAAAAGTCGATCCTGTCGCAATAATCACACTGTCCTCGTCAAGTTCTTTTCTTGCCTGTGCCAGTGCTTTCTCTGGCTCTGCAATCACCTGAATCTTGATGCTCTCTCCTGAGAGGGCATCGAGTACGCGCTTGATTTCTTCTGGATCGACTCCCTCCTTGGGTGTGCTCGTGACAATGATAGAATTGGCGATGCTTACTAGGGGCGCCAACACCTCTTTTGGATCTCGGTGGCCTGAGAGTCCGAGGATAAATATCTTTTTCTTGTGCAGCAAGGTTTGATCAGCGCGAATCTGATCCACCAGTGCATTGATCTTGTCAAGATTGTGCGCAATGTCGATGTAAATCTGTGGTTCAATCTGTTCAAAGCGTCCTGGAAAATGGATCTGATCCATGTTCTTACACGCACAGACGCTGTCCAGTACGTGATTCTCCTGGTTCAACAAATACCTTGCTACCGCGAGACTCAAAGCACCATTCCGAAGGTTGTGCAATACCTTAAAATGTTTGTTGTCAGGCATTTCTTCGATCATGTTCTGGAATGCTTCGATCTCCTGATCACCCACCGAGAAAAACGGTGCTCCGTAGAAGTCACAGATCAATGCCATGATGTCACGATTTTCTGTACAAGCATCGGCCGTGAAGAAGGGCTTGCCCTTTCTGCAAATCCCACTTTTATCCAGCACACGCTGCCACAGGTTCTCCCCAAGGATATGCCGATGATCGTTCCCAACATTGGTGAGCACAACCGCCTCGACCTCTAAGGCCGTGATCGGATCGTAACGCCCCCCCAATCCCGTTTCCATGATCCCCCAGACGACCTGGTATTTCTCAAAAAGCACCAGTGCTATCAGAATGTACACCAACGAATAGGACGGTTCATGCCCTGCTTGCACCGATTGAACACAAAAGGGTAGCACGGTATTCTCCCAGGCATCGATAATATCGCGCTGAGAAACATACGATCCCTGGATCGTAAAACGCTCCCTGTAATCGAACAAATGGGGGCTGGCCACTGTTCCAGCAATGCCAACCATCGAGAAACAGGCTTCTAGGAACCGACCTACAGTCCCCTTGCCGTTGGTTCCCGCAACCTGAATAAAACGAGTGGGATGTCCCTTTGGCCAACATTGTGCAATGGCACCCTTGACCTCTTCTAGGTGGGCGAGTTTGTGGGCCGTCCACTGGCAATGATAAATCTGATCCAAAGTATTCCAGTAGGCGGGATGGCTCATCGGTGGTTGCCTAAAGAGCAGTGGGAAGGTTATTGGGAAGCCGAGGGGAGTGCCGTAGGAGGTTTGCCTTCGGTACGCACTATCCAATCCTGGCAGTCGTTGTCTTCCCCAATGCCAGGTTCAATAAAAGGCATGATGGCACCCACAGGGCCAACCAACACCCCCAAGGCAGCAGCGGCCGCGACGCGCCCTCCAAGAGGCCCAGCCTTCGGACGTATCTCATGCGATTGAAAAGTACCCGTGATGTGGAGCGGCGCATGGGCACTGAGCAAACTCAAATCTTTGGGATGTGGTTCAAAATGCAGATCCAGGGATTCCTCACGCAAATCAATACTGCCCCCCCCCGTGACTTTGGTGCTCGTAGTGTCGATCACAAAGGGATCCAAGGTCAGTATACCCGCATGGGCACGCAAACCCGCAACCGCACAACGCAAACCCACACGACTGTCCAAAAACCAAAGCGAGGTCAAAGTTTTTGTTAGATCCAACTGGGCTAGGGCAAGAAGCAGGCTGTCCATTTGGCCCTCCGTGACCACAAAAAAGGCATTGCCCTCGGCATTCGCAAGAAGCATCACAAGGGAGCGCCCACCATCACTGTGAAATCTGACCTCCCCTGTGAGGATACCACCGTTTTCTTGGACAAATCCTAGGCTCGCCAACAGGTGCTTCATATCCAAACGCTGAAAATGGCTCTCTAGAGTGATGGGCATGGGCTGATGGCGGGTATCCATCCCAAGGGTGGCATTGACCTGCCCTTTGGCCCATTCAAACAGCAGCGGTTCAAGGCGAAGGCGGCCGTCTTCTAGGTGAAGGTGTGTTCTGAGCGCATGGAATGGGATTGGTGTCACGACCGTCTGACCCTGTAAGTCTAGATCCGCATCCGCCAGAACGGGAGCGGGAGCAGGGGAGGGATTGGGTTCGGTAGCGGGATGGATGCCGATGTCTTTCATATCCAAGTAATGAGACTGGAGATGACCCACCCATCGGGGACGCTGCCGTGTCGTTTGTAACGTCACCTCCCCCGCGAAATCGCTGTCTCCTAGGCTCCCCTGAAGGTTCTGCACCCGCCAATTTTCCCCCTCCTGGGAGAGATGACCCTGTAGGTGGTACGGGGGCAGCCCTGCGAGCATCACCCCCGTAATCGGAAAAAGATCGGCCAAATTTGAACCCGAAAGCTCCACCGCGAGGTCAAATCCTCGAAGGTTCCATGGCGCATCGATACTGCCTGCCCAGCGACTGTGTGTACCCGCCCAGTTCAAACAACCCTCTAGGGAAAACGGTCGACTCGGTTCCCAGAGCGTTGACAACGAACTCGTCTGCAACGCAAACCCAACCTGCCCGCCTTGCATCGTTCCACTGCCACGCAGTGACAGGACGCGCCAGTTGTTCGCAACAGGATGCTCAGCAACCTCCGCCGTGAAAGAAAGTGCCAAGCGCGGATCGAAAAAAGTCACCGTACCGTTTCGGACGATCATGCGGTTAATGGTAAAATGGTGTGGTATTGTGCCTGGTGTATCCTTGCCGCTTCCGAGCACCCAATTCGGTACACCCTGGGGAGAACGTTCTAAATGCAGAACGGGGTTCGTGAGGGACACTTCCGGCAGCACCCAGCGGCCTTGCAGCAGCGACCACAGGTCGATCTGGACCTCCAAGGTGTCCACCTCGGCGAACAGAGTGTATTGGCTCCCAGGCAGATTGTGCAGGCGTATCCCACGAATCCGTATCCGGGGTTGCGACGAAAGTTCCAGATCCAACGGGCCTTGAAGGGTCGTTTTACGTCCCGTCTGGGTGCTGATCCAGTAGGCGAGTGGCACGCGTACTCCCTCCCAACCAACGGCAGTCAATACGAGTGCAAGGCCAAGCGTACACAACACAATGATCAACGATACAACCTTGAGTACAATACGCATAAACCCTTTAATAGACCTTGTTTCTAGGCTCGCAGGATCGCACTGAGAAGGTAAACCGTCAACCACCCCCACCTAAAGGCGGGTGGATCTGTGAAACTGATCCATAGGGTTGACCAACCTAAGTCCGAGTAATCGGACTACGTTGCAACGAAGTACAAGACTTGCCCCCTGGGGCGCTTCCTCAATTCTGGGTTACTGAAAGCAGCGGATGCAGACAACGTTCGGGTAACTACGAAACGGTCTGCTGCAAGGTTTGAAAGAACCGAAGCTGCGTTGCAACCTTGCGAGGGGAGCCACGTCGAAAAAGGTGCATCACTTGGGCTTGTAAGGGCTGACCGCCCGGAAAGACCGGCACCTTTGCAGACAACAGGCGGCAACCCAAAACCGTATCCTTTCATCCCCGCGCCTCCGGGCAGGGTTTCTCGGAGACATTGATGAGAAGAGTATACTTCTTGCTTCCGAATGCAACGATGACCTGCCAGGTAGCGACCGATTTGGAGGGTATCGGCATTCGTCCCGAACACATGCACGCGGTTGCAACGCACATGACTGATTTGGAATGTGTGCACCAGGCGACGATTCTCCAGACGAGTCAATTCGCTCGGGGGGTAGTATTGGGTCTCTTGGTGGGTGGCTTGGCGGGATTGTTGGGTGGTTGGCTTGCCATGACTTTTCCTCCCCCCAATCTCGTGATTGGCGTGCGAGTTCTGGTGATGTGCGCCGTGATCGGTGCAATGCTCGGGGCGGTTGTCGGCGGCGTTGTGTCACAGGATCGGTTGAATCCCGAACTACTGCCCTACGAGGGGGCTATGTTGCGGGGCATGGTGCTGCTCATGGTCGACGTCCCCCAAAAAGAGGTGGAATCGGTGACAAACGCTGTACAACACCACCATCCAGAGGCCATCCACCACGTTGCCATACCGGAGCAACCACGCACTGCTGTATAATTCCGTCCTTCTACAAGCCGTTGGAGGATTGCATGGGTACGATAAAACAGATGGGTATGTCTAGCGGATTGGTTGGTTGGCTATTGAGCTCGGGGGTTGGTGCTGCTGGATTAACCCTCAGCAGTCCCGACCTAGCACCCAACGCCACCCTCGCAGGCGAACAGGTATTCAATGGATTTGGGTGTCACGGTGGCAATATTTCACCAGCCTTGGTGTGGTCGGGGGCACCTGTGGAGACGAAGAGCTTTGGGGTGACAATGTACGATCCGGATGCGCCTACAGGCAGTGGTTGGTGGCATTGGGTCGTTTTCAACCTTCCTGCCACCGTAGGAGGTCTACCGAAAGGTGCCGGAGATCCAGCCAGTACAAAAGCCCCCTCGAATGTCGTGCAAAGCCGGACAGATTTCGGTCAGGGCGGCTACGGTGGCCCCTGTCCACCGATGGGAAACCCAGCACACCGTTATCAGTTTACGGTGTTTGCCCTGAAAACCGAGACCATCCCCCTCGATGAAAACGCACCTGCGGCCATGGTCGGCTTTTATCTGCATCAAAACGCGATCAGTACAGCGACCCTACAAGGGTATTATGGACGCTAGATGAGCTGGAGGCATCATGTCCAGCAACGCTGTTGTGCTGTTCTTTGTTTTCATCAGCCTGGTTTTTGTTCCTCTCCTCCATCAGAAGATAGCCAAGAAAAGGAACGACCGCAGGAGGAAAGATACAGCAGTCTCTTTCCCAGAGAGGAAGCTAGAGAAGAGAAGGAACGATCGCAGGAGAAAAAACACACCCATCTCCTTTCCAGAGAGGAGGAGTGGTCTAGATAGGCGTGCCCAAACAGACGAATCCGCGCAATAAGAACAGGAAAATGCCGTGCCCCGACAAGACGAGGTCCGTTACCGCTTCGTCAGGCGGAGCACGTCCTCTGCAGCATGAATGCTGTACGGGTTGTGTAGTGGCGTTGGTTCTGCGGCACGGCGTGCGACCGTTTCAGAAATCGGTACCAATCGTACACCCAAGGCCGCAAGCCGAGGGAGCATTTCCTTGAGCATATCCAACGTTGCGGGTCGAGGATGGGCAATGCCTACTGCCGTCCCCTGAAGCCGTGCCAAGGCCACCAAACGGGCAAATTGTATCCGCACATCAACGGGCTGGGGCACATTGTCCAAGAACAGATCACGGCGCGTTGCAGACAATCCGGCTGCCTGGGCTGCCTCTAATGCAACGGTAGCCGGGGTTGTCCGGCTGTCTATAAAAAACAAACCAGGGCGCTCACGCAGATCGGCCATGACCCACGCCATCGTTGTGCGATTCTGGGTCAACAAACTACCCATATGGTTGTTCACCCCGCGCACATACGGAATAAGCGACAAATCCATACGCACCACCCTGGATAAGGCTGCATGGGTCATGGTGTGGGTAATCCCACCCTGCCCAAGAAACAAGCCCTCCTCGGCTTCCATGGGAAGGTGCAACATCACCTCTTTGCCAGCACGGTGCGCTGCTTCCGCCAGGTGGGTGGCATGTGGGGTACTGGGAAGGATGCTGCACGCCAAAGGCCCAGGAAGGGCAACCACCCGCAATCCCGGCTCAAGCGCCACCCCTAAATCGTCAATGATCAGACTGACGGTAGGGGCCGTTGGGCCCGCTACCACCATCCCCGCCCACGCGAGCAACCACAACCCTAGCACATAACGATCGAGAGCTGTTCGCAACACGACTAACGGTGGCCCGTGTACGACTGAACGAGTGCTATCCCCTTGAGCACATTTAAGGCTTCGTAGACAGGGAAATCTTTGGTCACGGCTCCAGTAGCGTCCTCGCCCTTGGCGGGTTTGCTGCCGGTATCCTTATTCTCGTTCTTGTCGCTGTTCTGTGGGTCAGCACTGCCTTTGGTGTCTTTTGCGTCTTTTGCGTCTTTCGCGTCTTTGGCAGCCTTGCTCTCACGCTCTGCCACCCCTTTTAGGAGGTGACGACTGAGATCCGCTTCCTTGATGGTCAACGCATCGTTGTCGTCCACCGAGGCCACTTTCACATTCTCTAAGGCAATATCGGGTCGAATGCCTTCGGCTTGTATAGAACGACCGGAGGGGGTGTAATACAGTGCCGTGGTGAGTTTCAGGGCGGTCTCGGATCCAGTCATCGGCAAGATGGTCTGAACGGAACCTTTCCCAAACGTTTTCTGGCCCATGACAATGGCACGGTGATGATCTTGCAGCGCACCCGCTACGATCTCGGAGGCAGACGCCGATCCAGCATTGACCAACACCACAATGGGCGCACCCTCCATAAGATCCCCGGGTGTGGCATTGAAGCGTAGCTGAGAATCTTTGACCCGACCTTGGGTGTATACAATCAAACCAGTGTCCAGGAAGGCATCGGAAACTGCAACCGCAGCACTCAGCACACCCCCTGGATTGTTCCGCAGATCAATGACCAAGCCTTTTAACTTGCCATCGTTGGCATGTTTCAGCTTGTCCATTTCTTCTTGCAGGTTGCTCTCTGTCTGAGACTGGAATTGGGTAATGCGAACGTAGCCGTATCCAGGTTCCAGCGTCTTCGATTTGACACTCCGCACCTGAATGATGTCACGCTTGATCTTGATCCTGAGAGGCTTTTGCTGACCCTCACGCACCACCGTGAGGAGAATCTCGGTACCCGGTTGGCCGCGCATGATTTTGACGGCCTCAGAAAGGGTGAGTCCTTTCACGGGCGTATCATCCAAACGAATGATCAGATCTCCTGGTTCAATCCCTGCACGGCTCGCGGGGGTGTCGTCAATGGGGGAGATTACCTTGACAAAACCGTCTTCCATGCCAACTTCAATGCCGAGTCCCCCAAACTGGCCAGAGGTCTCTACTTGCAGCTCCTTGTAGGCATCAGCATCCAAATAGGAGGAGTGTGGATCGAGGCCGACGAGCATACCGCGAATGGCGTTTTCCAACAGGGTCTTGTCGTCCACGGGTTTGACATAATCGCTCTTGATGCGTGCGAGTACCTCCGAGAAGACCCGCAATTCATCCAGTGGCAGACCTTCTACGGGGGCTGCCTCGTGCTGGGCGCCCACCCCATGAACCAGTCCAATCGAGAGACCAAAGACCACACCGGTACTAAGAACGTACATGCTACGCTTATCGAACATCAATCGCTCCACGGGTCGGTTATCGACTCACGATACTATGCCTACACTGTGTTGTCGGTGGATTCCGCTGGATTTTCTCAGCGGAGAGAGGACATACTGTACCAAATATCTCCTTCATCGGGAATGGTTGCGTTGTCGCGTTCGCCATTCCCAGGGGGGGATGGGGTGGTCTTCTGCCCAGAGACCTCGTCGTGCACGACGCGCTTCCTCCTCTGCGATATAGAGGGTAGGATCGTGTGCGTACTGACGATAGACCCAAGCACAGCCCTGACGAACAAGTGCTGCACTTACGTCCGTCCTCCCCACGTAGAGACGTGCCACCGTGCGTCCGTAGCGGTCGTGCGCGGTTTCCACGATGCGTACATTCCCGTACCCCACGAGGGCGATGAGTGCGTCCCGTGCTTCTGTGCCGTAGGGCTGATTGTGTTCTGGTGCGTCAATCTCTGCAAGACGGATATACACCCACGCATTGGGCGGTTGCAACACAATGAGGGTATCTCCGTCGATCACGCGCAACACCCGTTCTTCTACGCCTAAGGCGGCAGTACTGAACCACAAAAGCACACCCAACCATACAACCGATCGAGACAAGGTACCCTCCACGAAGATGGACAATCAGAACAGCACCCTGGTCATCTGCCCCGCTTGGGTGGGAGACCTCGTTATGGCGCAAAGCTTGTTCCAGATCCTCAAGGGGTACAATACCACCATTGATGCCGTAGCGCCCCCTTGGACGGCACCGCTCTTGGCACGTATGCCCGAGGTGCGGGAGACATGGGTGTTGCCCGTCAGCCACGGCACATTCGGACTCTCGACGCGCTGGCGCCTGGGTCGAGCACTGCGCGAACGGCATTATCAGCAGGCCATCGTGCTGCCAAGTTCGTTCAAGGCGGCTTTGGTGCCTTTTTTCGGACGGGCGGTGCGGCGTACGGGGTATCTGGGTGAGTTTCGCTTTGGGTTGTTAAACGATATCCGAACCACATCGGCAAGACGCACGGTCGATCGCTTTCTTGTGCTCGGCGTAGAATCCACCCAACCCCTCCCCCCTCCCCCGCTGCCACGCTTGCGGGTGGACAGCGACAACACCCAAAGGGTATTGGCCAGACTGGGCATTGCGTCTCCGAGGGATCCGGTACTTGCGCTGTGTCCGGGGGCGGAGTATGGCCCTGCCAAGCGTTGGCCTGCCGTGCACTTTGCGGAGGTTGCCAAAAAAGCCATCGCTATCGGTTGGCAGGTATGGTTGTTTGGATCACAGCGCGACGCGCCCATCACCGCAGAAATCCAAAAAGAGGTGGGGAGGATGGCGATCGACTGTGCGGGACGTACTTCTTTGCCTGACGTGGTGGATCTCCTTTCGCTCGCAAGTGCGATCGTGACCAACGATTCTGGGTTGATGCACGTTGCTGCTGCGTTGGATCGTCCTGTGGTTGCACTGTATGGTTCCTCGGATCCGACCCTCACGCCCCCCCTGACGCAACGGGCCACCATTCTACGGCTCGATCTGCCGTGCAGTCCTTGCTTACAACGCACCTGCCCAAAACATCACCTGGAATGCCTCCAAGCCCTGACGCCAGCACAGGTACTTGCGGCCCTGCCGTTGTAATGATCAGAAATTCAACTGTCCACAACAGGGCAATCGCGCTATGTAGCCCTTGACGGCGGGTAAGGTGTTACGGTAATGGTTCTACCTCGCACGCTCTTCGGAAAGCCCCTACATAGCGCGATTGTCCTGCTATCCACGAGGAGTTCAGCATGTCTATTTCGATTAATAACGTCGGAAGCGGCGGTTCAGACGGTTTTGATACATCCAAGATGGCCTCCGTGATGGCTTCCAAGATGATGAGCGATATCGATCCCAACAACACCGGCAAAGTTACCAAAGACCAATTCTTGTCGGCACTGGCGTCCAAGGGCGTTTCGTCGGCTGACGCAACCAAGATATACGGCTCGATCGATACCAAAAGTACCGGTAGCATTACCAAATCGGATATTGAAACCGCCATTAAAAATGGCAACCTGAAACCGCCGTCAGGTAGCTTGCGAGGTGGTCCTGGCGGCGCTGGCGGCCATGGCGGCGCAGGTGCTCCGGGTGGCGCGGGGCAGACGGGAGGCTCAACAACAACCAGCACAAAGACCTACGATAAAGAGGATCTTAATCAAGACGGGACTGTCACATCAATGGAGGCATTGATATACGAACTCAAG
>CAIJYR010000051.1 GCA_903824965.1 uncultured Thiotrichales bacterium
ACTTGCCCCTTGGGGCGCTTCCTCAACCCTGAGCTACTGAAAGCGGCAGATGCAGACAAGGTTCGGGTAACTACGAAACGGTTTGCTGCAATACGCTGCGTTGCAACCTGGCAGCGAGGGGAGCCACACCGTTCGATACTTGAGCGGTGTGCGTCACTAGGCGCGTAAGCGCAAATTTGGGAAAGGTAAAATGGCTGTTTTTGTGTTGGACAAAAGAAAACAACCGTTGATGCCGTGCAGTGAGCAACGGGCAAGAAAGCTGTTGCAAGCGGGTTGTGCCTGTGTGCATCGGCGTTTCCCGTTCTCAATCCGCATTGTTGACCGTAAGGTAAGCGATTGCGTAGTACAACCACTCACGATCAAACTCGACCCAGGCAGTAAGACCACGGGCATTGCTTTGGTGCGCGAAAGCGAGACGGTTGATCCTGAAACAGGAAAGGTCAAAAACACCGTCAATGTGGTCACACTGATTGAACTAACGCACCGTGGCCGTCAAATCAGCGATGCTCTGACTGCACGTCGGCAAATGCGTAGACGTAGGCGTGGAAATCTGCGTTACCGTGCACCAGGGTTCCTGAACCGCACCAAGCCAGTGGGCTGGCTTGCGCCTAGTCTGCAACACCGAGTAGATACCACCTGGGCATGGGTTGATCGTCTGCAATGTCTTGCACCCGTTACGGCCATTGCCCAAGAATTGGTACGGTTTGATATGCAACACATGGAGAACCCTGAAATCTCCGGTGTGGAATACCAACAGGGCACCTTGGCTGGCTACGAAACACGCGAATACCTGTTGGAAAAATGGGGGCGCGAATGTGCCTACTGTGGCCTAAAGGACGTTCCCTTGCAGGTAGAGCATATCCACCCGAAGGCCAAAGTGGGTGGGAATCGTATCAGCAACCTCACGCTGGCCTGTGAGCCTTGCAATAAGAAAAAAGGCGCACAAGAGATTGAGAAGTTTCTACTGAAAGACCATAAACGGCTTGACCGGATCCTGGCACAAGCGAAGCGTCCCCTGAAAGACGCTGCCGCTGTCAACGCGACCCGTTGGGCGTTGTTCAATGCGCTCAAGGAGATGGGACTCCCAGTGACAACCGGATCGGGTGGTTTGACCAAGTTCAATCGGTCAAGGCTGGCGATTCCAAAAACCCACGCTTTGGATGCTGTGTGTGTGTTGGAATGCTAGACGCTGTGGTGCATTGGCAGAAACCGACCCTGGCCGTCAAAGCGAATGGGCGTGGAAGCTACCAGCGTACACGGTTGAATGCCTATGGTTTCCCACGCGGGTACCTTACCCGCTCGAAACGCATCAAAGGCTTCCAAACGGGAGATAGGGTGGTTGCCACCGTGCCTACGGGCAAAAAAACAGGCGTTCATCACGGGCATGTGGCAGTTCGTGCATCGGGTAGTTTCAACATCCAGACGGTGAACGGTTTGGTTCAGGGCATCAACCATCGATATTGCAAACTTATCCAAAGGAGCGATGGGTATTCCTACGAAAACCGTCTCCTTTCATCCCCATGGCTAAAGCCAGGGGTTTCTCGGAGGCACTGATGATGCAATTCACACCGTATGGAGTTGCTGCTGTTGTGGGCGGTGTCGTAGGCAAGAAGATGTACCAACTGTTTACAAAAATTGAAAGAACAGTGACGCCGTTGGTTCCTATTCCAGGGGTACGATTGGTACGTGATGCGATTGTGGAAGAGCGGCCTATTATTTTGGCAGCGGAGGAAATCCCGCTTGACAATCGTTTCGGGAATAAGGTGCTGGTGAGTGAGCATGAATTCGTGCGCACGGCTACCATCGCGCTCAGCATGGCGCGGGATCAGAACAACACCAAGGGCTTCAAGGCCAGTTGGTGGCCCATTCTGGAGGGACTGGCGCAAGAAGAGGTTAGAAAAACCCTGGGCGTCGAACTCAATACGCAGATCACGCGCAGGGTAAAAGTGGTCTTTTCGACCGATCCGGGTCATTTGGTTCGCTATCGTGTGGTGTGGAAGCAGGACTCTCGCCGTGGTTTGCTAGAAGTCAATGCAGGGGGGGGAATGTATGCAGTCCCCTACCTCGTGACCTTTGGTCTTTCCCATGCTATTGAAAGCATCGCGGGAGAGGTGCTGCACGGGGAAACGTTACGCTAGGAGCTCAGTATGGGTGTAGAAAAACGGTCAACCAATCGTGTGTATTGCGGTCTTCGTGTGCAATTTGATCAAGATGATGGCCATGCTTCTGACATTGCGGATGCCTCGGTCTTTATCGCGCTCTCCAGTCCTGCGACTGCCATCGTTGGGCAAGAAGGGACACTTTCTGTACACGATCGTGGTGAGATTTTCAGAGAACCTGGGGTAGTGGTGCGCGTCACCGCACGGGGCATCGCAGTAATCTCTCTGGCACCAGAAAGCGTCCTACTGCGCTTCAGGGAGGCGTTGTTTGGGGATGTGCTCTCGGTGGAGCAGACGAGCACAGAGGTACGGGCCTCCCTTTGGGGATATATCAGTGCTGACATAGCGACTGAGTGGCAAAAAATCTCTCAAGGTTCTCCCCAACCGTTCCGATATATTCTCGACTTCCAACGTGTCACGGATGTAGCACCCTCTGGGTTGGCGCTGTTGCTGCAATTGAGCACTTCTCCACGCGGGCGCAATGATGTGCAGATCATTCACTGCTCAGAGAAAGTGGAGGCTATCCTCAGTAGCATAGCACTGCCAGGAACGGGTATCACGATTGCCGCACGCCCAGATGCTGTGTCTAATGCTGCGCGTCGGTTTAGCGTTGCGGTGGAGTCCAATGAGTTTTCTGAAGAGCGTGTGACGATCTTTATGCCTGAAGTCTTCGATTATGAGGCACGCCTTGAGTTTGCACGGATCTATCAGGGCCGATCCAGAAAAGTCGAATACGTGTTGGATTTTTCCGCCACGAAGCATCTTGCAAAGTCTGCCTTTGGGACATTGCTCTTAATGCATCAGCACGTTGGCCTGGAAAGCATTGCTAACATTAAAATAGTTGGCTGTAGTGCAAAAATACGTAAAATGTTTCAAGATATGGCGTTTCAGAAGTTCTTTCATATCGTAGAAGCATCGTAGATCGCGTCTATTGTAGCTGACGGTTGGCGTTGATCGTTTTCCCTCCGGTGATATCCGGTCGTGGTTGTGTACCGGACAGTCTTGTCCAGCGTCTAGTGAGATCCGACATGTCTGAAGGTAATGATGCAAAATGGGAGATGTTTGTCCAGCAGGCTCTTTCCCTCTTTTCGTCTAGTCGCCTTGATCTACGACTGCTGGTACAACAGGAAAGTGCCGTTTCTCCCTCCGTGTTGGATCGTCTGATTCGTACCTTTCATAGTGTGGGTGGTGTAAGTCAGCATTTTCCGGCGGGCCACATCAGTACGCTGCTCGAACGGATGGAAAGCGTCCTTTCCACTTGGAGAGACCGGGCGTCTTTGATCGAGTCCTCGTCGATTGCTGCGGTTGTCACGGCTTTTGAATCGTTAGAACAATCGTTGTCCAAGCGTGCTCTCCATGCGGATGTTACCGCTTTGCAGGAACAGGCGTTCATTCTGCAAGGGGTTCTAAATGACATTGCATGGATGATCTCACGCGATACCTCCCAAGAAACACCGCCATTTGATTTACGTGATTATCCAGAGGTGGTCTCTGCGGCCGTGGTGGAAGGGCGTAGCCTGTTTGCGATTCACCTGCGCCTGCGAAAAAATCCGGCTGAGAAACAGCGTCAACTCAGCCATTTTGGGGAACAGCTCATGCCAGTGGGGGATCTGGTAGCGAGTGTTCCACCGCTTAGTGGCCATTTTGAACTAGGACAGGCAGCGACAGCGGATGCGGTATGGTTGCTTTTTTCTAGCATTCTCCACCAGGATCTGTTGATAGGCTTGACCCAACTGCCTGCGGAGAAAGTCATCCTGCTTCAGATTCCAGAGATGATTCGGCAGGTGGAGGTTGTGCAGCCGAAGAAGGCTCTGGGTGCCACATCGGATTCGACGAGTTCTTTCCCGGACAAGGCGCTCACAGACTTGGTTTTGCAGATGCATCCGTCACGCCGCGAGGCGGTGTCGCCTTTCTCGGAGGAGGAAGAAGCATCCTTTGAGGATCGTCTGGAAGAAATGGAGTTGCTTGCCTTACAAATTCGCGACGCTGGTTTTATCGCCTCTCCGTTTGCGGCCTTTAAGAAACCGTTGATGGCGGTTGCGGCCCTTGTGTTGATGGGGTTGTTGTTCACCCAGAGTGATGCACTCAGAAATTGGGTGTCCGGTCAGCGGTCTGTGGGTGCGGATCGGACACTGACGACATCCACCGCCCAGACGTCGCGTTCTCCGCAGGCGCCTCAGACGATACCTTCGGTGGTGCCAGTGCCTGTACAGGAAACGAGTATGGCGCTAGGGGAAACGCAAGGCACGCCTTCTGCTACGACACGTACAGAGCCAACCGTACCAGCCTCTCCCATTGTACTGTCTCCTGTGTTGCCAGATACAAAAACCAGGACGCTTCTTGCCGCGCAAGACACGGTTAGCGCCCCCGTACCGCAAGCGGCAGTGCCCGCAAGTCCTCCGCCGATTCCTCAGGAAGACACTGGGGTTGTGGTACCCTCCGTCGCACCACAGATGCCAAGGGTAGAAAGTCCTGCGGTGATTCCAACGGCTCCACCTCCATCGGTGCCAATGGCGAGCGGTTCGAGGGGCCATGTCGCACAAGAAGGCTCTCAGCCTGCGAGAGGGGTAGAAAGTCCTGCGGTGATTCCAACGGCTCCACCTCCATCGGTGCCAATGGCGAGCGATTCGAGGGGCCATGTCGCACAAGAAGGCTCTCAGCCTCCGAGGGTGGGAGAGACTCCTGCGGTGATTCCAACGGCTCCACCTCCTTCGGTACCGATGGCGAGCGGTGCGAGGGGCCATGTCGTACAGGCAGAGGAGCCTCTGGCAGTGAATGTTGAACGTTCCCGTTCGGGTATGACCCAAGTTTTTCGCGAGACGACTACCTCGTTTGCGAGCATCACGCCGCAGACGGGTACACCACGAGGCACGTTGCAGTTCACACATCGTCGTGATGGTGGAATGACGTTTTCTATTGAGACCCTTGTAAACCATGTGGTATCACGCGGTGCTGAGCGTTTTACCATTCTTCCCGGTATGTTCCCTGAGCTTAAATTGGTTTTACAAAATCCACGTAAGCAGGCCATCGTATTTGACTTTGATACGGAGGGTCGGGCAACCGTTGCCCCCGCCGTATGGAAAGCTTTTGTGCGAAGTGGTGCAGGGGTGGTCACGGTGAGCCGTGTGTTTGGTCAGAAAAATGGAATGCCGATGATCCGCGACATTGCTGCAGTCACAACCAGCCGGATTGCTGGGCATGTAGGTAAGCAATCCCTCCATACGCCGACGTATACAGATCCATGGATTGGCTATTTTGTACCCTTCGGTAGAGTAGAGGAACTGGTTCCGTTTGGAGGGTGGTTAGGTGCCAGTTCGCTACATTGGATGCGCCTTTCTGGGAACCCTCGTCAGTAATGCTGTGTTTGGGAGTAGGGCATCGGAGGTCTAGCAACCCTTTGTCCGTCATGGTTGTTCGACCTGGGGTATTTGCCTGAGTTGGCATGTCGTTGGTGTTGTGTTGGTCGCAGCTATTGGAGAAGAACAATGGGCAATACACCTACCTCGCAGAGTACGAGAACCATTTGCGTGACTTCGGGCAAGGGGGGCGTTGGCAAAACGACGCTGTCTGTGAACCTGGGTCTTGCAATGGCTGCTGAGGGCCATAAGGTTGTTTTGCTGGATGGTGATTTGGGATTGGCGAATATTAATGTACAGCTTGGGATTTCCCCTGAGTACAACATCATGGATGTTGTCAAGGGACGGAAGACACTTGCACAGATTGTTTGTCACACCCCTTTTGGCATGGACTTTATTGCGGGTGGCACGGGTATACCCCAATTGGCGAATCTTGGGGAGGCGGATCAAACTGCATTCATGGATGCCATGGGGAGCCTCACAGGGTATGACGTCATGATCATTGATACTGGTGCTGGGATTGGGGCGAATGTGATTCGCTTTGTACTCGCTGCTGACGATATTGTGGTTGTGACCACGCCTGAGCCGACGGCCATGACGGATGCGTATGGTATTGTAAAGACCATTGCGCTCAGCAGACCGAAACCACCAATTACGCTGCTCATCAACCGTGCTGCTTCTGAGAAACATGCACAACAGGTGGTCAGTCGCCTCACTGCTGTCACGAAACGCTTCATGAGTGGCTTAAGCCTTGAACTTCTTGGGCATGTTCCGATCGATCCGTTGATAGAGAAGAGTATTTATCAGCAACGTCCTCATATCCTGGTCAATCCGAACGCAAAAAGTGTTGCTTTGATTCGTGCCGCTGCGAAGCGCATTCTTGATCCCGATTACCAAACGCCAGTAACGGGCTTGTCTGGTTTTTTCCAACGTGTGATGAGCTTTGTCTCCGATCGATAACCATCACGAGTCTCTTTGAGGAACGGATTTGTCTGGATAATATTCAGCGATGGAAATGAATTCATCCACGACCTCCAAGAAAGCATCGACCAGATCAGGATCGAAGCATGTACCACGTCCTTCGGTAATGAGGTTGGTGGCTTCCTCAAAAGAAGCGGCAGGTCTGCAGGTACGGGGGCTGATCGCCGTATCGAATACATCAGCAAGGGCCATAAGACGCGCGGGCAAAGGAATAGCCTCTCCCACGAGACCCAGCGGATAGCCAGAACCGTCCCAATATTCGTGGTGATAGTGTGCAATCTCTTTCGTCAGTTCGAGGAAGGCGAGGGGTGTTTCGCGTTCCCCTTCTTCTAGGACTTCCTCTAAGCTCAGCCTCGAATAGGCTTGGAGCGTTTTGTACTCGCTGTTGGTACACACACTGCGTATGGCCTGATCAATGGCTTCTGCACCAATCCGTGTGTGTTGCTTCATGATTTCAAATTCTTCTGGAGTAAGGCAATCCCGCTTGAGCAATATCTCGTCGGGAATGCCGACTTTGCCGATGTCATGCAAAGGAGCGGCTTTCATCATGAGATCAATAAAGCGCGGCGTAAGACGATCCGCATATTTTGGATTGCTGCGCAGCTTGCGTGCCAGAATAGTGACATACCCTTGAGTACGACGGATGTGATTTCCTGTCTCGGATTCGCGTGCCTCTGCCAAATTGGCCAGCGCATGGATACTCACTTCTTGAATCACCTGGTTCTCATGCATCCGTCGCACGACCTCGTTCTCCAGGAAATTATTTTGGTCTTGCAGCCAATCACGGGCTTGTTTCAGTTCTAGGTGGGTGCGTACCCGTGCAAGGACAATGGCTGGTCGGATGGGTTTGGTAATGTAATCGACGGCTCCCAGAAAGAGTCCATGCTCTTCGTCATCGCTTGCGTCCAAGGCAGTGACAAAGATGACCGGAATGTTTCGGGTGGCCTCTTGTGCACGCAGACGTTCGAGGACGGCATACCCATCCAATCCCGGCATCATGACATCCAACAAGATGAGATCGGGGGGGGGATCCGTTGTCGCTACAGCGATCGCACGCGCACCGGAACTTGCCACTTTCACACGGTAGTGTGGTTGCAACAATCCCCCCAAGATGGCGAGATTTTCTGGGGTGTCGTCGACGACAAGAATCGTAGATTGTACTGCGCTACTGGGTTCTGCAAATGCGCTCATGGTTTTTTCAGAAATGACTACAGTCAGGGGATAGTGCTAGAATAACTCTGCGTCGCCCTCAATGGGTACCGTATCAATGACACGACGATAGGCACGCTCACGGTTGATCAGGGTATCATTGTGTAGTGTGCGTAGCTCGCGTACCAGCACTCTACCTGTATCGGGGAAAAAATAAACCTTGCGCGGGTACGACCCCCCCAAATCCGAGGCAAGCAAGCGGATATGTTCACGATCCAAATAATGCAGCACAAAGGCAGTATTTTTAGCCCCCACGTCGGTTAAGCCTGCCAAGACCTGTCCCGCTCCGAACACTTTGGCTTCTAGGCGCGAACGGCTTGCACCCATCTTGAGCAGGTGGTTGATCAAGAGTTCCATGGCATAGGAACCATAGCGAGCGGAGGCGCTCACGACACTGTCTGGATCCCCCCCATGTTCTGGCAACATAAAGTGATTCATGCCACCAATACACAACACGGGATCACGGATACAGGCCGCGATACAAGAACCGAGCACCGTGACCAAGACCATATCACGCGAGGTGACATAGTACTCGCCGGGCAGGATTTTGGCCGCCTGGCAATCGAACTGGCGATCGTAATAGACATTGGGTGCAAGGTTCTGTACACCTTCCTCTGCCATCGTTATCTCCGTGTTTTGGCGGCAATCGCTTGCGGAGTTAAACAATAGACAGTTTGGCCCAGGGGTTTGACCAAGTCAGCAACATGTTGCAGGCTTTCTGCGTGGCCCATAAACAGCAGGCCATCAGGCGCGAGCACCAGCACAAACCCTTCGACGACGGCCCGTTGGGTTGGCTTGTCAAAGTAAATCATCACATTGCGACAAAAGATCGCATCGATGGGATATTCTACGCTCCACTGCTCCGAGAGCAGATTCAGGGGACGAAACGTCACCAACTGTTGGACTTCTGGACGCACACGGACAAAGCCCTCTTGCTGGCCGGTACCGCGCAGAAAAAAACGGCGCAGACTGGCGGCAGGCAGACGATTCACAGCATCCATGGCATAGACCCCCGCCTGTGCGCGTTGTAACACATCGGTATCGATGTCCGTAGCCAGTAGGCGCACGGGGGGTGTGTTGGTATTGAATCCCTCGATCAGCGACATGGCCATGGAATATGGCTCTTCTCCTGTCGAAGAGGCCGAACTCCACACACGTACCACATTGCCACTCGCTGCTCGCGTTTGTACGTGGCGCACGAGCACAGGGAAATGATGCTCTTCTCGAAAGAAATAGGTCAGATTGGTGGTGAGCGCATTCAAAAAAGATTGTACTTCAGCGCCCCCCTGTTCTACCTGATCGAGGTATACCCGAAAGGAGGTCAAGTGCAATGCGCGTAATCGACGTGCTAAGCGGCTGTACACCATATCTCGCTTATGGGGGCCAAGGCTAATCCCCGCCAGGCGATAGGCCAATTCGCGCACGCGGTTGAAATCTGGCTCCGTGAGCACAAACTCGTGCAGTGTATCGTTTGTCCCTGTGCGTTCGGTCTTTTTTTCGCCGAACCCTGTCCCTGAAACTGAGTTACTCATCACTGTCTCCAGAAAGCACCGTATTGCAGCGTTGGATAATAAGCCAGGTACCGTGCGTCAGCGACGGAGGGTGTGGCTTGTGTTCTTCCAAAACGCTAAGCCATCTTGCGCATATCAAAACTCTTTCCAATCCTCCCCCTCTCCAGGCAGTGCCTGTTTTGCCAGCCTTGTTGACGATGCTGCTTTGGTCGTGTTGGTAAGCACACGTGGCTTAGTGGGTGTTTGGGTCGCTGGTTTCTGAGGGACTGATCGGTGCTGTGGTAGTTTGTGCGTCGTGTTGTGCGTGGCGTGTCCCACCAGTTTGAACTGGCTTACACGCGAAAGGAGCTGCTCGGCTTGATCTTGGAGGGATTCAGAAGCAGCGGCTGCCTCTTCGACCAATGCTGCGTTTTGTTGTGTAGAATCATCCAGTTGTGTGACGGCTTGGTTGACCTGCTCAATGCTTCTGCTCTGTTCCCCGCTTGCGGCGCTGATTTCGGCCATCAGGTCTGTGACCCGCTTAAACGCCTGGACGATGTCTCCCATGGTCTGACCGGCCTGTGCGACCAAGCGACTGCCCTCCTTGACTTGCGTAGTGGAGGCTCCGATGAGTGCCTTAATTTCTTTCGCAGCTGTGCCCGAACGACCTGCGAGACTCCGTACCTCTGCGGCCACCACCGAGAAACCACGTCCCTGCTCTCCTGCACGGGCTGCTTCTACGGCGGCATTTAACGCCAAGATATTGGTTTGGAAGGCAATGCCATCGATGACGGAGATGATGTCCGTGATCTTGGTAGAGCTTTCGGTGATGGCCCCCATCGTCTTGACGACTTGACCGACCAGGGTACCGCCACGCTCTGCGACCTCGCGTGCGCTTAGGGCAAACTGGTTCGCCTGGTTTGCGTTGGCGGCGTTTTGTTTGACCGTGGAGGTCAGGGCTTCCATGGTGGATCCGGTTTCTTCTAGCGAGGTTGCTTCTTCTTCGGTGCGCTTTGAGAGGTTCGCATTGCCGATGGCAATTTCTCCTGCGGCAGAGTTGATGGCATCTGCCACCATGCGGATGTCCCCCGCGAGTGTGCCCAATTGGTGGATGCTAGTGTTGGTGGCCTCACGAATTCGGGCAAACGCTCCTCCATAGACATTGTTGATTTGTACCGTAAAATCACCCTGCGCCATGGATTCCAGGGCACGCACCGTATCAGCAACAGCACCTTCTACGGTAGTGAGTAAGCGATTCAGTGCTTCCGCAAGCGCAAGCAGGAAGCCTTCTTTTCCGGCCAAGGGGAGGCGTTGGTTCAGTTCCCCTGCTTCGGCGGCGTTCACCATTGCTTCGACTTCGTTTTGGATGCGACGGATATCCGTGACATCGTTCCACTCGACCACAGTACCAAGACGTCCACCTTTGGCATTGTGCACTGGATTGGCAACCAGGTCAAAATGACGACCCCCGATGGTAATATGGGTGCGGTGTGTGGTGTTGAGCGCGGCCAACAAACGCTGTTGGTGCGCGGGATTGCGGTGGAAGGCATCGAAATTGCGCCCCAACAAATCCCTCGCCGTAAAGTGCGGTAGTTCTTTGCGGATATCCGATTCTGCATGGATCATCATCTCCGTGACAGAACGGTTGAGGTAGATGAGGTTGCCAGCGGGATCGGCGATCATGACGTTGGTAGACACATAATCAAGCGCCGTTTGTACGCGCAGGGCTGCATCGGCCTGTTTGACGGCTTCGGCCATGTCCACCGACAGCTTGATTTGCATCGATTGTAGAGCCAGCAGGAGCCGCCCTACTTCATCGCGGCGTTTTAGATCGATTTTTTGATCGAAGTGTCCTTCTGCAATGGCCGCCATGTGTTGCTCGGCATGCAGCAAACGGTGCTGTACCGAGCGCACGGTGCTCCATAGAAACAGGAACAACAGTGCGGTTACGACAGACGCAAGACCACCGCAGATCAGAATCTCTTGTTGGAAACCTGCGTCTGCATCGTGGAGTAAGACCGCGAACAGCAGCAGGCTTACAATCACAAACCCGAGGAGACCTGTCATCAAGCGCCCATACAGGCCACTGTTGTAAAAAAAGGCCGTGACGTCATCGAGCAGTCCTGGTTTTCCAGCACGCCCCTCACGTATGGCTTGGTAGTGGCGTTCAGCGGTTTGGATTTGGGATCGGGTTGGTTTTGTGCGCACGGACATGTATCCAACGACCCGTCCCCCCTCGCGGATGGGGGTGACATTCGCTTCGACCCAGTAATAATCACCATTCTTACAACGATTTTTGACGATACCGTGCCAGGGATCTCCCCGCTGGATGGTCGTCCAGAGATCGCGAAAGGCCAGCTCTGGCATATCGGGATGACGCACGAGATTGTGGTTTGCACCCAGCAATTCTTTTTCGGAAAAACCACTCAAGGTCACGAAGTCGGCGTTGACCGAGGTAATGATACCGTTCAGATCCGTCTTGGAGACGATCTGGCAGCTCTCCTCAAGTTCATGTTCTAAGACGGTGACGGGCATATTGAGGCGCATGAAAAACTCCTGATTTGCCTGGTTTAGTGCTGTGTGGAGGCACGACGTGCCAGTAGGCTGTCGTCGACGAGCGCCATTTCTTTGCTGGTCATCAAGCGTTCAATGTCCACGAGAATAATCATACGCTGATCCGTTGTTCCAAGGCCCATGAGGTACTGCGTATCGAGTAGGCTGCTGAATTCGGGGGCTGGTTTGACTTCATCGGGCCTTAGGCTCACGACATCGGAAACGCCATCGACCACCGCACCCACGATGCGTCCAGAGAGGTTAAGTACAATGACGACGGTGCGTTCATGGTACTCCGCGTTGCCGAGTTGAAACTTTAGGCGTAGATCGACGATGGGCACGATGGCACCGCGCAGATTGACCACCCCTTTGATAAAGGCAGGCGTATTGGCAATGGCTGTGACCGGGTCATAGCCACGAATTTCCTGCACTTTGAGGATGTCGACACCGTATTCTTCGCTCCCGAGGGTGAAGGTAAGAAACTCGCGTGCATCCTGCGTATCTGAGTGATGCGCCAAGGGTGTGTTCATAGAGTATTCCTGTAGAAAGACGTAAGGGAGACCAGGCTGAGGGAGGGGCGTGGGTTCATCCTGTGGTGCGACCTGTGCGGCGAACGAGATAACTCACATCCAAAATCAGTGCGACACGTCCATCTCCCATGATGGTGGCACCGGAGATCCCGTCAATGCGGCGAAAGTTGGATTCCATACTCTTGATGACTACCTGGTGTTGGCCGACGAGTTGATCCACAAACAGTGCGATGCGTTTTCCTTCTGTTTCTAGCAAGACCAGAATGCCTTCTTCTGGTGCGCGAACAGCCGGTACCAACCCGAACAAGTCAGCGAGCGGTAGGATGGGCAAGTATTCGCCGCGTACATGAACCACTTGGCCACGTCCCGCGATGGTACGAATGTCGGCCGCACGGGGACGCATGGACTCAATAATATACCCAAGCGGGAGGATGAAAACCTCCGAACCCACGCCTACGGACAATCCATCGAGGATTGCGAGCGTCAGGGGGAGACGTACGGTGAACGTAGTACCAAGACCTTCCACAGAAGTGATGTCGACTCGCCCCCCCATTTCTTGGATGTTGCGCCGGACAACATCCATGCCGACCCCACGCCCAGAAACGTCGGTGATTTGCTCTGCCGTTGAGAATCCGGGGGCAAAAATGATTTGCCACACTTCTTGATCGGACATCCCCTCGTTGAGGGGCAATTCGCGTTCACGGGCTTTGGCAAGGATCCGTGCACGGTTTAGACCCGCACCATCGTCGCGGATCTCAATGACCACATGACCCCCTTGGTGGGAGGCCGAGAGAATAATATGACCGGTTGGATCCTTGCCTTTTGCTCGGCGCACCTCTGGGTCTTCAATGCCGTGATCCAGACTGTTGCGTACCAGGTGGGTGAGTGGATCGGCCAGTTTTTCGGTGAGTCCTTTGTCGAGTTCTGTCCCTTCCCCCAGAGTAATCAGGTCGACCTGTTTGTTCAATTTGGCGGCCAGGTCTCGTACCAAACGGGGAAAGCGACTAAACACCACGCTAATCGGCATCATGCGAATGGACATGACGCTTTCTTGTAAATTGCGTGTATTGCGTGCCAATTGATCGAGAGAAGATTGTAAACGGATTGTCCACGTAGGGTCTAATTGTGCAGCGACTTGGGCAAGCATAGATTGTGCGATCACGAGCTCACCGACCAGATTCATGATGTGATCGACTTTTTCTACGCTGACCCGAATGGAATTGCCCTCTGTTTTTTGGGCAAGGATTTTACTAGTAACGGGTGTGGGTTTTTGGTTCTCTACGGGTGCTTTGGTGTCTGGCGCACCTGGGGCATCGGGGAAGAAGCCGTAAGGCACTACGGGGGGAACTACAGGGGCGGATGATTTTGCGACCGACACAGCAGCGACGATCGGAACGCCGGGCGCGTTGTCAAAGAATCCAAACCCTGGGTCAGTGCCTTCGGTGTTGGGTGCTTCTGTGAGCGTGCGAACAGAAGGCGCATCGTCAAAAAACCCAAACCCTGGATCAGCGCGTTCGGTGCTTGCCTCTGGTGCTGGCGAGGGAGCGCCGGGCGCGTCGTCAAAGAACCCAAACCCTGTTTCCAGTGCACGCCCTGCGTTGGTTGAAGCCTCGGTGATGCTCGACAAGGGTGCAAAGAACCCATAGCTGGCCTCGCCATCCTGTTCTAAACCTGAGAGTGGGGATATCTGAATCTCCGACGAATCGGCAAAAAAGGCCAGATCTTCTCGGATTCTTGCATCCGTGTATGGGGTGGTAAGGTGTATTTCCCACTCACCGACGATCGACCCCTCGTTGTGTAAAGGACGCTGCAACACGTAGAGCATTCCGTATTGTGCCCAATCTTCGAGAAGAGCACAAAAACCCCGTTCTATAGCTGTCCCTTCGGGAAGAGAAAAACGCAGTTGCCAACGATAGGGTTCGTCCAACAGGGCTGGAGGTGCGTCCGTTTGGAGGACAGGCGGTGTGGGCGTGTGGGGGGAAGACAAAAACGCTTCTAGGCGTTCTGCCATCTGTGCGGCAGCTTCTGGTTCGACTGGAGATCCGTCACGATGTCCCGCAAGCTGGCCCTGAATGAGATCCACCGAAGCCAGAAAGGCATCGACCATCTCGCGGGTTGGTTGCATTTCCCCGTTGCGCAAGAGATCCAAAACGGACTCCAGTACGTGGGTCAATTCGGCCATGTCCGCAAAGCCGAAGGTTCCGCTTCCTCCTTTGATAGAGTGTGCTGCCCGAAAGATCGCGTTGAGTGCATCGGGATTGGGGGTGTCGAGGTCTAACCCCACCAACAGTTGTTCCATTTCCGCCAGATGTTCGGTGGTTTCGTCGAAAAAGGCGGCGTGAAACATACCGAGATCGATACTCATCTCACTGTCTCCGAGAAGCCCCGCCCTATTGAGGGCACGGGGATAAAACACAGCCCGATGGCTCAGACCCAATTAGCCAATGACCTTTTTGACCACTTCCAATAATTTCTGTGGATCAAACGGTTTGACCAACCAGCCGGTAGCACCCACCGCACGGCCTTTGCTTTTCATGGCATCGCTGGATTCGGTGGTGAGCATCAAAATCGGGGTGGCGCGATACTGTGGGGTAGCACGAAGGGTTTTGATCATGGTCAGACCATCCATGCCTGGCATATTCTGGTCGGTCAAGATCAAGTGGACGGTGTTGGACTTGGCCTTCAGCAGGCCATCATTGCCGTCCACAGCCTCTACGACCTGATAGCCCGCCCCCTTGAGGGTGAAAACAATCATTTGACGGATGGAACTCGAATCATCTACTGCAAGGATGGTCTTTGCCATGGCCGATTGCCCTCGTAGGTGGCGGTTTCTAGAAGAGTTCTATATCCCCAGCGTGCATTTCTTGCTGGGAGACAGCGACGTGTTCGGTTTTTTCGAGGAGTGCGCCTGTTTTGGCAATGGCTTCTCGCAAGCGTTCTACCCGTCCGTGGTAGGTTGTGGTGAGCGGTGTGGCACCTGTCTCAGAGAGGTCAATGGCGCGGATGCCTGCAAGGAGTGCGCCCAGACCTTGGATGCGTCGGTCGAGATGCTCAACCAGTTGGCTCGTCAGATCTTCAAACTGAAGGGCCGTGACTGCGGCATTGACCGTACTGCGTACCTCTGTGCCGATCCGAGAGATCTCGGCGACGCTCGTTTGGAGGTCACGATCAAAACCCTCTACCTTGCCCATCATGCCCGTAATGGTCACTTTGGCTTGGAGGGCGAAGTTCATGTCATGGGAAGCCAAGGCGGAACTGGTTTCCATGGCACCGTCCAAGGATCGCCGCACTTCTTGCACATGGGTGCGGATCTGGTTGCCGAATTGTGTGGAATGGTGGGAGAGTTTGCGTACTTCGTCAGCCACCACAGCAAATCCGCGTCCTGCGGAACCTGCGCGGGCGGCTTCGATGGCTGCATTGAGGGCGAGCAAATTCGTTTGCTTCGCAATGGTTTCTACGCCCTCGACATCATTCAGAATGTCGGCAACCGCTTTGTTCACATCGTCCACGCGCTCAACAATTTTCATGCTATCTCTGCTGGTGCGCACGATAGAATCCACGTACTCGTTCATCGTACTGTCGGTTTGTCGGACAAAATGGGCAACACTGACGCCATTGCTGTTTGTCTGAGATGCGTTGTGTGAGACAAGAATCGGTGTGATCAGGTCTTCCTGTTCTCGGATCATGGACTCCATGCGTCTGAAGCTATCGGAGAGTGTTTGCACAGCGTCACGCAACAGTTGCCGTAGTTGAAACAATTCTTTATGTAGACTGCTGATTTGATCATCAAAATGTCCGGCGAACTCTTCTAAGAGGCAATGAAACTCCTCGGTCAAGCCATTGAGTTCTGCTAGGTCAACGTCGCGATCCTCTTCACGGTGCGCTGAGGCGCTGCCTGTGATGCTGGAGAGCACCCAACCCGCAGTGATCAGGACGATGGCCAGCAGAGGTAGGAGGGTGCTCTGGCTCTCCAAGACGAGGACGCAAGCAACGATGCCAGCAACCACAGCAACCAACGGGATAGTCCAGTTCTTAACAGGGTACATGCGAGTCCTTCTCTAAATCGTGCTACTGCCTACCGCTGCGATGGACTTCGCAGTACGATGGCATATCGTGCAGTGCAGTATCGTGGCATTATCCAACCGCATCAGTTTACCGGAAAATACCCATGACCTTACGTCTCATCCCGACCCGCCCCTTCGCTGATCAACGTCCCGGCACTTCTGGCCTACGCAAAAAAGTGGCCATATTCCAACAACCACACTATCTGGAGAACTTTGTCCAATCGGTTTTCGACGTTCAACCGTGGCTTGCGGGCGGCCTGCTGGTAGTGGGTGGGGATGGTCGCTATTATAACCAGACTGCTATTCAGATTATCCTACGCATGGCGGCCGCCCATGGGGTCAGTCGGGTCTTGGTAGGACAACATGGCATTCTTTCTACACCGGCCGTTTCGTGTCTGATCCGTAAACACGGTGCCGCAGGAGGTCTCATCCTCTCTGCAAGTCACAACCCTGGGGGGCCAGAGGGCGATTTTGGCATCAAGTTCAACATCGACAACGGCGGGCCTGCCCCTGAAAAAGTGACCGAAGCCATCTACACCCGAACAAAAACGATCGACGTCTACCGCATTCTGGAAAGTACAGAGGTGGATCTGGGCACCCTCGGGGGTAGCGTCTTGGGAAACATGGCGGTAGAGGTCATCGATCCTGTAGCGGATTATGCCGCTCTCATGGGTTCGCTGTTTGATTTTGAGGCCATTAGCCGTTTGATGCAAGATGGTACTTTCCGAATGTGCTTTGATGCCATGCACGCTGTGACAGGCCCCTATGCCCGCGCCATTTTTGAAGATCAACTAGGTGCACCGGCGGGCACGGTCATCAACGGGGTACCTTTGCAGGACTTTGGGGGTGGTCATCCAGACCCCAACCTCGCCCATGCTGTGGAACTAGCGAACCGCATGAATGGGCCTGATGCACCCCATTTTGGTGCGGCTTCCGATGGGGATGGAGACCGTAATCTCATTCTAGGGCAGCGTTTTTTTGTGAACCCTAGTGATAGCCTTGCGTTGATTGCGGCCAACGCTCATGTGGTTCCTGGGTATCGTACAGGGGTCGTGGGCATTGCGCGTTCGATGCCGACGAGTGCGGCTGCCGATCGGGTGGCTGCGCACCTCGGTCTACCCTGCTACGAAACCCCCACAGGCTGGAAGTTTTTTGGCACGCTCATGGATGCAGGGAAAGTGACATTTTGCGGGGAAGAAAGTTTTGGGACAGGTTCGAGTCATGTCCGCGAAAAGGATGGTCTGTGGGCCGTGCTGTTCTGGCTGAATCTTCTTGCGCATCATCCCAACCGAAGTGTGGAAGAGATGGTCTTCCATCACTGGCGGCGTTTTGGACGCAATTTTCATTCTCGGCATGATTACGAAGGGCTGGACAGCGATGCTGCCAATGTATTGATGGCACACTTGCAGGGGTCTCTGCGACATTTGCCTGGACAGTCTTATGGTGCGCGTCGTATCCGGCACTGTGATGATTTCAGCTACTCCGATCCGGTGGATGGGAGTGTCAGTCTCGGTGGGGGGATTCGGATCATCTTTGACGATGATTCGCGTATCATCTACCGCCTCTCAGGGACAGGCACGGAGGGTGCTACCTTGCGGATCTACCTAGAGTGCTATGAGGCGGATCCGACACGTCATGCGCAAGATCCCCAACAAGCCCTGGCTCCTTTCATTCAGATTGCGGAATCGGTTGCTGACATTCGTGCGCGAACGGGGCGTCACCGACCCGACGTGGTTGTATAGCGGCAAGCACTACGAAGGACTTAACAGAACATTGCTCCATCGGGTATACTGTTCGCGGTGAACCCAGTTTTTCGTGTGGGGTTTCTCGGGGACATTGATGAACCAGTCTTTCCTCTGGCCGGTGCGTGTCTACTACGAAGATACCGACGCCGGCGGGGTTGTGTACTACGCCAACTATCTGAAGTTTTTTGAGCGTGCCCGTACCGAGTGGTTGCGTTTCCTTGGGATCGAACAAGACGCCCTACGACGTGAGACAGGACTTCTGTTCATGGTGCGCTCTGTCTCTGTGGAGTATCGGCATTCTGCGTACTTCAATGACCTCCTAGAAGTCACCTCTCGCCTCGAAGAACGCAAACGGGTCAGTATGGTGTTCTCCCAGGAGATCCGTACCCCTGGAGCAAACGGCCAGATCCTGTGCACGGGGAAGATCAAGGTGGTTTGTGTGGACGCCACTACGCAGCGCCCGCGTCCCTTTCCTGCAGCGTTTATGATGGAGATCAACGGTGTCCAATGACCTTTCCCTCCTCAGTTTGTTAAGTAACGCAAGCCTTGTGGTGCAGTTGGTCATGGTGCTGCTGCTGGGGGTATCCGTGGTCTCTTGGACCATGATTTTCAAGAAGAGCATTACGATTGGGCGTGCCCGCAAGGCTGCCGATCGGTTTGAGCAACGCTTCTGGTCAGGTACCGAACTCACCACCCTTTATAGCCAGATTACCGCACGTAAATACATCCCGAGTGGGATGGAAAGCATCTTCGAGGCAGGCTTCAAGGAGTTTGCACGCCTTCGCAAGCAACCCAACATCCAACCCATGGAAGTGCTAGAAGGTGCACAACGTGCGATGCGCGTTGTCCTTGCGCGGGAAATCGACGAGCTTGAGCTGCATTTGTCTTTTTTGGCGAGCGTTGGTTCTACCAGCCCGTATGTTGGGCTGTTCGGTACGGTGTGGGGTATCATGAATTCGTTTAGGGCGCTTGGCAATGTACACCAGGCGACCTTGTCTCAGGTGGCACCGGGGATTGCGGAGGCACTGATCGCGACGGCCATGGGCTTGTTCGCCGCCATTCCTGCGGTGGTTGCCTATAACCGCTATGCCAACGCAACCGAGCGGCTGATCAACCGCTACGATACGTTTCTAGAGGAATTTGCGACCATTCTGCAGCGCCAAGTGCACGTCTGATGTGCACGCCAATAACCTTGATAACCTTATGTCAATAAAGATAAACAGGGTAGACAAGTCCCATGGCCCGTCGTCGCGTTCGTAAGCAACCGATGTCCCAGATCAACGTCGTGCCGTACATTGATGTGATGTTGGTCATGTTGGTGGTTTTTATGATCACGGCTCCCATGCTCACCGAAGGTGTGCGGGTCGATTTACCCGGGTCTGCCCAATCGGAACCTGTGGAGGACAACAACAAGGAGCCTTTGGTGGTGACGGTCGATCGAACTGGGCGCTTTTTTTTAGGCAACCAGGAACAGGCCATCACGGATGCCGATTTGCTCCCGAAAGTGATGGCGGTGTTGCGTCGGGATCCGACCACACAGGTGTTGGTCAAAGGGGATCGGGCGGTAGACTATGGTGCGGTGGTGCATGTGATGGGGTTGTTACGCAGGGCAGGTGCAAGCAAAGTGGGTCTTATCACTGATCAAGCGGAGACTCCCCTCCCCCCACGACCAAGCCCAAAAAATAGGGATCTGTCTGGATTTCGTGGTTTTTTGTTTTGATTCAGAACGAAGGTGGTAGATCGGTGTTTCAAAAGCTGCTGGACAATGCTCGCGCTATCGTTTTGGCGGTGATCGTCCATCTGGTGCTGCTCGCGATGTTGATCGTGAACCTGGATTGGACCCCAAAAACCCAGCAAGAGGCTGGTGCATCCAAAGTGGTGGATGCAGTCGTGGTGGATGAATCTCAGATTCAAAACGAAGTGAATCGGTTGCAACGTGCCGACGAGGAACGTGCGGCACGTCTCCGACGCGAGGAGCAAAAAGCCGAGGAAGCACGTCATGCACGGGAAGCCGAGGAGAAGCGTTTGGCAGACGTGCAACGTCGCCAAGCCGAGGAAGAGCGTGCGCGTCAACGGGTGGCGGATGCTGCTAAGCAGGCTGCGGATGCGTTGCGCCAAGCCCAAGAAGATGCTGCAGAAGCACGTCAAGAGGCCCAGGAGGAACGCGCCCGAATCGCGGAGAAAAGACACGCGGAGGAGGTGAAACGCAAGGTGGCGGAGGAGCAGCGTCAGAAAACCGAAGCAGATGCCAAGCGCAAGGCCGCCGCCGAGGAGCAGCGTCAGCAAGCCGAAGCAGACGCCAAACGCAAGGCCGCCGCAGAGGAGCAGCGTCAGCAAGCCGAAGCAGACGCCAAACGCAAGGCCGCCGCAGAGGAGCAGCGTCAGAAA
>CAIJYR010000052.1 GCA_903824965.1 uncultured Thiotrichales bacterium
AGTTACCTTGCACAAATAGCGACGCAAAACGCCCTTGTCGGAGCGTTTACAGCTCACGTAGCCGAACTGCCTGAGCGTATCGGCCATCCCCTCGTAGGCGACATGGCGATCCGTCAGCGTGAACGAAACGGGATCGCTGCCCGACACGAAGGCTTGTACCTGTGTCAGCGTCTGTAGTCTTTGGGTATGTAGGGTCACGATCATGTATCCATGATCCCAACTCTCGCACCTCCAGGCTCACCTCACGCTGGAAACACACCCTCTCGTTCAGGCTCATCTCACATTGGACAAGGCTCTGTGTGGCTTTCTCTCACACGATACGCTATGCTGATCATGTTTATGCCCGGGTGGCGGAATCGGTAGACGCAGCGGACTTAAAATCCGCCGGCCTCAAGCCGTACCGGTTCAAATCCGGTCTCGGGCACCAATCGATGATACAGATTGATACTCTCCGTGTAAAAATCGTTTCAAATCCTACGCAGTACAGAATACCCTGAAACAAAATTGATGCCACAAGTATCAAAAGTGTAGCCTGTATTACGCAGAAATTACACACGAGATTACGCACAAGTGGCGTCTATCATCCGGCATTCCAAAGGCTACCGCGTACACGCCTACGTCCACGGCGTGCGGGACTCCGGCACGTTCCGCACCAAGCGCGAAGCGAGGCGTGTGGTACTCGGCACCAACGATGCACCATTGGGCAATGAGCGGCGCGACCATCCACTGAAGTGAAGGACGATTGGGCCAATCACTGCGAGTGCCACATTGGCGGCGATTTGCTGCTGATCTATTGGGTGGAGGACAGTACCATTCTGAAGTTGATTCGACGACTTGTCCCTGATGGGGGAGACAATCAGTAATTCTCACGAAGGTAAACAGGTCCAGGCCCCGATCGGTTGTTGTTATAAATACCGAAGGTGGCACGACAAACCGGATCACTGCTCCATGGATAGATACTATACCAATTTCCACGTAAATAACTCAGGTTCGCACCCACCAGATTGGTCAGTTGATCGGGTGCGGGGCTATTCGTTGTACTCGTTGTACCCAAATCGACCACCAGATCGACGCTTCCCTCATAATAGATTCCGCCACTTGGCGTAGGTGGTGTTAAGGTGATAGTGCCACCCCCACCACTGCTACTCGTATTGATGGCAGTTAAATGGCTGCTGTTCATATTCGTTGTGGTGAGACCAAACTGATCATTGGTCAACCCGATATTTGCCGTTGTGAAGGTACTGCATTTGTCGTCTGTATTAGACACAAACGTAGTGCCATTCCAGTATTGGAATTGATAGGGGATGGACAAATTGGCGATGTCTGTACCATAGGTATTGCCCAACCATAGGATCCCGAATCGCATGGCGGTCGTTCCAATGAGTGTACTGGTTGCACTAATCGTTTCACCGTCTGTATAGGAAGGTACTGCATAGATCGAGAACGAAGGAAACGAACCTTGTGGTGCGCTAGGTCGATTATAATTGCCGGATGCGGTAATGTTCGCAACCCCCTTAGACCAGGTTCCCGTAGGAAGCGCAGTACCTGTAGTGAGCGTTGAAGTCCCGCCGTTCGTGACACTAAAACCGTAATTGCTCCATGAGGTGGTACCAAACCCTGCGGCAAATTTGCTTGGATCATAATTGATCGTGGTTTGTCCAATGCCATTTACCGCTGACATCGTAAAACCCATCGTGAAATCCTGGCCCATGTAGGTATAAGGTACTGTGCCCGCGCTACAACCGGAGATAAGCTGTGGGGACGTTATTGTAAAATGATCCGGAATAAAACGTCCCAATCCCAGGATCGGTGAACCAAACATGCAGCCGTACATGCCATTGGTGTGTGTATTGCTGAAATCTGGTGTACACTCAGGGTTGGGTTTTGTTGCATCCACAGCGGTGAATCCGTCATCATAGACCGCGTTTGCAGCCATGCTTAGGTTGCCAGCATCGAAGTAATTTAAAGAAGCAGTCGCAACCCCTGAAGAGTTGGCTGTTGTGAAACCGGCAGAACTGATTGCACCCAGAGTCTGGGTGTTTGGCGTTCCTACAGAGATCATTGAGCTACCTGAGGTTAGATTGAATTTGGGTGTTCCGTCATACCCGGCGATCGCAGTGGCGGTAATGGTCGGCAATTCCGTACCTGCCTTGAATACGGGCGTACCTGTTGTGCTGGTGGCATTGGTCGCTGTCGTTGTCAACGTGAATTGTGATGGGCGAATGGCAAAATTATCCGAAGAACAGGCATACTGATTACTTCCATAGGTGAGTCGTATCCTTGCGTTGCGTACTGCATTTGCATCACTGAAGGAAACAGTTCTACGCTGTCCGGCTGAAAATGACGATGAGGTCGTTGTTGATACCAGGGATGCATAACTAGAACAGGTTCCCGTACTCGCGTCTACAATCTCATATTTTGTCACTGTTTGCGATGTGTTGAACAATGACAATACATCCAGAGTAAAAGAAACACCCGCTAATTTTGTATAAATGGGCGTGTACGCATTGGCACCCACCTCGATGATGTCAAAAGCACAAATGCTGTACGTGATCGCAGCCGTACAAGAAACTTGTGTGCCAGCATTATTATAACAAAGCGTTGGATTTACGGCGAGGGGACTGACGGCCGTCGCCCCGATACTCACCGTTTCTGCTGTCGTATCTGAGAGTGTGAGCGTGGCTTGTCCATTGGTGATGGTGAGTGGACTGGAAGATGACCAAGTCGCATGACCCGTGGTGGATAGGGTGACGTTCACAGGAGCCAAATATAAACTAGAACAATCCGTATTCGCGCAGGCTTTGATGACGATAGAGGCTGGGTTCGCTGTACAGGCGCTACCAGGCTGAACAATGGCAATGTGATCCAACGTGATGGTTCGGGCACCTAGAATGCTGCACACCGTTAGGTTGCCTACTTGGTGATAATTTGTGGAGCCTCCAGAGGCAGCCGTGAATGAGAGAAGCCAGTTGGTTGGAACAGGATCTTGACTGTTCAAAGGATCGAGTGCATCAATCGCACTACCGCAACCAGAAATATTGCTTGCTGGACAACCGAGGAGGGTTGTATAACTAGAACCGCCAGTGGTGGTATCACGTTCTACAGAAACATAGGCGTTGATACCATTCAAATGGTTGACTGTAATACGGTAATGGTACGGCGGATTGGCATTCTGGTTTGCTGTGCCATCGATAATGGGTGTGAGTGAATTCGTGCCTGCTAGAAAGCGATACCCAGACATACCCGATCCAGATCCACGCATCGATACTGACTCAGGGACGCGCGTGCTCCCATTGTAGCCATATTGCGTTTGACCGTAGTAACGCCCTTCGGTGGCTGTAGAGTAGTTCCCGTATTCGTCCAATGCCACGCCCAACCAACCACCCGCAAAACCAGGACAACCGCCTGTGTTTGTACAATCCGATCCAGGATTGCTTTTTTGTGCAAAGCCCATCGAGCCACCAAAAGCACCTGCTACTGGCGGTACCGAAGCATCGGAAAGAATAATCCCAATGCCATCCGCACCCGTACCACCATACGCAAAGGCATCGAAATCAATTGATACCTGATTGCCTGCACCAGGAAAGGTCGTGAGAAGGGTTGCCCAGGTAGCCTCGGCGCCATTGGTGTCTGTGAGTTGTAACCGTTGTGTCGTATTGACCGTTACAATCTGTGGTGTCCAGGCCCCATATTGTTTTCCAACAGACCAGTTGGCACCTGGCACACCATTGGCACGAGCAAAAGTATCGTGAAAACAGTTATTGATCGATTGACCGATGACAAAATCTCCGAAACCTGCCATGCCCGCGATGTTGGCAATACTGGTCGAGGTACTGGAGGTTGCAGAAGGGGTGATCAGAAACGTCCAGTTGCTGTTGATATATTGATCTGCTAAGAAGCTCGATGGGTTCGATCCTGTGTCCACATCACTGGATGCAAAAACAAACGTTGCGTTGTAGTTGTTCACATTGCTTGTGGTAAGCGTATCGCCCGTTGCAAACAGTGTCCAGTACCGATTCACGTTATGGTTTGTATCGATCTGCGAACTGGCGATTTGTGGATGTGCACTGCCTGTGGTACTTCCTGTGAGTGTCCCACCACTGGTAGACGTGATTGTAAGCGTGATCGGTGCATAGGTTGTTCCAGTTCCGACAGGATAGGTACAGGTCGCCGTACCCGCAGCGAAAGTCAATTGCAAGTTCCCCACAACAAACCCAGTTGTGCGACTGAGGGCGCTTGTACAAGTCCCTGTGATTGCCAGGAGATAAGTGCTTGTGGTAATCGTATTCGCTCCCAGCGTCAACACACCACTCACGGTCATGTTACCACCCAGGGTGACACCATTCGTATTGCTGATGGTCACATTCGTAAAAGAAGCGGCGCTGCTTGTGCTTTGTGCTACCGTACCATTGAATGTCCAGGTGCCAGAACCTTCTGTGAAAGTCCCACTGTTTGAGAAAGTACCACTGAGAGAAACGCTTCCACCATTGCCTGTATAGGTTCCCCCGTTGGTAAAAGATCCGTAGGAATCCGCGCCCGTAGAACTGGCCGTAAAGGTACCGCTGTTCGTGAGGCTCCCGGTTGTGAGACTGTATTTCGTACCGCCGTTGGTTTCGTTCAGTGTACTGCCTGTGTTCACGGTCAGGGACGCTACCGTGGGACTCGTATCCAAGGTGATGTTATTGGCGATGATCACCGTGTCGCCGGAGGAGGGTACTGCGCCACAGTTCCATCGATTTGCCGTATTCCAGGTGCCGTTGCTTTTGCTGGTGCAAGTCAGCGCCCACACCTCGCTGCACGCCATCGCAGCCAGCAGCCCTGTGATAAAGTACAAGATGGGTATGATCCAATGACGTTTCATAACAGGAGACCTGCGGGTGATGAGGCAACGATGGTTCCTTTCCGTGTTGGTTGCTATTCTAGCAACTCCCGTGCTGGCGGTGCCGATCGAGGGCACTTTTACGGCCACTCGATCTTGTCCGGCCTACGTTTCCAAGAACAAACAGACCAACCCAGACAGTGTCCAAAGCGTGTCCGGAACGATCTATCCCTTGCTGGAGGCGAACCAGGCGGTGAACCCTACCTGGTATCGGGTACGCATCCAGGGCGTACAACCTCCAGAGCGATGGATCGATGTGCAGTGTGGCACGGTGAGCACGGGGAACCGCTCTACAAGGGCACCCGGTAGCACCCCAATCGTGGGGAATCGCTCCACAAGCACACCCAGTAGCACTACGATCACTGCCGGTAGTACCCCAAGCGCCGGAAACGGTGATTGTCATAAGGCTGGATTGGCGGATGGGTATGTGCTGGCGGTAAGCTGGCAACCTGCCTTCTGCGAAGTACGCCACGGCACACCAGAATGCAATGCCATGACCCCCCAAGCGTGGGCGGCACACAACTTTACCCTACACGGTCTTTGGCCAAACCGTGCCCAGTGCGGAACCGAGTACGATTTCTGCGGACAAGCCTCTGGGCCGAGGGCTTTCTGTACCTATCCGTCCCTGCCAATCTCGCCCCCCGTAGAACAGGCACTCGAACAGGTGATGCCGAGTGCTGCCGCTGGTTCTTGTCTCCAACGCTACGAATGGTACAAGCACGGGACTTGTCAGACAACCTGGAACGTAGACACGTATTTTACCCTTGCTACCACGCTCACACGCCAATTCAATGAAGCTGGCATCTGTGCCTTTGTGACGCGATCAACGGGTGCGACCGTGGCAACACAGGATTTCCTGAAGGAGATCGACCGCGTCTTGGGGGCTGGTGCCCACGAACGCATGAAATTGACTTGCCATGACGGAAACCTAACGGATATTTTCATCGCCTTACCTGCCACTTTGCCCACAACGGCACCATCCCTCCGAACGTTGATCCAACAAGCCAAGTCGGATTTCCGATCCAACTGTGGTACAACCTTCAGGGTCGATTCGGTGGATCAGAAATAAGGTATCCTTTGACTTTGGATTAAACCCCTTCCCCTCCAGGGGGAAGGGGCTGGGGGATGGAGTGGTTTGATCTTGATCTTTATCTTAATTTCTTGATCTTGAAAAAACAAGTCAAGACCAGCCCCCTTTCTTTTTTAGTACAAAGTCAAGGTCTTGTATCTTCAGGCTATCTGCCTGAATAGTTAGAAAAGATAAAATCACATTCGGAGAGTTGTATGAAAATCAAATCGTTTATCATCGTTGGCTTGTTTGGACGTAAGGATACCATACACATGGATTTTAATGATGACATAAACATCATTACGGGGCGTAATGGATCCGGTAAAACAACCGTATTAAAACTGCTCTGGTTTATTCTCAGTGGAAATATTTCTCTTGCGCTTAAAGAGATTATCTTTAAGAAAGTCACTCTCGTAACCACGGAGTATGAATTCATCATTGGCCGTACTGCACTTCGCACATGCAGAATCGAGTGGACACCCACAGGCGGTGATTTGCACACATTCACATCTTCAATAAATGAGCATGGTGATATTATAGGTAAAGATAAGCAACGGGAGTTCTCGTCTGTCTTTGAGTCTGGGTTGTCTGTCTTTGAGTCTGGGTTGTCTGTCTTTTTTCCTACATTTCGCAGGATAGAGGGTGGTTTCTCAATACCATCGGTTCCATATAGTGATACAAGAATATCGTTTAGATCGTTTGGCGCAAGTGGGATTTCAAATGCATTGATAGAAATTTCAGAAAGACTAACAAATAAGAATCATGTATTCGTGACCTCCTTGAGTACTGCGGATATAGTTTCGCTACTCATGAGTCAGCACACAGATTTATCAGAGAAACGTAATAGACTCCAAGAACAAGTTTCTAAAAGCATCATCGAGAAAATAAAGGCGTTCAGCTCAAATGAATTGGATGCGCAAAAAGAACCTGCCATGGTTCTGATAGACGAGATACGCATTCAAATTGAGAATCTAGAGAAATCTAGCGAAGGCGTCATGAAACCACTTGAAGTGATGCGCACATTGGTGATGAGATTCCTGAGATACCCAGGCATCCAACTTGGTAAGGATATCACCTTCGGTGATGCTGTTGGAGCCATCCATTCAGATGCTCTTTCTGCTGGCGAGAAACAAATGTTAAGCTTCATTGCATACAATGCCTGCTACAAAGACGCCATCATCATTATCGACGAGCCAGAGTTGAGTCTGCATGTCGATTGGCAGCGACTATTATTCCCAACGCTACTCTCTCAACATGCTTCTAACCAGTTTGTGGTTGCAACACACTCGCCTTTTATTTATAGCAAGTATCCAGATAAGGAGTTGCAGATTGATTCAGAGCGTGGTGATGAAGGGGAATAAATAACCATGACAAGCGCATCCAGAAACCCTGCCACAGTCGATGAGATAGTAGCCACACTAAAGAAAACGTCGATACCAACGATCATCGTCGAAGGAAAAGAAGATATGATCGTTTATCGTCGGATAGAAGATCGACTTTCTCATCTGGAAGTGGATTTCTTAGCCGTTGGTGGCAGGGACAAGGTGCTAGATATATTTGCACGCAGGTCTGAGATCCCAAAGTCAGTCAAAGTTGCATTTGTGGCAGACCAAGACGTTTGGGTGATGAAAGAGGAGATTCCTGATCTATTCCGAGATCCTCTGCTGATTTTTACATCCGGTTATTCAATTGAAAATGATATGTACGTAGATGGTGCGCTGTGGGAGTTGCTTTACGGGAATGAGTGTGACGAATACTCTCAGGAACGTGAAGCATTCATCGAATGGTACGCACTGGCGTTGAGTCGCCATATCGTAGACATGAACCATACTATTTCTCTACATCCTGATCATGTACTGAAGCAAGCTCAACGTCCTGCATTGCTTGCTTTGCTACCTAATGAAACTTACCCGACGGCTTTACAAGAAAGAATCAGCAATGACTATCAGCGACTGCTCAGAGGCAAGTCGCTCCTTAAGTTGCTTGTCAGACAGCTCAGTCACAAGGATCGAGATCCGCGTCATTCAACGAGGTCTTTGTTAGATCATGCTGCTGTTCGATTCGGCCCGAATCTGAGGGCAATCATGGAACGGATAGAAATGCTATTTCCGAGCGTACCCCTATGAACAACCTTGCTGGTTTGATTCCTCTGTTGCCCTGGCTTGCGGCGCTATGGATCGGTGTAGGTTCTTTGCTTGGTCGCAACGTGGGCGAGGCCGGTGAGAACCCGACCGCCAGGGTAGCGATTGGCGCGGTATTTCTGTCGCTTGTCTTGATGATCTGCTTGGATGGGATGGCGTTGTGGCATGGGACACAGGGCCAGATCCAATTCTTCCCCTGGATGGAGAGTGGCAACTACCGAGTAATCGTCAGTATGACCCTGGATCCCCTAAGCCTCTCCATGGGCACCCTTGTAGCCCTGGTACTTTGGCTGACCATGGTATTTTCTCGCCAATACCTGCATCGAGAAGAAGGGTTTCAGCGGTTCTTTGCCATTTTGAGCCTTTTTTCCGGAGCTATGCTGCTCATCGTACTCGCGGGCAATCCGGTGTTGACGTTCGTGGGCTGGGAGATTGCAGGTCTTTCTTCGTTTTTGCTCATCGGCTATGCCTACGACCGAACCACCGCAGCCACCCATGCCACGCGCGTTTTTGTTACCAATCGTTTTGGTGATGCTGGGTTTGTCATGGCCATTGCTCTTTCTGTGGGTTGGTTTGGCGATCTGGAATGGCCCGATCTGTTTGGCCATGCGGGTGTGGCACATCCTATGCAGGTGAGCTTGGTCGTGGGGGGATTCCTACTCGCTGCACTCGCCAAATCGTCTCAGATGCCCTTTGCAGCCTGGCTTGGACAGGCTCTGGAGGGGCCAACCCCTTCCAGTGCTGTTTTCTACGGATCGCTGATGGTTCATGCAGGGGTATTCTTGGTATTGCGTCTTGCGCCTCTGCTTGCGCTTTCACACATTCTGATGACTTGCCTGGTGATACTGGGGTTGCTGACTGCGGCCTATGGGGTACTGTGTGGCCTGGTGCAAAACGACGTCAAGAGTACCCTCATTTTTTCCACGCAAACACAAATTGGGCTGATGTTTGCCGAATGCGGGGCTGGTTATTTTGAACTTGCGAACCTACACATGCTGGCCCATGCAGGATGGAGGGCTTATCAATTCCTCTCGGCACCTGCGTACATGCACCTCCTGGATGGCACAACCACACCACCGGTACCCGCGTGGTTGGCCCGTTTGGTGGGACTGCACGAGGCGGCCTTGCAGCGTTTCTGGTTGGATGGCCTGAGTGATTATCTGTTGGTGCGTCCCACTCTGGCCATTGCACGAGACCTACAAAATTTTGACCTTCATGTGATCAACCCCCTTGTGGGACACTACGGTTCCAGTCAATCGCTAACGCTGGACAAATGGGAAGACAATTTATTGCAGGGGAGCGAGGGCACAACGCAACATTTCGCGCAAGGACGCGGCATAATGGGACATGTATTACAAAAACTGTCCTCCTGGTGTCAATGGTTCGAAGCACGGCTCATCATGAGTAGCAGCGGCGGTCAATTGGCCGATCGATTGCGAATGCTAGGAGAGTACCTACAACGGGTTGACCAATTTCTCGCACAACCCCGCTATTTGTTGCTACTCGTTGTGCTGACGTTTGTTGTCATTCTATAGTCGACGCGGTTTTTATGAACCGTCTAGGGAGATTGATCACTGGTGAGAATCTTTTGTGGGCATCTTTGGGTCTGCCTTGGGGTCTGCCTTGGGTTCAGCCTTGCCGAGCACCTTGGAAAGCTTGAGTTTGACATGCGATAATTCTATATTCGTTGCCTTCAGGCGACCCGCAATAACCCTTGCAATGTTGTGAAAAAGAGTAGACAACAAGTTTGGATGTATCTGCTTGAGATGTAATCCTTCAAAATACAGAGCGAGGCAATCACCGACCGCCTTGATCCTGGCAGAGCGGATTTTCTCATCGAACACGAGCGTCATTTCTCCGAAGCTATCTCCTGCTTCTAGCATAGCGACTTGCTGCCATGTTCCATCGATCTCTTTCTCCACGGCGGCCTTGCCGGTAACCAAGACATAAAAAGACTCTCCGTAGGCTCCCTCATCAAAAAACAACGCGCCATCTTTTATGGTAACCTTGTTGGCACAAGAGAGTAGTTGGATTAAATTCTGCTTCTGGATTCCATGAAACAGTTTTACGTTGCTCGCCACTTTGAACAGCAAACCATCTTGATTGCTCATGAATGTCTCCGAGAAACCCCTCCCTTCAGGGCGTGGAGGAAAGGAGACAGCTTGGCGTAACCGTCGGTGCTGTCAACCCATTCGTACTTGCGTGATACACGCGCCTTGAAACGTGGGGTTCTTGACCTTTGTTCTACGATATGCTGCTACTATATACTGATTTTTGCCTATCGTTCAACACGTAGACGCTCGTACCCGAGGAGTGTGACCCATGACGATTCCAGACAATTCTTCCCCGGCCGATGGGTTGTCATCGGTTCTTAGGCAAACGCTGCTTGAGGTCGCGGGGCGTGCCATTGATTTTGGTTTGACCCACTGCCAGCCCTTATCCGTAGTTGCAGAGGACTATCCGCCGAGCCTGCGGGAAATGCGTGCCGCCTTTGTGACGTTGCACAGGGAGGATCGACTACGTGGCTGTATCGGGAGTCTGACACCCCATCGATCATTGGTCATGGATGTAGCCTATAACGCCTATGCAGCGGCTTTCTCGGATCCCCGCTTCTCCCCCTTAACCCTCCAAGAGCGAGACACGCTGGTGATTCATCTTTCGATTCTGAGTCTTCCGGCACCGATGGTCTTTCGATCAGAAGCCGATCTCCTGGCGCAAATCCGTCCTGGTGTGGATGGTTTGATCTTGGAAGATCAAGGGCGAAGGGGTACTTTTTTGCCCTCCGTCTGGGAAAGCCTGCCCAATCCGCGAGATTTCCTAAACCAACTCAAAGGCAAGGCCGGTCTTCCAGCCAACCATTGGTCTAGCACCGTGCGGGTGTCCCGCTACACAACGGAGTCCTTCCCGTGATCGAAAAACCGCTTGACTATGCCATCGTCGGGGGTGGCATTTCTGGGTTGGCGGTAGCGTGGTTTTTGCGCCACCGTGGGCATTCGGTACAAGTCTTAGAAGCGGCTAATGTGGTGGGGGGAACCCTACAGAGTCAGGTATCTGATGGTTTTCTGGTGGAGCAAGGCCCCAATTCTACGCTAGAAAACACCGATGCCCTACGTGTACTCATTGAAGGCGCAGGTTTGGCGTGTGCTCTCCAGGTGGCGAATCCTGCCGGAAAGCGACGTTATATCCTCCGCGATCAGCGACTAGAACCCTTGCCACTCGGCGTGGGCGCTTTTCTGCGTACGCCGTTGTTTTCGGTGCGCGGTCGGCTGCGTCTCTGCTTGGAGCCATTCATTGGACGAGCAACTGTCGAAGAGACGGTTGCCTCTTTCGTTCGGCGTCGTTTGGGGCAGGAGTTTCTCGATTGGGCCATTGATCCCTTTATTTCGGGCGTGTATGCGGGTGACCCAGAAAAACTCTCGGTACGGGCTGCCACCGCCAAAGTGTACGCACTAGAGGCAGAATATGGCTCGTTGATCGGCGGGATGCTCCGAAGGGCGCTCAAGGGCCGGCGCACTGGACCGACCCCTGCGGGGCGGATGATTGCCTTTGCGGGCGGGATGCAAACGCTCGTGCGCAGTGTAGCCGCTGTACTAGGCTCCGATGTACGCACCCAAGCCAAGGTCACGGCGTTGCATTTGGGACGCGATGGCCTTTGGCGCTTGCGGATCGCCTCGGATGAGCGGGAGACTTTGGCGCGTCGGGTCGTTCTTTCCTTGCCTGCGGGTCATGCGGCAGAGTTGCTTGCACCGCTGGCCCCTGATGCCGCGAGTATTCTACGAGGCATTTTCTATCCTGCAGTTGCCTCGGTTGCACTGGGATTTCGGCGTGATCAGGTGAGCCATTCCCTGGATGGTTTTGGCTTTTTGGTTCCGCGTCGCTGTGGGGTGGAGACTTTGGGTGCCTTGTTTTCTTCGTCGCTGTTCCCAGGCAGGGCACCGACGGATCATGTCCTTATTACCGCTTTTCTTGGTGGTGCACGCCATCCGGGTGTGGGAGATTTATCCGAAGAACAGATCCTCCAGCGTGTCTTACGAGACATCACACCCATTCTAGGCATTTCCGGATCGCCCGTCTTCCAATCGGTCACAACTTGGCACCGTGCGATTCCGCAATATGAGATCGGGCACCTCGAACGCATGGCTACCCTCGATCATCTCTTGGCCGAATGGCCCGGGCTGTACACCCGCGCCAACTGGCGAGATGGCATCTCGGTTGCGGATTGCGTTCGCAACGCACGGGATTTCGCAGAGAGAGGGTAGGCTTACCGCCCTGCGATTGTTCGCAATAGGGCAACATCGACGAGGCGTACGTTGCCGACGTCACCCGCCAACACCGTGAAGGGTTGATCCGGTTCGCCCAGGTGGTCGAGTACGCAGTAAGCACCTGTAAAATCTTGGCCTTTGGTGTACTCGTTGATTGTGACCACTACGGGTATCGAGGCAGCGCGGGCAGCAGACACGCCGATGGCAGAATCTTCAAAGCCAACGCACTCAGAAGCATGAACGCCGAGCCGATCAAGGACATACTGATAGAGGTCTGGGGCGGGTTTTTTTCTGGGCACCATGTCTCCGGTGGCGATACACGCAAACCCATGCCATCCTGACGTGCCGAGGTTCGCATCCAGCAGTGCTCGGACGTTGTGGGGATTGGTGGTGGTCGCAATGGCGAGGCGCAAACCAGCGGCTTGTGCTTCGCGCAGCAAGCGCAGTACCCCCGTGCGCAAGGGAATCCCCTCTGCGCTCACCCGCTCGGCAAAAAAGCGCGTCTTGGCGACATAGAGCTGGGTGATGAGCTGGCTGATATCCGAACGGTTACGAAAGTCTGGGCGGTAACGATCCACATAGAACCGCATGCGCTCTTTACCACCCGCCACTTGGAGCAGGTCGCCGTAGAGCGCAACCGACCACTCCCAGTCGAGTCCCGCTTCCGCAAATGCCTGGTTATACGCGACCCGATGGCCGTCGCGTTCCGTGTTCGCAAGGGTGCCGTCAACGTCGCAAATCAGCGTGCTCAAGGCCATTATGATGACTCCGATACGGGCGGCAGTGGCCTTGTCACCTGAAGAAGCAACGCCTGCGTCTCGGGTGTGATGGGCATCGGTCGATGACCGGGCATTTGCCGACCGTTCGCGTGGACAATGGCAACGAGGCTCGTATAGGAATCAATCCCAAGCCACCGCATGGCTTCTGCGTGTTCGATGCGCCCTTTTTCCAATTTGGTCAATAGATCATCTAAGGTCATCGAGTTGTCTCTTATTATGCGTCTTCAGCTCGCACGTAGACGTACCCGCAAGCGTCGGAAAGTGGCAGGATGCACTGCATCGGCCGTCATCACCACCGAACGACGGGAGAACAGCAAAGAAACATCCGGTACCTGAAAAGTCAGCACCACAAGGTACGGATGCACAAAACTGCCTGGCATCAAAGCAGCATCACGCACCACGCCATCTGCATAGACCAAGACCCATCCACCATCGCTGCCCCACAGCAAGCGCACCACGGTATGTTTGCCGCGCAGCAAAACGTGGGTATAGAGTGCATGGATCAAACTCATGGCAATGCCGAGCACGACCCCCACAACGGCCCAAAGGGGTAGGGTCAGCAACGGTACCAAGGCTAACGTTCCGCCGTGCGCGATCAAGAGGAACAAGGCCAACTGGGGGGAAAACTGTAAATCAATCTGTAATGGTTCGGTGGAGGCCATAGGTACCTGTGGTGATTTTTCTGTTGCTACCCAGATCAGGGATCGATTCGTAAGGAAGCGCCGAGTGTGAGCAGGCATTCCGCTTGTTGTTCTGCGCTGAGCCATTCAGGAGAGTCGGCGACCGCACTCAGCTCGAAAAAGGCGTCTAACGCAACGGTAACGACCGAGACCGAGAGGTTGCTTGCCAGATAGGTCTCCAGGCCACACGCTACAGGAATGAGTGCTAGTACCAATTGTCCAAGGGCTATCGATCGGAACTGTCGATCGAAGTGGTCAATGGTACGTTGTACATCCAGTGCAATGCGCTCAAACACACGCTCCCGTTGTTCCTCGCTGTTCAGGACAATCTGCGAGAAACCCACATCAATGCGACGTGCAAGGTACAATCCACCGTTGCAGGTAAAAGTGAGCAGACCACCAGCGGCATCAAAACTCAGCAAGGCGTATCCGCGATCCGGTTCCTCCAGACAGGCCGCCAGGTTACGTTGGGCAAGCTCTGGGATGTCGATGACCGATAGCGGAAAGCGTGCATCCTCCAAGAGGATTTGCCGTGCCGCAATCAACGTGTTGTGTGCCACCGCGACATACACACTGGCGGTGCGGGTAGGATTGTTGCGATCCTGTGGGACGTGCAAAATATCCAGGGTTGCCGCGTCAACAGGGTAATCAATCTGCTCTTTGATACGCCAACGTACCGCTGCACGTAGTTCGTCTTCCGCGACATTGGGTGCCTCGACGAGCAATAATTGGTATTCTCCTGCGTTCAGCAGACAAGTGACCTTGTGCTGCCGTACCTGGAGATCACGGGCCAGGCGCTTGAGTACGGTCGGCGAACCCTCCAGTGTGTGCATTTGGCAGAGGACGATGCGGGGTTTGCCCTCTGGAACGGGCAAAACGTGGGCCACACAAACCCGATCAGTCCATACTCGAACTGCCAACCACCCTTTTTGTGCTGCTGATCGAGACAAGAACCCCATGGTTCAGCCAACCTCCTGGAAATTGATGGCCTGGAAATCGCTGGCCTGGAAATCAATGGGATTTACCTTGGTGGAATTGGTGATGATCCTGATTATCATCGCCGTTCTTGCAAGCATGGTCATGCCACGGTACCCTGATCAAACTACGTTCAATGCACGCGGTTTCTACGATGCGATGCTGTCTTTGTTGCACTATGCCCAAAAAGCAGCCATTGCACAGCATCGTACAGTGTGCGTCTCACTTTCGTCCACCGGAGCCAGCATCACCATCGCCAGTGCCTTTCCCTTTATCGGCACTACCTGCGATGGAGGAAACCTAGTCTTGCCAGTCAGCGTCCCAAAAGCGGGTTCCGGGTTGTCTGCCAACACAACCAGTTTTCAGTTTCTCCCGTCTGGATCCACCAACCAGTCTGCGAATATAGCCATTACGATCACGGGAAGCAATGGCATTACCGTGGATGCGGTGACAGGCTATGCGTACTAAAATGCCTTTGCGTGAATTGGGCCTGACCATGATTGAACTCATCATGGCCATCATGATCATCAGCATCAGCATTGTCGGTATTTTGTCCGTGTTGAGAACCACCACACAATCGAGTGCTGATCCGGTACTGTACAAGCAGGCCATGGCCATGGCCGACGCGATTCTGGAGGAGGTGATGTCGAAGGCGTACCAGAACCCGGTGGGTGGCTATACCGAGACCAATCCCCAGACTTGTGCGGGTCGCTTGTTTTACGACGACGTGAGTGATTACAGTTGTTTTGATGGGAGTACATCGAGCAAGGTCATTCAGAGCAATACGACCCTGGGCGGTACGGCCTCGCCGCTTGTGGGGTACACGGCCACGGTGACGGTGTCTACGGTCACGATGAACGCTCTTCCGATGAAAAAGGTGGTGGTCACGGTAACGGGGGGCGGGATCGTGGTTTCCTTGGATAGCTACCGATCTAACCTTTAGAGTGAATGCGCGAACGATGACCCAGCAGACGGAATACGGTTTTACCCTTGTCGAAGCGTTGATGGTTATTGTCATCACGGGCATTCTCGCTGGTATGATTGCGGTTTTCATCCGGGTGCCGATGGATAGCTATGTTGCAACCGCTCGCCGCGCTGTACTGACCGATAGTGCCGATACGGCTGTACGACGTCTCGCACGGGATATTCGCTTGGCTTTGCCAAACAGTATTCGCAATGCCAGCAATAGCACACAGTGCATTGAGTTCATTCCTACGAAACTGGGAGGACGTTACCGATCTGCCGTGGACAGTACCAATGGCAATGGTGGGAATGTTCTTGGTTTTACAGGCATTAATACCAACTTTGATATGCTTTGGCCGAACGATGGATCGCTTCCTTCACAGTATGGCATTGTGGCGGGGGATGTTATTGTGGTCTACAACGATGGAACGGCAAAGGGAAATGCCTATCTCGGGACAAACGCTATCCAAGTATCCAGCGTTTCAACCGCCACAGCGCCGAACAGTACAACCATCACCTTGGTGAGTACAACGGCGGCTGTTCCTTTTAATAACAAACAGTTGACGAGCGCATCCCCTGAGAGTCAATTCCAGGTGATTCCAACACAGACGCATGTGGTATCCTATTATTGCCTGAATAGTACCTTGTATCGTTATACGCGCACCTTGACTGCTGCATGGCCTCTACCAGCCGATTGCCCAACCATGACGGGGGGTGCCACTGCGGCTGTATTGGCCACGAACGTCAATATGAGCAATTGCAGTTTCAAATACGATCCCCCAGGATCCAGCACAGGATTGAGCCGATCGGGAATTGTCTCTATCTCGCTTGGCATCACACAATCTGGCGAGAGCGTCAATTTGTACTACGAAACACACGTAAACAATACGCCATGAACCGCCTATGCAAGAGAAAGGGGAGGGGGTTTGTCCTGGTATCGGCGGTCTTTCTCTTGGTCATACTGTCTTCGCTGGGTGTCTTTTTGTTGAGCGTATCCAACACACAGAAACTGACCTCAGCACAGGATATGCAGGGTTCGCGTGCTTACTGGATGGCGATCGCGGGGATTCAGTGGGTGGCGGGTGCGATCAATGCCAGTATAACGGGTGCCTGTGCGACCAATACGTTGACTCTGGACGGTTTTAGCGTAACCATGACCTGCAAGAACAATGTCTACACCGAGGGTACAACCCCCGTCAACGTCTACTGGTTGACCGCTACAGCCAGCATCGGGGGCATCCCCGGTAGCATTGCCTACACCGAACGGATGATCACAGTCTTTGATTTCTAGTGATTTCTAGAGGCTTTCTAGCGTCTTCGGCGTGGGTTCATAATTTTGTAACACGGTTGTGTTCCAATAACCAGTTAGAGATAAGGTAGGCTGCTGCATGAAAACACCCTATTACTTGATTGACGAAGAAAAACTACAGAAGAACCTAGAAGTTGTTCGCACCATTCAAGAGTCTTGTGGTGCAAAGTCCGTGTTGGCGCTAAAATGTTTCTCGACCTGGCGCGTCTTTGATTTGATGAGAAAATACCTTGCAGGCACGACCAGCAGTTCTCTCTTTGAGGCAAGGTTGGGTTATGAGAAATTTGGGAAAGAAGTCCATGCCTACAGTGTAGGCTTCTCTGACAGCGACATCAAGGCGGTACGGAAATTTGCAGACAAAGTGATTTTTAATTCTACTTCACAGCTTCTCCGTTACCACGATGATGTACACGGTTTACAAGTAGGGTTACGAATCAATCCCGGCATCAGTTATTCCCATTATGATTTGGCCGATCCGGTGCGGCGCTACTCTCGCCTTGGTGTGGCGAATGACGATGAGATCGCAAAAGTGGCTCACTGGTTGAGCGGACTGATGTTTCATTTTAATTGCGAGAATGGCAATGTAGAGCATTTGATTGCTTCCATCGAACAAATTGGCAAACGCTATGCAACTCTGTTGTCAGGGATGGCGTGGGTAAGCTTTGGTGGGGGTATTGCCTTTACACAACCAGGATATCCGTTGGATCAGTTATGTGCCGCGCTTAAAACGTTCTCACAGTCGTTTGGGGTGCAAGTTTATTTAGAACCAGGGGATGCAATTGTGTCAGGGTGTGCGGAACTGGTGACTACGGTGGTGGATGTGGTGCACAACGAAATGGACATAGCCATCGTTGATGCATCCGTGGAAGCGCATATGTTAGATCACTTGGTATACCGCACTTCGCCAAGACTCTCCTGGCCAGAACACGGTGACTACAAAACCCTGGTCGCTGGTCGTACCTGTTTGGCGGGCGACGTGTTTGGCGAGTATTCATTACAAGCGCCTCTGACGGTCGGTGACGAGGTGAGAATCGCAGATGCTGCAGGATATACTATGGTAAAAAAGAACTGGTTCAATGGCGTTTCCATGCCGTCTATTGTGGTCAAGCGACTCAATGGCCAGATGGAACAGGTTCGATCTTTTGGGTATGCGGATTTTAAACGAAGTCTCTCCTAGCACACAACAAGAATAGGACAAATGCAATGAAGAAAAATGTGCTGATTATCGGTGCCGGTGGTGTGGCGCACGTTGCTGCCCATAAAGCCGCCATGAACAATGATGTACTCGGCAATATCTGCATCGCCTCGCGAACGGTCTCCAAGTGTAATGACATTGTGAGCAGCGTGCATGAGAGAAAACACCTGAAAGACGCTTGTTATACGCTTACAGCACGTTCTTTGGACGCACTGGATATTCCTGCAACGATCCAGTTGATCCGCGAGACAAACTCAGAAATCGTAATCAATCTTGGGGCCGCTTTTATCAACATGTCTGTACTAGAAGCTTGTCTAGAAACAGGCGCGGTCTATCTTGATACCGCTATCCATGAAGAACCAGACAAAGTTTGCGAGACCCCACCCTGGTATGCTAATTATGAATGGAAACGCAAAGACCGTTGCGCTGCAAAAGGTCTTACGGCCATTCTAGGTGTCGGTTTCGACCCAGGCGTGGTCAATGCTTATTGTGCCCTGGCAGTAAAACGCTATTTCGACACAATTGATACCATTGACATCATTGATGTCAATGCTGGCAGCCATGGTAAATATTTTGCCACCAATTTTGATCCAGAAATCAATTTTCGCGAGTTCATCAAGGTCTGGACATGGATTGATCGGCAATGGAAAGAGTACCCGACTCATTCGGTCAAGCGGTTGTATGACATGCCAGTCGCTGGGATATGCCCCGTATATCTAAATGGTCATGACGAACTCCATTCGCTGTCACAGAATATCGACGCGAACAGCATTCGCTTTTGGATGGGTTTTGGGGATCACTATATCAATGTTTTTACGGTACTGCGGACATTGGGGTTGTTGTCGCACTTGCCCGTGATCTTATCCACCGGACAAGAAGTAGTACCGCTCAAAGTCGTGAAGGCCGTTCTACCGGATCCCATGACCTTGGCACCTGGCTATACCGGAAAAACGTGTATCGGTAATTTTGTCAAAGGTGTGAAGGACGGCAAAGCGCGTGAGGTCTTTATTTATCAGGTCTCGGATCACCATCAGTGCTTTGAGGAAATTGGATCGCAGGGCATCAGTTATACGGCAGGTGTACCACCCATCGCGGCGGCTATGCTCGTTGCCCAAGGGATCTGGAATCCGCAGAAAATGGTCAATGTCGAAGAACTGGATCCAGAGCCGTTTATTGCCATTCTGGATCGCATTGGTTTGCCAACTGAAGTCAAAGAAATTGAACCAGGTAGTGCAGCTTCTTTCGACGGTACCGTTGGCCCTCTAGAGACGGAGCTTGCCAATTCTACAGCGACGGTCACGGTTTCTGCGGCCAATCCCATGATTGCCCTTCAGAAAAAATAGATATCTGATGCGCACCCTCACCGAGTCTTTCTCTATCGGTGAGGGTTGAGGTGCGTGCGTACTCATTTTGTAGATTGCCGTCACACGGGTGGCCACTTTGGATTATCTATCGTATTGTTCCTCCCAAGAGTGGGAGGATCTTTTGCGTTTCTCAGAACAGCAAGAAACGCCGTTCTTGGTAATCTTTACAGACAAAGTGCGACAAAAGTTCGAGCACTTCCGCAGTGGTTTCCCCGCCGCACGGATTTATTACGCTGTGAAAGCCAATCCTGGTACGCCTCTCTTGGCGCTCCTGCGTGATCTTGGGTCTTATTTTGATGTTGCCTCCATCCATGAGCTAGACCAACTGATCGAGCTTGGGGTCTCCCCCGAACGGGTCAGTTTTGGCAATACCATTAAGAAGATCCGACACATTCATGAAGCGTATGAGAAAGGGGTGCGATTGTTTGCCACAGACAGCGAGGCGGATATCCGAAACTTGGCGCAAGCAGCACCAGGATCGCGGGTATTTTTCAGACTGCTGATGGATGCGGTAACGTCTGATTCCGACTGGCCATTGTCCAAGAAATTTGGTTGTCAGCCGGGTACACTCACCGATCTGGTCGCATTGTCTGCCGAACTGGACTTGGATCCATACGGGATTTCTTTTCACGTTGGTTCGCAACAACGCGATATTCAGGCATGGGATGCGGCCATCGCTAAGGTCAGTGGATTGATGGCATTGTTGGCCAAGGCGCAGATTCCCTTACGCGCTATCAATCTCGGTGGCGGGTTTCCGGCAGATTATCTGGTCAAAAGCAATTCGCTTTCGGTCTATGCGGAAGAAATTAACCATTATTTGCAGAATTATTTTGGATCCGCCATTCCAGAGATATGTCTAGAGCCTGGACGTGGTTTGGTCGGTGAGTCTGGTGTGCTCGTGAGCGAAGTCGTGTTGATCGCTCGGAAGGCCAAAACCGATCGGAAACGATGGGTCTATACAGATACCGGTGTATTCAATGGTCTCATGGAAACCTTGGGGGAATCCATCAAGTATCCGATTTATACAAACCGCGCAGGCGCAACAGAGGCAACTATTCTGGCTGGGCCAACGTGTGACAGCATTGATATTATGTACCAAGAATATGACTATCCGCTTCCGTCGTCCTTGGCCATTGGTGATCGTTTGTATTGGCTTGCGACAGGCGCGTATACGGCTTCTTATAGTGCCGTTGAGTTCAACGGCTTTCCCCCTTTGAGAACGTATTATTTATAATTTTGGTGGATCAAGCACCCCATGACTTAGCCCATGGGGTATTTTAGCACCTTGCCGATCAAGTAGTGTGGAACGGAATCCCCGCCAGATACAGTTTCCCTAAGGTGTTGATCAAAAACTGTTCATCAGGGGTACGCTCATACATGGTACGCATTGACGCTACGTTGGTCTTTTTTTGGATTTGCGCAGCAGCGGGGTGTTGTAGCATAAAACTACCCAGGCTCACACCAGGGCCAACCTCCAAGAACAACCGATTGCGAGAACCAGCGAACGCTTCGCTCGCCAACAACCGTGCCATCCCATCGGAAAAACGAACGGTATGCCAGGTGTGGCGTGCCCAATACGCAGGGTCGGTAGCCTCACTCGGACGGATCCAATCCCCTGTGACATTCGATACATAGGGGATCTGCGGGGATTGCAGACGAAACGCGCTCGTCAATTCCAGCAGCGGTTGGTGTAACGGTTCCAACATCTTGGAATGGAAAGCATGACTGCTTTGCAGTCGGCGACACGGCAGCTCTTGCGCTTTTAGTTTTTCTTGGAGTGCCTCAATCGCCGCCACCGGCCCTGCAACCACAGATTGGTTCGGCGTACTGAGGATGGCCAACGAAAGATCCTTGCCAAGTCGCGATTGTAAGGCTTGCTCGGTCAACGGTACTGCCAACATCGCACCAGGGGCAATCGATTCGATCAATTCGGCACGGCGTGCAATCAGTCGTAAGGCATCTTCGAGCGTCATTACGCCGCTTAAGACCGCCGCATTGTATTCGCCAATGCTGTACCCAATCATTGCGACGGGTCGCACACCCCGCGCCAACCAAAGACGAGCCAACGCATATTCAATGATAAAAACCAGAGGCTGGCTATGCAGCGTCTGGTTCAGCCGTTCTGTTTGCGGATTGGCCACGGCGGGTGCACGTCCCAACATGGCTCGCATGTCGAAGGCAGGTTTTGCAGTATCACTCGCGGGTTGTTCTGGTGGATAGAGCACCTCGCGCAGATCGACGCCAACCACAGGGCGCAAATAATCACAGCAATGATCGACGATTTTCCGAAACAAAGGCTCCGATCGATACAAACCCCGTCCCATCTGAAGATAATGATCCCCCACCCCAGGAAACATGAAAAGAACCGTTGGCGGCTGATCGGGACAGTTGGCGCTGATCACCCGTTTGCTGTCACGCTGCTTGAGAATCTCTTCGGCGTCCTGATCGTTCTGATAACTCAACATCAGCCTTCGACCTGTAGGCGCAGTTTGGCGCAGTGCGTCACGACTCGCACGCAACAACGCATCGGGATCGCTTGTGCATTGCATAGCCAGCCGTTCTCGTTCTGCGAACAAAGCATCTGCATCCGCCGCCTGACTCAAAAGCAAACGCCAATCGCCACAACGAACCGGATCAATCACTTCCGGTTGCGTGGCCTCTCTGGGTGGGATCGCTTGGGTTTCGATGGGGGTGGTTTGGGTTTCTGAGGGTGCCTCCGTTGCTGTTTCCACGACCAAGATCGGCGCGGGCGCTTCTGGTGGGGGCACAGGCGTTTGGATCACCACAGGAAGCTGCGCTTCGGGTATGGCCGAGGTGACGCTGCTGCGCTGCGCGACCGTCATCGATTGCAGTACAGCCAATTGCTGCATGGTCACACTGCCGATCGCCTCCGCAACCAGCCGTAATTGCTGCTCCATCAACTGCGCCAGTGACCATGGCTCCGACGTATGGTGTGCCGTAGATGTTGTGGGTGCCGTGGGTGCTGGAACGGGGGCCGCTGCTGGTCGCAGAGTCGGTGTCGGTTCGGTGGTTTGGAGGGGAGCAGCCGTCTCTTTTTGGGCGACAACCGTTTCTTGTGTTTCTTGTACGGGAGCTACCAGTGGTGCCTTCGTGGGTGCCGATTGTGCAGGTTGTGTAGCCTGGTTGTCGCGCCAATACCGATCCGACGCAAACGGATAGGTCGGTAGATTCACCCACTGTCGCGCATACCCTGCATCAAAACCACGCCAATCCACCGTAGCCCCTTGCAGGTACAGAGTGGCCAAGGTTTCTAAGAGCCAATGCCAGGGCGTTCCGGCGGGGGTTTCGCCCACCGCTGTCCCAAGAGACAAGGCAAAGTCATAGCCCGTCCCCGTCCCCGTACCCGTCCCAGTCATGGAGGTGAGGGGTTTACCCACGCCCTCTAGGGTGGTGAGACGTCCACCGTCTCCGTCCAGAAGGGTCAACTGGGGGGAAGTCAGGGCAGGGGTATGGCCCTCTGCAAGGGCTGCAAAGGCTGCTTCTTGGGTAAGCGCACCCGCAAGCACCGCTGCTGCAGAGCGACCACCCGCAACCCCTTGCACAGCAGAAGGGTGGATACCCCATTCCCGCCAAAGTGATGCAAGGACAAGATAGGCCGCAAGTGCGGCTGCTGGTGTGTGCTTTGCCGTATCAGTGGCATACTCGGTGAGCCACTTGCGGCAGGAAGGGTGATCCGGCAGGCGCGGGATCGGATTCCCCGACAAAATCAACAAGACTCTGGGGGCAGCGCCACGGTTGGATCCCGTGGATCCCGTGGCCCCAGGAGATCGCGCTGATTCGCGCAAACACGGGTGATCACCCCCTGCCGCAAGTGCCGCAAGTGCTGCGCGTAATTCACCAAGGGTGGCGCAGGTGATCACAGCACGCCATGGCAGGTGGCTTCGACCGGCGTTCGCGCTGTAACAGTAATCGGCAAGAGACGGCTCCGGGTTCGCCAGGGCCAAACACTCGACATGCCGTTTTGCGAGTGTCCGCAACGCGACCAAACTACGCGCCGACAGCGCAAACAAATGCAGGGGTCGCTCTCGTGGGGGGGATTGCGTGTCAGCGGCGCGGGCGGGGGCTTCTTCTAGCACCAAATGGCCGTTGGTGCCACTGAGACCAAACGAACTTACCCCCGCACGACGGGGAGCGCCGCTGGGTGCAGGCCATGGTTGCAACACGGTCGGGACTTGTACCGCAAAACCTTCCCAGGGGATTTTCGGGTTTGGTTTTTGTAAATGCAGATGCGGAACAAACTGCTGATGCTGCAACATCAACACCGTCTTGAGGAGGCTCGCAATGGCCGCCGATGCATTTAAGTGGCCAATGTTGGTCTTCACCGATCCAATGCGAAGCGGCTGGTCTGCGGGTCGTTTGCCAAACACCGCCCGCAAAGCACCCACCTCAATGGGATCCCCAAGGGGAGTGGCCGTACCGTGGGTCTCGATATATTCCACGCTGTTCGGATCGATTCTGGCACGCTGCAAGGCATCGCGGACGAGTGCTTCTTGGGCGCTTTCGTTCGGCACGGTCAACCCACCGGAGGCACCGTCGTGGTTGACGCTCGTGGAACGGATCACGGCAAGGATGGGCTGTCCATCGCGCTGTGCATCGCTCAAGCGACGCAACACCACAACCGCAACGCCCTCCCCAAGCACCAATCCATTGGCACGTGCATCAAACGTAAAACAACGACCCTCCGGGGACATCGATTGGGTACGGGCAAAAAAGACCTGCATGGGGGGCGTGAGGTTCAACTGAACGCCTGCCGCCAAGGCTACCTCACACTCGCGGTTCCGTAGGGCAGCGACCGCCTGGTGTAATGCGACCAGCGACGAAGAGCACGCCGTATCAATCGTTGACACAGGGCCATTGAAGCCATACTGAAAGGCAATCCGCCCTGAAGCAAAACAACCCCCATTGCCCGTACCACTGTAGGCTGTGATGGCACAGGGGTCACCGTTGATCTGCATCGAGCCATAATCGTTCTGGCTCATCCCGACAAAAAAACCAGTACGGCTGCCGCGCAATGATTCCGGCGGAATCATGGCCCGTTCCAAGGCGCTCCAAGTCACTTGCAGGAGCAAGCGTTGACCAGGATCCATTTGCATCGCTTCGCGGGGGGGAATGCCAAAAAACGCCGCATCGAAGCCCGCAACATCCTCGACAAAACCACCATGGCGGGTGTTGATTTTGCCAGCGGCGTTGGGATTTGGATCAAACCACTGGGCAAGATCCCATCGATCGGGGGGTACCTCACGAATCGCGTCCACGCCATCACGCAACAACGCCCAAAAGCGATCGATGTCGGGTGCGTTCGGAAAACGGCAGTCCATGCCCACAATCGCAATCGGTTCTTGGCTTGCTTGCCGAATGCTCTCTAATTTGCCCTTCAGCTCGCGGATGGTCAACGCCGCACGTTGTAGGGGGGTCATCTCGTCAGTGGCTACGCTCACGCTCAATACTCGTTCAGGTTGTCAAATTCGCTGTTGATCAAGGCTTCTAACTCGGCCTCTGACATAGCACCCACTGCTGCGGCGGTCGCGGAGGGGGTCGCGGGGGGAGGGGGCATTGGCGCAAGCGGGGGCGGCACAGATTCCGGGGGTGCTGCCTCTTGCAACAACTCAGCCGCAAGAAAATTCGCAAGCGCCGTAATATTTGGATATTTAAACAACAGCGTGGTGGGCAGGTTTACCGGCAGTGTGTTTTGCAGGGCGTTGCGTAACTCAACGGCCGTGAGTGAATCGATGCCGAGATCAAAGAACCCCGTCTGTTCGTCCAACGTTGCAGCACTGCCCCCGATGACCCGTGCGACCTCTTCACGGACGCGCTGACGAAGTGCCTCGCGCTGCTCGTTGTTCGGGAGTGTTCGCAGATGATCGAGCCAAGTGCTACCGCTGCTTTGGGTCGTCGATACTGTGGGTTGTGTACGCTGAAATGCCTCTAACAAAGGCATGGGTTTCGGCAGTTGCCGAAGCAGGTTCGGCCAATCGACAGGGGTGACGATCACCTGTCCCTGTTGTCCCCGCAGCATGTCAAACAAAGCGATGCCGTCTTCCGGTCGAATCGCCGCAACCCCTTGCAAGGTCGCGTGCGCCAGCGCCCCTGTGCGGGCCGCAAGTCCAATGTCCGACCAGGCACCCCAGTTGATGACCAAAGCGGGTAATTGTTGTTGCTGTCGGTAGCCTGCTAGGTGATCGACGAAGGCATTGGCCGCCGCATAATTCCCCTGGGCGTTTGACCAGAAGACCGAACTGATGGACGAAAACAAGACAAAGAAATCGAGCGGCAAAGCGGCCGTTGCTTGGTGTAGATTCCAGGCTCCCAGCACTTTTGGGCCCAATACCGAGGCAAGAGAGGGCCAGTCCATTTTGGACAAGGGCGTGTTCGTCAGGGTACCCGCTGCATGGACAACGCCCAACAACGGGGGCCGAGGTTGTTGCAAGAGGGTTTGCAAAGCGGTTCCCTCGGTAACATCGACAGAAGCCACTTCGACGGTGGCTCCTGCGGCGCGGAGGGCTTCGATCGAGGTTTGTGCGATCTCGCGTGGTGCCGAGCGCCCGATCAACACAAGATAACGCGCCCCCTGTTCCACAAGACTGCGTGCGACACGAAGTCCAAGATCCCCAAGACCTCCCGTAATGAGGTAGCTTCCCTCGGCACGCAACGGCAGGCGCGGTGAGGGTGGCTGCGAGGGTTGCCCTGACTGATAGCTTTGCAGACGACTCACAAAGCGCCCGTCGGTGCGCAGGACGATCTGCTCCTCGCCGCCAGATGCCCCCAAAAGCGCCTGCCACACCCGATCAGCGTTTTCGATAGCACTTTCCCCGATCGGTAGATCGAGGATCACGGGTTGCCGTTGCGGATATTCTGCGGTGGCAGTACGTACCAGACCGTGCAAGGTCGCTTGGGCAAGGCCGCTCCCCTGGCTCGAAAGCGCAATAGCATCCCGCGTCACGACCCACAGACCACACGATGGGTCGTTCCCCAATCCTTGTAACGTCTGCAACACGGGCATACAGAGCCGCTCCTGTGCGGCCAACAAAGCCTCCGGCGTGTTCGGCATTTCCTCTTCGTTTTCGTTCAGCGCATGGAGCAACACAACCCCCTGGAGGGGTTCGGCACTGAGGTCGCCGTCGCTAAGGTGCGGGATGACTCTTGCACGCCCTGCAAAGCGTTCCGCCAAAGGATCGGCACAACCGCCCTGATCGCCCACGATCAACCAACGGCCATCCTTGAGGTGCGCTGGCAAGGGGACTGCCTGCGCTATGCGTCGCGCAAGGATGATGTTTTGGCGGAGCAAGGCTTCTTCGTTGTACTGGTCAGGGCCAAGCAAGGTCACGGTGTCAAAACCGTGCTTGGGCAGCGTTTCACGCCACTGATCGCTTGTGAAGAGCGGATAATCGGCGCGTAGTGGATCCTGTCCCCTAAAACGCCACCACCCTTCGGTCATGCCAAAGGTCAGATCCAGCCAGCGTTGGCGGGCCTCTGCTTCCAGGAGCACGAGCATTCCGCCTGGTGCCAATAATTCGGCACAGTGAGAAAGTGTCTCCCCCATCGAACGGGTGGCGTGCAATACATTCGCTGCCACAACGATGTCAAATTGGCCCTGTAACGTATCCGGTGGGGTCTTTTCAATGTCCAGCAAACCGTACCGGACAAATGGGTACGTAGCGCCGAATTGTTGCTCAGCATGGTGCGTAAAATACTTTGAAATATCCGTAAATAAATAATCACAGCGCCCTGCGGGGAGCAAGGGCAACAACCGACTGGTGGTGCCGCCTGTACCACCCCCAATCTCTAGGATGCGGATGCCCTGGGTTGCGGGCAACGCCGCGAGTGTTCGACGAACGGCAGATGCCAGCAAATCGTTGATGATGCGTGCCCCCACCGAATGCTGGTACAGAAGCGTGGTGACGGACAGATCGCCTTCTGGGAACAACAGATGCAGCGGATCGACTTCCCCACGCCAGACACTCGCAAGAACACTTGCACAACGCTCCAACAGCGTGATCTCCGGCATGGCCGCCGGAAACGCGTCGTGCAACAGAGAGACCGGAGGGGGGGCGTCTGTCCGCAGGTGGATCATCACCTGCCAGTGATCGGCAACCCGTCGCAGGATGTCTTCTTCTGCGAGAATGCCCAAACAACGCTCGAACAAGGCAAGGAAAGCGTCTTGCACCCCGAGTTGCTTGGCAAGAACCGCCGTCGTAAAGACACTGTAGGGGGTCGGCTGCCAACCGTATTGCTGCAGCGCGTGTTGAATCGACTGTGCCGCACGCTGCTCCAGGCTGTCTAAGAGCGTCGGATAAAACGAGCACGCTGGTAGCGTGAGGCGGGTCTCTTCTGCCAGATCGAGGCCGATCGTCGCAGGAGAACAGGGGGGGACGATACCAAACAACGGTTGCTGTTTCCAAGCGATTTGGTACAACCAGGAACCATAGCGCCGCCAGGTGTCGGCGTTGGCATCGACCTGCTGGAAGCGCAGTCCCCGCACGCTTGCGATCCATTCGCCTTGGTCATCCACCAATTGGATATCCACCACAAACCACGGTACGGAGGATCCCATCGTGTCGGGCCGTGCGGCAGCGGTGGCCAAGCACCACAGTTGTTGCGGTGGTGGCCGAACACAGTGCAACTGTTCCACGCCGACGGGCAGGTAGCTCGTACCGCGATCGAGCAGCAAAATACTGGCCGTTTGAAAAGCGCCGTCCAGCAAGACAGGGTGCAGCCGAAACGCGCTTTCGCTCCCATCGCTCCCATCGCTCCCATCACGTAGGGTTGCAGGGAGTTCTATTCTAGCGAGCACCGCGCCCTCGCTGCGCCAGAGTCCCGTCATGGCTTGGAAGTTTTCACTGTGGGCAATGCCGACCGAGTGCGTCAGCCGATAATACTCCGAGACGGGGAACGCATCGGGACATCGTAGGCGCATGTCCGCGAGCGCCATGGGCCGTGCAAGCGGGAGCGTCCCTGCCACCAATTCGCCTTCGGAGTAGGGCTGCCAACCGGAGGAATCCTCAAGACGGGCATGGATTGTAAAACGGTACCCGCCTGCGATCGGGTGCAGCACCATCTGCACGGGAAGCGCACGATCCGGCGGCAGTACCAACGCACGATGGATCGTGACCTCCCGCAACCAAGCCCCCTTCGGCAACAAAGTACCCCCCGCCGCGAGTGCCATTTCCATGTGTCCCGCTGCGGGCAGGACAATTTGGCCAAAAATCTGGTGGTGTGCGAGAAAGTTCTCTGTGGAGAGATCATTGATAAACAGCGCCCCCCCTGTCGGCAAGAGGGGCGTCTCTAAGCGATGACCAAGCAGCGGATGGCCGCCTGCTGGGGTGGCCCTGGTCGTGTGGGTCGTGTGGGTCGGCGCTGGTTTTTCGAGCCAGTACCGTTCGATTTGGAACGGCATATTGGGCAAACGCAACGGGTAGCGTTGACCACCAGCAGATAAGGCCCACGCAGCCGTATCGACCCCCAGTCGATAGAGTTCTCCGAGGCTCAACAACAACTGTGTCCAAGGTTCAACCCGATAGCGCAAACTCGGCAACCAGTGACAGATCGCCGCAACACCTGCGACTTCGGCGGCCACCACTCCAAAGGCACTGAGGGTCGGTTTCGGGCCGATCTCGATAAAGGTATCAAACCCATCGGCCAACAGCCGCGCAAGCCCGTCGGCAAAACGCACAGGCGCTCGAAGGTGGCGACACCAGTAGTCGGGACTGGCGAGATCCGCAGGATCGGCGTACCCACCCGTGAGGTTGGAGAGAATAGGCACGTTCGGCACAGAAAAACGCATCCGCGCCAGTTCTTCGCGGAAGGCGGGAATCATCGGCTCCACCAGGGGCGAATGAAAGGCGTGCGAAACGCGCAAGGGCTTCGCTTCGATCCCCTCGGCTTCTAAGAGTGCGATGAACGCAGCGATCGCCGTTTTCGATCCTGCGATGGCGACACTTTCGGGGCCGTTGGTGCCTGCGATCACCAAACCGGGGGCAGCCTTTTGATGTTCGATCAGGCGCTGTGCCGTTTCTGCCTCGCTCAAAGGCAGTGCGGCCATGGCACCGGTGGGGCAGTGGGTGGCGAGCAATCGCCCTCGTGCGCAGGTGAGCCGCAATCCGGCTTCTAGTGTCCATACTCCTGCGACAGTAGCCGCTACCAATTCGCCGACGCTGTGGCCAAGGAGGGCTTCGGGTTCGATGCCCCAGTGCCGCCACAGTTGTGCCAATGCGTATTCGAGGGCAAACAGCAGCGGTTGTGTATATTCCGTCGCAGAGAGCAGTGCCTCTGCCTCCGGTGTGGTGCTCGCCTCTGGGGGATACAACAATCCAAGCAGCGAACAACCGAGAAGGGGACTCGCAATGGCCTCACATTGATCCAAGACCGCACGAAAATACGGCTCGTGCTCATAGAGCTGACGCCCCATCTGTAGGTACTGTGCGCCCTGACCCGTAAACAAAAAGACAATGCGCGGCGGGGTTGCGGCGCGTCGGCTGGTTTGGCCCTCGCCTGCTGCCAGTCGGGTCGCTGCTTCGGTTGCGCTCCCGGCGAGCAGGGTCAGGCGGTGGCTATAATGGCCACGACCACGGGCCGCTGCAACGCAATAGGCGGGCCAATCTGTATTTGGGATTCTGCGCAAATCCTCGGCTACCCGCTGTGCGAGCGCCTGAAGCCCCGATGTACTCTTAGCAGACAACACAAGCAACCGAGCGGCGGGCCAGATCGTAGGCGTCCCTGGGGGAATGGGCGTGTCCGCGATGTTGTCCACGGTGTTCGGGGTCGTCAGGTTGGAGACGATGAGATGGGCATTGGTACCGCTGAAACTGAATGAACTGATACCCGCTATTCGCTCCTGCGGAGGCCAGTCGGTGAGGGTCGTTGGGATTGCAACGGGGATCGATTTCCAATCGATGTGGGGACTCGGTTCTGCAAAATTGCGGTGCGGTGGAATATGGCCGTGTTGCACACACAGAATCGCTTTGATCAGGCCCGCGATGCCAGCGGCCGATTCTAAATGCCCAAAATTGGTTTTTACCGAGGCCACACAGAGGGGGGTGGTACGCCCCGCAAAGACCATAGCGAGGGCACCCATCTCGATCGGATCCCCCAAGGGCGTTCCGGTACCATGGGCCTCGATATAGCCAATCTGATCGGGTGTGATCTGTCCGTTGGCCAGGGCAGCGCGGATGACTTTGACCTGCGATGGCCCATTCGGTACCGTAAGACCCCCGCTTGGGCCATCCTGGTTCACAGCGGAACCACGCAAGAGTGCCAAAATGGTATCCCCATCGCGCTTTGCGTCGCTCAATCGCTTCAGGAACACGGCGCCTACCCCTTCTCCCCGTGCATAGCCATCGGCGGCGGCGGCGAAGGTCTTACAATGGCCATCGGCTGCGAGCATTCTGGCTTTGCAGAAATTGATGTGGGTCTCGGGGCCATAAAAAAGATTGACGCCCGCGCTCAGGGCCATATCGCATTCACCGAGCCGCAACGCCTGCATCGCAAGATGGGTGGTGACGAGTGAGGAAGAACAGGCCGTGTCAATAATCATGCTGGGGCCAGTAAACCCAAATGTGTACGAAAGACGACCCGCCGCAACCCCAAGAGAGGCACCCGTCCCCGAATAGGCAGTGATTCGCGTTGGACTGTCCGACCACAGGGCAGCCCCGTACTCAAAATTGCTAATGCCTACATAGACACCCGTGCGACTGCCATACAACGCATTGGCATCGAAACCGCCATTTTCCAGTGCTTCCCAGGTGACTTGGAGCAACAGGCGATGTTGTGGATCAATCGAATGTGCCTCGCGTGGCGTAATGCCGAAAAAAGCAGGATCAAACGCACGAATGTCCTGTAAAAAACCTGCATAACGGGTATACATCTTTCCAGGTACATTGGGATCGGGATCATAAAACGCATCTACGTCCCAGCGATCGGGGGGCACTTCGGTGATGCCATCGCGTCCTTCGCAGAGCAGTTGCCAGAAAGCCTCTGGGGTATGGACTCCGCCTGGAAAACGACACGCCATGGCTACCACAGCGATGGGTTCACGTTGTCCCTGTTCCAATCGGGCCATTTTTTCTTGCATTTCTTGCAGGGCCAGCAATGCTCGTTTGGTTGGAGAAAGATCCTGTTTCTGAATCGTCATTGAGATCCCCATCGATATCCGTCTTGTTTTTTAGTGGATTGGTTTACTGGCCAAATAATTTTGGGAGATTCTGGCTTTTTAGAAAATTCTTCAGGGCGTTGGCTGCTTTCCCGTTGGCGAGTGCGTCTACATCGGGATGAAAGCGCAGTGCCTCCCATGATCCATCGACGATCATGGGGATGGCGAGGCCGCTGTTTTCTTTTTCCTTGTCCTTGGTGGCACCCTGTCCTTCTAGGCTGGTCACAAGTTTAGGCTCTATCCGGTAATTGACCATGCGTTTAGGGAGATCGATGCTGCCCGCTCCGGTGACGCGCAACAAGGGCGATTGGATCGTCAAATCGGGGTTCGTAACGATCCCATCGACGATCGAGAACGATCCTGTGCACTCGGAGAAATCAGTTTTTTGGGGGGGTGCATCGGGTGCAAACGCAGAGGTGATGTTGCGTGCTATCGCGGCGAGGTTGATCCCTCGAAGTGCACCATTCAGAAAGGTCACGGAACCCTTGCCACTCAGAGAAGAGACGAGGGAACGCTCGCTCCCGCCGTGACCCGCGAGTTGCAATTCAAGGTTGGCAAGTCCTTCGAGTCGGTTGAAGCCGAAGGCGGCCAGGAAGGTTTCCGCCCGTACACCGCTTAGCGAAAAGTGTGCGGTGGCGCCAAGTTCCTCTTGTGTGCCATTTTGTGTGGCATCGAGGGTAATTTGTCCGACACCATGACCCTGGTAGAATGCCATGTCGGTGAGATCCGTTGTGAGGTGTCCACCGTGGAGTGCTACAGTCAGTGTACTCCGTCCGACTTCGAGCCTATGCACTTTGAGTGCGGCCGCATTGAGTGTGAGATCGGCTTCTATGGCCTGAAGGGGGGAAGCGTCTAGGACGTTGTCGCTCCAGTCTGTGTCCGGGTGCTTTGCCGATTCTGTACGTCCTGGGGTATCTGAGCGTTCTGCAGGTTCGGGTATGCTTTCCGGTGTTAGATATGGATTGAGGTCGAGGGTCTCTAGGTTGAGCCGACCTGTGAGGGTTGGCCGTGTGCCTGCGGTGGTAGCGGTGGTAAGCGATAGTTCCCCCGTTGCTTTGGTTGTGTCAAGAGAGAGCGTAGCGGTGGTCAGATCCATACGGCTGGTACTCGTTCTCACCTTGGCTTGTACCGAGAGTGGGCCAAGACCAGTGCCGGCAAAAACCACGGGCTTCGTGCTAACCCACTCGATGAGTGATCGCAGGGAGGGGGAGGACGCTTTGATCGCACCGACCAGGGTGCTGCCTACCTCTCCTGTGAAGGCGATCTGCACCGGTTGCGCGGTGATCCGAACCTCTGCCGCGCTTACGTGGCCTTCGATCAGTGCGCGTGGTTTCGAGAGGATCAGTTCGAGTGCGAGAGTTTGACCATGCCAGGTCAATCCGCCCTTTGCGCTCAGCGGTTCGTCTAATCGGTTGAGCATCAATAGGAGATTGATGTCATCAATGGTCTCGGTGGTGCCCTGGTGGTTGAGGTAGGTGATTTTACCACCCGTGATGCGCACATCGCCTAATCGCATCTCGCGAACCTCAGAGGTCTTGGGTGTGTTGTCAACGGTTGTATGCGCTGTTTTGGTTGATTCGCCCAATACCCAATTACCGCGCCCTGTCTCATCGACCTCTAGTGCGATGATCGGATCACGGAGGACGAAGCCATCGACTTCGATCTTTCCGGAGAGGAGCGGCCACAATTTTATTCTGGCATCGATACCACCGATTCGGATCAACTCATGCGATCGAAAACCAGATGGATTGGACAGCGACGCTTTGGATAACTGTATGCCAAGTGTTGGAAGAATCGAAACCGTAACCTTGCCATCCATGACGAGATCACGTCCGGTAATTTTCTTTACGTGTGCCACCAGCTGGGTCTTTATCCGTTCTATCGGAATCATTGCTGGTATTGCGACCATGCTTAGGAACAATGCGGCCACGATGACTGCCATAACGACCGTGATTTTCTTCACAGACGACCTCCAGATTCTAGAGTACACGCTTGTCAGCTTTCCCCCTCTCCGGAGGAGAGGAGTTTGAGGGAGAGGCGGATACTGTTTTTGATGCTGTTTTTAGTGGGTAATTGAATCAAAGAGTCTGAATTGCAAGCTCCTGATCCCCAAAAGTCGTGCTGTTTAGAAACTTGAGTTCGTGTTTTTCCTTGTCAAAAATCGGTGTATTTTCATCATACGGGTGCATAAGTGTATCTCGATCAGCGCGAATGGCTTGTTCAATGGCACTCGGATCAACAATGCCTCGTTCAAAAAGTCTTACACGGAAAGCAACCAAGGCACGTAGGGCCAACAAATTATCCCGCCTGACGAAAAAAGAAAAGAGGCTAGGGTAGGCAGTTGCGAGTAACCAGTGTCCTGTCAGATTGCGCAATTTAAATCCAGTCACTTGTTCTACGGCGTTCGTTTGTGCATCAACAATCGCATCGTGATACGCGGATCCTGAGACTCCATTCGCATGAATCCACCGATCCATCGCACTTGCGCATTCATTCGCCGTGGTGTTGAAAAGCAAAAATGCCCTGCTCCATGCTGAGCCAGCGACACCGCCCAAATCGTCTAATAATGCATTCTTATAGTCTTTATTTTCTTTCATGATCAAGAGTGCAGCGATGATGACCCGTTCTTCCAATGCTATGCTTGGTTCCAAACTGGTCACCTCTTTTGGCAATGGTGCTAACATTTCGGAAATACGATCAGCATGTGCTTTGGCAGGTTCAGGATGACGCAACAAGTATTGGTTGATCAGTCTATACCGTGTGCTGAGGTTATGGGTGGCCACTGTTTTATCGGCAAAGGCTACATCCCCTTGGAGTTGGCGTGTATGAAAGGCAATCTCACGTGCCATTTGATCCATTGCTTCGTCGTGGCGGCCCTCCTTTGCAGCCAATGCAAAGCGAATCCCAGAAAGGATAATCCAACCGTTTGGAGAGGGGCTACTGTAGGATGATAGGGAATAATCGGGGCGCCAAGGTTCCTGGTACTCAGTATAGCTTACTGCTTTGTCAGCACGTTCGAGTGTGACGCTACCTTTTTGCAGTATGCTATGAGCCGCATCAGGATTAGCATCGACCCATCCGAAAAGGCAGCGTGCAAGGTCATCATTGGGTGGTTTACAGGGTAACGATCCCTGATCCTCTTTACGCTTTTCTTTGTTAATGGCTAAACCGCTGGTAGAGAGGCTGGTTTTCGATACCTTATCGACTGCCAACACTGCGTCAAACCAACGTTGCCCCCACGCATTCGGATCCTGATCTTCTGGCCCTACAACGCCGATCCATGCAAAATAACCGTTGTGTGCAGCCTCCACGGTGGATACTGGTTTTGCACTGAGAAGCGTTTCTACACGGGGTGAGAGGGGATCATCCTTAAGATTGATCAAGAACAATATACAGTAGCACATCACTGGCAGAGCGATCAGAACGGCCGACGCTAAGCCGAAAACGCGGAGTGCTATTGAGAAATGACGATTGACCATCGCGGTTCCTGTCTCGGGGTAGATCTAAACACCTTTTAGCCTGTCCATCCAATTATACACAACTGGAGCCTATTCCCGAAAGCTACTGACTTTACGAGACAGAGCAGGCACATTGTAGCAAACTGCGGTACAGCAGGGCGCTGAGGGCGTTCACGCCTCTCGTGAGGGGTTGATTACGACACTGATAATAGTAATACTTTTTATACTCACAATGAGTGCCAACACGTCAACCACCCCGCCTGAAGGCGGGGCTGAAGCTGTGTTGCCCCCTTGTCGAGGGAGCCACAGCGATCGATACTGACGATACTGATGAGGTGTGTGTCATTAGACCCGTAAGGGCTGACAGTCGGGAAAGACCGACACCGTCTATGGGTTTACTCGGAAAACAAATCATGCCACAAGCACTAGAATTCTTCGACAGCACAAGCATCGATCCAGGAAGCAAAGGTTTCTCAGGTGCCGTATTCGATGGGCGCTATCTCTATTTTGTGCCCATGATGAACGGCCATCATCAATTCTCTGGTCAAGTGACCCGTTACGATACGCAGGGGGATTTCACAGACCCAACCCATTGGACAGTCTTTAACACAGCCACGGTGAACCCAAACAGTCGTGGTTTTACCAATGGCTTCTTCGATGGACGCTACCTGTATATGATTCCATGGCATCACGATCGTCACCATGGCCAGGTCACTCGGCTCGATACCCAACAAGATTTCCATCACCCCAATGCTTGGGATTTTTTTGATCTACAAAAAAGCATCAGCACCGCTCGCGGTTTTGTGAGTGGTTGTTATGATGGACGTTATCTCTATTTAGCACCCTCCTACCTAGAATGGAATGTCTACCACGGAACCATGGTGCGTTACGACACCACTGCCCCCTTCTTCTCCACGGACAGCTGGGAAGCGTTCGATAGCCAATCTTTGTCTCCCCTCTGTCGTGGCTTCCACTCCGCAGTGGCCAGCAACGATTTTATTTACTTCGTGCCCTATGTCCGAGAAAACCGTGATTATCATGGACTCTTGGTGCGTTACCAGCGCAGTGGCAGATTTTCTGATCCGGCCAGTTGGCAGAGGGTTGATCTAAAAACATTGAACCCTCGTGGCTGCGGATTCGTGGGGGGGTGTCACGATGGACCGTATCTCTATCTTGCACCCTATTTCGACGGAAAAGGCCGTTTCGGACAAGTGGCCCGCTATGACAGCACAAAACCGCTCGACGACGCCGATGCTTGGCAGTTCTTTGACACTGTATTGGTTCATCCGGACAGTCGTGGCTTTTTTGGTGCCTTGATCCACAGTGGATTTGTGTATTTCATTCCGCATTGCAAAGCAGAAGGGATTTACCACGGGCAGATAACACGCTACGACCAAAGCAAGCCCTTCCTGGATCCAACCGCCTGGTCTGTGCTGGATACGGCCATAGATCATCCCATGAGCAAGGGCTACATCGGTGGCACCGTTCTGGGGGACTTTCTTTACATGGCACCCTACGAAACCGCCCCGGCAGTCCACAGTGGGCTGATCGCCAAAGTCAACCTGAACCTGTTCCTCCCCTGAGAACCGTCGTCATGTAGCGGCAGCGAGGAAATTGGGAGCAACCGCGAAAGACTTCGCCTGCATAGGGGCCTTGCCGCGCCATCCGTTGTACGAGATACCCCTGTTGACACTGTGGGCATCGATCGCCTGTTGGCGTTTGTGGGAGGGCGGCAGGGGTGATAAGAAGCGTCGGCACTGGGGGTTCGGTGGCACGGCGAGTTCGCTTATGCGGCACAGGAGGAGCAGAATTCGCTTCCACAGGGGTAGGCGTTTGCGCGGCACGGCGGATACGCTTGCGTGGCACGGCAGCATCGGCGTCCGTGGACGCTGCAGCGGTGCGGCGGGTGCGCTTTCGTGGTGTGGCGTCTGCGGGGTTCGCCTCCATAGAAGTAGGGTTAGGCGCTTGCGCGGCACGACGGGTACGTTTGGGTGATGCAACGGGTTCGGGGTCTGTTTGTTTGCGCAACGGCGTTTGCGCAACGGGCATAGACGCCGCGACCGCCTGTTTGCCCAAGAGACCCATCGGTACCTGACCGGACTTTACCGTGGCGACCATTTCCCCTACCCAACGGGTTTGACGCTCCAAGAACGACCCAAGCGACGCCTCCCCACGAGCGATCTCGTCCAACCCCTGCTCCCAAAGCGCCGTCGTAGTCGGACTTTTGACCGCATCGGGCAGCGCATCCACCAGTGCTCGCCCCGCCGATGTACTCAACAGGGTGCGCTGTTTTTCACGCACCAAAAAGCCCCGTTTTAACAGCGTTTCGAGGATGCCTGCACGGGTTGCCTCTGTACCGATTCCAGAAGTCTCTTTCAGAACCTTTTTGAGGGCAGGGTCGGCTACAGTACGACCCACATTCTTCATGGCGGCAATCAGGGTGCCCTCGGTATACCGCGCAGGGGGGCGCGTCTTTTTGTCGGAGAGGGTGGCCTCCAAAAGCGTGACCGCATCCCCAATCGCCATCGGTGGCAGCACCGCTTCTTCTTCCTCGCCTGGAGCCTCCCCCCCTAGCACAGTCCGCCATCCAAGCACGCGCATCATGCGCCCTGTGGTGCGAAAAGGGGTTTCTTTGACCTCCACTTCCACCTCGGTATGATCGTATTCGTAGTCTGGGTAAAACTGCGCAAGATAGCGCCTTCGGATGAGGTCATAGAGGCGTGTCTCATTGACGTTCATGCGTGCCACATCGACACGGGCGTTGGTCGGGATGATGGCATGGTGGGCCGTGATCTTGGCATCCTCCCAAGCACGCGATCGCAGGGCAGGATTGGCTTGCTGCACAAGCACTGCGAACCCTGGATCAGACGTCTTGAGCATCGCTAAGACCGCTGCCACCTCCTTGTGCTGACTTTCCGGCAGGAAAGAGCAATCAGTACGTGGGTAGGTTGTCGCCTTGTGGGTCTCATAAAGCGACTGTGCCGTATCCAACACCAACTGCGCACCCATTCCCCAACGCAACGAGGCTGTCTGTTGCAGTGTCGAGAGCGCAAAGGGCAACGGTGGGCATTCTTTTACCCGCCGCGTCTCGGCTTTGGTCACGCATCCGGTTGCGCCGGATACGCGTTGAACGACCTCGGCGGCAACCGCTCGTTGCAGACAACGCCCCTCTGTATCCGCGACTGCCTCGGGTGGTACCCAGCGTGCACGGAAGCGATCAGCGCACTTCGCGAGCAGAAACAGGCCCATCACCTCGAAATAGGCAACAGGTACGAATGCCTCGATCGTGCGATCACGATCCACGATCAGGGCAAGGGTGGGTGTCTGCACCCGACCAACGGACAACACGCCCTCATATCCGGCACTTTGTCCCACGAGCGTATAGGCGCGGGTGAGGTTCATCCCGACGAGCCAATCCGCACGTGTACGCCCTAAGGCCGCTTGCCACAACGGTTCGGTTTTTATACCTGGCAGCAGCGCACCGAGTGCTTTGCGGATGCTTGCGTCGTCGAGCGCGGAAAGCCACAGACGTTGCACGGGGCCGTGCCAGCGTGCGAGGGTCATGACCTCTCGTGCGATCAATTCGCCCTCCCGATCGGCGTCGGTTGCGATGATCACCTCGCTGGCTTCTCGGAGGAGGGTTTGGACGATCTTGAATTGTGCGCTGCCCCTTGCGGTGACCGTCATGCGCCACTCCGTCGGGACAATGGGAAGGGTCGCAAGACTCCAACGCTTGAAGCGAGGGTCGTAACCATCCGGTGGGACGAGTTCCAAAAGATGTCCGTAACACCAAGTGACTACGGTAGCATCCCCCAGCAGACAACCATCCCCTTTTTGTCGTGCCCCAAGGACTCGCGCAATGTCACGGGCTTGAGAAGGTTTCTCGCAGAGATAAAGACAGCTCACAAACGCACACTCCCATCAGTGACCAAATCAGTGACCAAGCGGGTCCACCATAGCACACATGGCTTAGCCCTGTGGCATTTGACTATCCCAAAGGGTGTATGCTATAAGCACAAACGATGGCGTTGTGTGGGTATTGACGACGGACGATGGACAGCATTGTGGTTTCTCTGGCACCAAATAAAAACATCCCACAAAGGACTACGGTGTTGTTCGTGTGGGTGGGCGCTGTGCTGATGACTACCGGGGTGGTAGCTGCGACTCTGGGGGGCGATCGTCTGCCGGGCGTTTGTGCGGGCTGTCACGGGGAGGAGGGTGTAAGCGCGGGTTCTGCGACCCCGACCATTGCCGGTACAAAAACAGAGACGTTCGTTCAGCGCATGAGGGATTTTAAGACAGGCAATCGAACGGCTACCCTTATGGATCGGATTGCGAACGGTTATACGGACGATGAAATCGGACGCATGGGAGAATATTTCAGCAAGCGGCCTTTTGAGCGTGCACAACAACCAACAGATAGGGCCATGGCCGAGCGAGGAAAGCACTTTGCTGAGCAATACTGTGCCTCCTGTCATGAAGAGGCAGGTACTGTGGATGATGGTAGGCCGGGTATTCTTGCGGGACAATGGTTATCCTATCTACGGTTTCGCTTGGAAGACTATCGATTGGGCGTCGATCGTATCCCAAAAAAAATGAGGCTGGGTATTGAATCGATTCTGCACGAAGCGGGTGTGGAAGGTCTGGAGAGTGTGCTGCAATTTTATGCAAGCCAAAAATAATGGCTGAGGAGTCTGTGGAGCTAGGCATGTCCAACGTAACCAGGCGGCAGTTTTTACAGTGGACGGCTGCTGTGGGTACCACTGGATTTCCTTTGACTGGGAGGGGTAGTTCGGGACGTGTTGTCGTGATCGGCGGTGGTGTGGGGGGAATCACAGCAGCAAAGTCCATCAAAAAGGCCGCACCTTCCCTGAACGTTATCCTGGTAGAACAGAAAAAACACTATTCCGCCTGTTTTATGAGCAACGAGGTTTTGGCACACAGTCGTTCTTTGGAGTCCCTGCGGTTTACGTACGATGGCCTTTGGAAATATGGCATCACCGTCGTAAACCAATCTGCAGTTGCCATCGATGCAGCCGTACACAAAGTCATTCTAGAGGGAGGGGCGGTACTGGAATACGATCGCCTAATCGTATCTCCTGGGATCGATCTTCGCTACGATGTGATTGTCGGTTATAACAGGCGCGTCGCTGAGAAATTGCCACATGCCTGGACTTCGGGAGACCAGATCGGCTTGTTGCGCACACAGCTCGAAGCCATGCAAGACGGTGGTACCGTCTTGATTGCAGCGCCTAAGAATCCCTTTCGCTGTCCCTCGGCACCCTATGAGCGAGCCAGCCAAATCGCTTGGTATCTCCAGCGTTATAAACCAAAATCAAAAATCATTCTCCTGGATGCCAAGGAAATATTCTCACAACAAGCATTGTTTATGGAAGCGTGGAGGGCGTTGTATGGGTTCGGCACACAGAATAGCCTCATTGACTGGCATCCTGCCTCTGAAGAGGGCACCGTCACGCGGGTTGATCCTGATGCGATGGCTGTGTATTCCGGTGAACTCGATACGGTGACAAAAGGAGCAGTCATCAACCTCATCCCACCACAAATGGCAGGCATGATTGCAAGAACCAGCGGTCTGACCGATGATACGTATTGGTGTCCTGTGAACAAAACGACCTTTGAATCCACGAAGGCAAAAGATGTTCACATCCTGGGGGATGCGTGCAACGCACAGGACATGCCAAAATCGGCTTACTCGGCTGCTTCACAGGCCCAGTGTGTGGCCGCTGTGGTAGTATCCGCCATGAGCGGTGTTGGGGAAATACCTCTGTTTACACACCTCAATGCCTGTTATAGCATCCTCGGCCAAGACTGGGCCATTTCGACCGTTGGCGTGTATCGTTCCAATAGCACGGGCACGATCCTCCAATCCGTCGAAGGATCAGGCGGAACGTCTTCGCCGGGTGCAGGCGCTACGCAACGCAAACATGCGGTTGAGTATGCCCACAGTTGGTACCAAAACATCACCCACGCACTATTCACCTGAACGATTCACCTGAACGATTCACCTGAACGTAAGGAGGTCAGCACACAGAGAGAACGCTAGTGGATGGAAGGGACAACCAGTCCCCTAGAACCAACCGCAGCAAAATTGCTTGGGGTGCCTGTGGCTCTGGCGGTTTTTGCTGTTTGTTATTCTCGATGGCTTCTACCTTGTTAAAGAGAGATCTATGGCCAAGACAGTCATTCTGGGTGCCGGATTCGCCGGCCAATACGCCGCAATTGTTCTGAAAGACGCCCTCAAGGGGAAGGGCAACCACGAAGTGGTTGTGGTGTGTCCCGTCACCAAGTTTACCTTCATTCCATCGCTGATTTGGGTGGGCGTTGGTCAAATGGACGTCAAAAAGACTCAATTCGATCTACTGCCAGTTTATAAGCGAGAGGGTATCTCGTTTGTGCATGGATTGGCCACTGAGATACATCCAGACGAGCGGTATGTGATCGTAGAACCAAAAGATGGTGCTGGAAAAGATCCTGTCCGCGTTGATTATGATTATTTGATCAATGCGACTGGTCCACATCTGAATTTTGCTGCAACGCCTGGATTGGGCCCTGATGGTGGTTACACTCAGTCGATCTGCACCCCAGACCACGCCGAACACACCGCAAAGAAATATCTGGAATTGGTGAAGAAATTAGAAAAAGGGGAGCGTGCGTCGGTTGTCGTGGGTACCGGACATGGTACTTGTACGTGCCAGGGCGCTGCCTTCGAGTTTATCGCACAAATCCACAATGATCTCAAAGATCGCGGTCTACGCAACCAAGTAGACCTTAAGTGGATCTCCAATGAACCGCAGCTTGGGGATTTCGGAATCGATGGATTTGAAACAAAGATGATGATGGGGTCTATCCTGTTTACAGCGAACGATATGGCCGAGGCACTGTACACAGAATACAACATCCAAGTACAGCTCAGAAGCCACGTGAGCAGTGTTGATGAAAAATTCATCCACACCGAAGACGTGGAAGGCAATATCAATAAGATACCATATGATTTTGCCATGCTGATTCCGCAATTCAAGGGCAAAGCGATTCGCTATCTTGACAAAGACGGCAATGATTTGGCAGGAAAATTGCTAAATCCAGCAGGGTTCATGAAAGTGGATGCGGTATACGGTAAACCGTATCCCGAACTGGATGGCCCAGATTGGCCTAAAACATACCAAAATCCCCTCTACAAGAACATGTTCGCAGTAGGCATTGCTTTTGCTCCCCCTGGACCTGCCTCCAAACCCATGAGCACACCGAGTGGTGCTGTGGTTTGTCCCGCACCTCCTAGAACGGGGTATACGGCTGAATTGACTGCCAAAGCAGCCGCGCTAAACATCGTGGACATGATCGAGGGACGTGAGATCAGCCATACCGCCTCCATGGCAGAAACACCTGGCATGTGCATTGCTTCCCTGAAAGGTTCTATTACCAGTGGATCAGGGTGCACCATTGGCATATATCCAATCGTGCGCGATCGCAAGCGTTATCCGGAGGGCAATGGGCGTGATATGAATGCAACAACGCTGGATATGGGTCTTGCGGGTGCGTGGATTAAGAAAGGGCTGCATCACGCATTCTTGTACAAGTTGAGCGCCAAACCCATGTGGAAATACATGCCCTAACCCCCCCTGGTGTACAAAGAGAAATCAGCATGAAATACATTATTAGCAATACAGACAGACGTATGCAGCGCAACGTGGTTTGGCAGTTCATTCGCTTTATGTTGCTTGGATTGAGCTTCGCAAAGCTGACCAAGCATAAGTGATGAACCGTTCCCCCTCGGGCAGCACGCCTGAGGGGGATCTTTCAGGCGGCTGTTACAAACATTGCATCCCCATAACTGAGGAAGCGATAGCTTTGTACAATGGCATGCTGGTAGGCGGCCATGACCCGCTCGTAACCGCCAAAGGCACACACCAGCATCAATAGGCTGGATTCGGATACGTGGAAATTCGTGACCATGGCATCCACGGTATAGAACCGATCGCCAGGATACAGAAAAAGATCCGTTTCACCCCGGAAAGGACGCAGTTCTCCCGTGCGGGAAGCACTCTCTAAGGCACGTACACTCGTGGTTCCGACCGCGACGACCCGTTTGCCGTGTGACCTTGCATCGCGCACTGCCAGAACCGTTTCATCCGATATGTCCACCCATTCGCTGTGCATCCGATGTTCTGCGAGGTTGTCTACCCGCACCGGCTGAAAGGTGCCTGCGCCTACGTGCAATGTGACATAGGCGATCTGAACACCCTGCCGGGTAAGCCGATCGATCAGCGTTTGATCAAAGTGCAATCCGGCGGTAGGTGCAGCGACGGCACCAGGGTGTTGTGCATACACCGTTTGGTATCGATTCCGGTCTAGCGATTCGTCGGGACGCCGAATGTAGGGGGGGAGGGGTGTGTGCCCGATTTCGTCCAGGATCGCAGACACAGGGCGCGAGTCGTCGAAGTGCAATTCAAACCGTTCCTCCGAACGTGCTCGTACCTCTACCGCAATACCTCGCTCCAAAAAGAAACGATGGCCAGGACGCAGTGCTTTGCCACCCCGCACCAGGGCAAGTACCCGGTTCCGATCCAAGATTCGATCCACCAAGACCTCAACACGACCCCCGCTTGGTTTGTGACCGAAGAGCCGCGCCGGAATCACCCGTGTGTCATTGAACACCAACAAATCCCCTGCGTTCAGCAGTTCCGGCAGTGCTAAGAAAGCACGATCCTCACAACGATCACGAGCACTGTCGACAACCAACAGGCGATCGCTACCTCGTTCTGCAGGGTATTGGGCAATGAGGTGTTCGGGTAACGCAAAAGAGAAATCACTGCGACGCATGGAGTACCTGATTTCTGAGGGGTTTCGGGAAAGGATGGCCTTTTGACTTGTCATCCTTTTCTGGCGCTTCTGCTATAATACGTTGATAAGCCATCTGGTACCATGGCTGTATAGCTTCATGGCTTTGGTTTACGCATTGCGATGGGATTGGCTTATTCGTTGTCACCGTATTGAGAAGACCTCCGTTTTGAATACACTCACCGTCTTGTTGCTGCTCCCTCTCTCTGGGGCGCTCTTAGTAGGGTTGATTCCCCGGCGCTTTGAACGGTGGATTCGGTCGATCGCGCTTGCTACCTCGGCGATCGCTGTGTTCGTCGCGATCGACGTTTTGCGTCGTTTTGATCCCAGCACCGGAAATCTCCCCATCCTCGAACCCCTCCTAGGGCAATACTACGCCCTTGGGGTCGATGGGCTCTCTCTTCCCATGGTGTTGCTCGCAGTCGGGCTTTGTTTGGTAGCACTGCTTGCCTCCACAACCATTCAGGAACAAATCAAAAGCTATTACCTCTCGATGCTGTTGCTGGAGTCTGCTATTTTGGGGGTGTTTCTGACACAGGATTGGTTGTTCTTTTATATCTGCTGGGAACTGACCATCCTACCGCTCTTCTTCCTCATCAACCGTTGGGGGGGGAAGCGTCGTTTGCAGGCTGCGCTGAATTTTATTCTCTACACGATGGGTGGATCGGTCTTCATGCTCATTGCACTGCTCATTGCCTTCGATAAAGCCGGGGTGCATACCTTCACGATGCAAGACATGACCCAGGGACTGCATGCACTGCCGCGTGAGATCCAGATACCCATTTTTCTCGGTTTGTTGGTCGGTTTTGGGGTGAAAATGCCGATTTTTCCGCTGCATGGTTGGATTTCACTCGCGCATGTCGAAGCGCCTAGCCCCGTCAGTATCTTGCTGTCCGGCATTTTGCTCAAAATGGGATCGTATGGCTTGCTCCGTGCTTCTGCGATGCTCCCCCAGGCTTTGGTGGCCATGCAGGACGTGTTGGCAGCCTTGGCACTCATTGGTATGCTCTATGGCGGCCTGCTTGCGTGGCGGCAGAGCGATCTCAAAGCCATGGTTGCTTATTCTTCGGTCAGCCATATGGGGGTCGTGTTGTTGGGCATTGCGACCCTTAAGGAGGCGGGTGTAACGGGTGCTGTCCTGCAGATGGTCGCCCATGGCATTGTCGCCGGTTCTCTTTTTTTGCTCCTGGGGAGCCTGTACCACCATACACACACCCGAGAGGTAAGTCAGTACGGGGGCCTGATGCAGACGACACCGCGTTTTGCCCTTTTGACCACGCTCGCCTTTGCAGGGGCCGTGGGGATTCCAGGCACCTCTGGTTTTATTGCCGAACTGCATGCTCTCGTGGGTGTGTTTGAACGCTGGGGTTGGTTGGCCTTGTTGCTCAGCGCGGGCATGATGATCAGCGCCGTATACGCGGTGCGCACGGTAGGGCGGCTCTTCACCGGCCCCCTGCGTGTAGGCATGGAAGCTGTGCCCGATCTCCGCCACCATGAACTGCTCGCAGCGGGTTTGCTCGCGGCTGCCATCACGGTGCTTGGGGTATCCCCTTATCCCTTGTTACAGTTGGTGATCCCGTACACACTGCATTTTCTGGATCAGTTCTGATGCACGCACCCGAACCTCCTGCCAGCCAGACGCGCCGAGAACGGTTGTTGAATGCGGTGCGCCACTTAGAACACGTTTTGCCAGGACAGGCACCCATTCGGGATTTCGTCCACCACAACACAGTGCACGGTTTCCAAGATCGACCTTTCCCAGAGGCATTGCGCGAGGTTCATGCGATCACGGGGATTGCCGGGTATCTTCCCATCGCACGCTTTCGGGCCTTGTTGCAGGAGGGACGTATTGCCCTTTCTGACGTCCTGGAAGTCTTGGCGGAGGCGCCCTCTTTGGGGTGTTCTGAGGCTTTAGGGCCACTGACACGGGGGGAGGTGTATCGGGTGTGTCTGCTCACGGAGATTCCCTCCCTCACTGCCGCACAGTTGGTGTGGCACTTGGAGGAGCGGCAAGCCCACACGGTCTTTCAACCTGGTGTTGGGGAGGAGATGAGAGACACGTTGCGCAAGAAATCTCCTGACCAATCCGATGCAATGCTTTTGGAGGATCTCTGGTATGCCTGCCTGGAAGTGTTGGGTGTTGCGTCTTCTGTGGGCCATGTAGAAAGCTTGCTGGATCTGACTTCTGATCATGCACAGCAGTTGCTTGCACACCTGGAAAAAGAGGATGCCGGACAACAAAAAACCCGCCGCAAGATCAAACACCTTGCACAGCATATTCTGCATGAATGGCTGCAACGCATTGGCCGTGATCTGACCTTGGGCGGTGCCTTACGAGCACTGACCGGCCAAGATCTGTTGGCGCAACACCGAACCTATTTGATACGGCATTTGGCGAGTTTCTTGGATCAGGGACTCTCACCGTGGCCACTCCCAGCGCGTCAAAAAGGTTTTTATAGTGCTTGGAAAGAAAGCGCACAACGCGATCTGGCCCCTGTGTTCGAGGAACTCCCCACCTGGCGTGAGACCCTGGAAGCCCTCCCCTCCGGGGCCGTAGAAGCCGTAGAACACTTGCTCTCAGCGTTGGCGCTGCCCGAAGCATTGTGGCCAGGATACCTAGAACGGCTTGCGTTGGAATTGCCTGGTTGGTCAGGGATGGTGATGTGGCGCAGTCTGCGGCCTGGCTATCAGGGGCTTACCCCAGAACGCGTGGACATGATGGAGTACCTTGCGGTACGGCTTGCGTTGGAGCGGATTTTTGCACAACGCCTGTGCCGTACAGAGTGGGGTATAGAGCCGAGTGTAGAATCGCTGCGCACCTATTTTGAACAGGCTCACGCGGAATTGTTGGGTCGCTGGATGCTTTTGAACGCCCCACTGCCGGATTATCTGTCGAGTCGTATTCAACCGTTGCTAGAACGCCCCTCGTCGATCGCGGTGAGACAAGAGGAAGAATGGTGGGCTGTAGCCCCCATGATTGTGGCCTGGCAGTTCTATTCCGCTGGAGAGCGTATCCACGCACACAGTGCACACCGTCATGGCTGGCCCTTGTTTATGCTGGCGCAGCATCTAGGCTTGAGTGCCCGTGAAATACGCAATGGGGACAGTAATTTCGCGTGGTCTTTGCTGAAAACCATGGCCCGCCTAGAGGCCGATACCGTAGGATACCTCTGGTTACAGGCCTACGAGCGCCACTACCACCAACAGATTCTCGGGGCGATTGCAGGCAACCATGGACGGGGTCGTTGGGCCACACGTTCTGCTGCGCCCACGGCTCAACTGGTTTTTTGCATGGACGATCGGGAGGAGGGATTTCGTCGCCACGTAGAGGAGCGCAACCCTACCCTAGAGACCTTAGGGGCGGCGGGTTTCTTTGGCGTGCCGATGTATTGGCAAGGACTAGACGAGGAGAGGGCGACAGCGTTGTGTCCGATCGTCGTGACACCCGCTCATACCGTGAAAGAGGTCTCTGGGCACCATGAAAGTCCCCTGTACACCCGACACAGGCGGGGTCTTGCATGGCGGCGTGGCTTACAGCATCTTTTTTTCCGCCGAACCCACAGAGGATGGTTGGGCAGTACCCTTTTGACCCTCATCGGTGCACCGGGTGCGCTTGTTGTGTTGGTGGGCAAGGTGCTGGCACCCTTGGCGACGGGCCGTGCGATCGCGTTTCTGCGTCAGAAAGGGGAGGGGACTGTACCCACCACGCTCACGCTTTCTGCCCCCGACAGCGCACCTCCGGCTACGTCTGAGCATCCCCGTCTTGGTTTTACCGACGCCGAACAAGCTATCCGTGTAGAAGGCTTGTTGCGCACGATAGGACTCACGCGTGGTTTTGCACCGTTGGTCGTGATCGTGGGGCATGGATCGAGCAGCCAGAACAATCCACATCGGGCCGCCTACGATTGTGGGGCTTGTAGTGGACGCCATGGTGGGCCGAATGCGCGGGTTTTTGCAGCCATGGCCAACCGTCCCGAAGTACGGACGCTTTTGTACGAACGAGGGATTACAATTCCAGAAAGCACTTGGTTCCTAGGTGCAGCGCACGATACCGCGAGTGAAGCGATCGGTTGGTACGATCAGGATCAGATACCGGATCGTCTGCGCGGTGCTTGGACTGCCTTGCAAGCGGATCTGGCGGAAGCGTGTGCTCGATCGGCCCAGGAGCGTGCCCGACGACTGGCCTCGGCACCACACCGTCCTACTCCCCCTCAGGCATTGGCGCATGTGGCGGGACGGGCCATGGATTTTAGCCAAGCCCGTCCAGAACTCGGTCATGTGACCAATGCCGTTGCCGTAATTGGGCGTCGTTCCGTGACCCAAGGGGTCTTTTTTGACCGCCGGATGTTCCTCATTTCGTATGACCCGACGGAGGATCCCGATGGGCGTATTGTGGAAGGGATTTTACTTGCAGCAGGGCCGGTCGGTGCGGGCATTACCCTGGAATATTATTTCTCCACAGTCGACAGTGAGCGGTTTGGGTGTGGAAGCAAAGTCACGCACAACCTGACGGGCTTTCTCGGTGTAATGGAAGGCACCAGTTCTGATTTGCGTACCGGCCTACCACGTCAGATGACCGAGATCCACGAAGCCATGCGGCTTTTGATCATCGTTGAGCAGCAACCGGACATTCTGACTGCACTCTATGAGCGACAACCCATTCTCCGCGAACTGGTAGGCAATGCGTGGATTCATCTCGCTGCCAAGGAACCAGAAAGCGGTATCCTGCACCGGTTTCGACCGGGTGTCGGTTGGACAGTGTGGTACCAAGATCCCAACGCGCCTCCCTTGCCTTGTGTGAATGCTTCGCCAGAATGGTTTATGGGACACAAGGGGCCACTCACCCCTGCACTCATTCGGCAACCTGTGCCTCAGCAACCTGTGCCTGCGTAGCGGTTTTTGCGACCACCGCAAGCCCGTGCATCACCAGGTTTGCCTCATATTCCACCACCCCGTTGAGCAACGGCAACGCAAGGGCCGCATCCCCGCCCGTGAGTAGGATCGTGACTGCGCCGGAGAGTTCCCGAGACAGATCCGCCACCACGCGATCGATCAGCGCAACCACGGCGTACAGGGTGCCCCCAGCAACAGCACTGCCCGTATCAACGGCAAGCAAAGAGGCACCCGCACCGCTTGTGTACCGAATTTGCGCCGTACCCGCAACGAGGGCGTGACGCATCATCCTGATCCCGGGAACAATCAGACCACCGAGGTGGGTATTGTCCGCAGAGAGGGCATCGATCGTCACAGCAGTACCACAGTCTACGACACACAAATGCCCATGCGAGCGTCTTGCCGCTCCTACCAGCGCAGCCCAACGATCGGCACCCAGGCGGGTAGGATCACGGTAGGCATTTTTGACCCCGTACCCTTGCGCCTCTGGGCGTAAAAACGAGACCTCTAGCTGCCAGGTAGCCTGTGTCCAGTCGCATAGGTCTTTTGCCAGTGCATCCCCCCCCACGTTCGACGCCACAATGCGGGTTGGGCGGGTTGGTGACAGTCCTCTCCAACAAGTCTCGGCAACGCTGCCAATGCCTTCTGGACGGTAGACACGGGAACCCACGCAGGTCAACGTATCCTCATCGTCACCACGATCGTCACCACGATCGTCAAGAGTCGCCCATTTGACCGCAGAATTACCGATGTCTAACAAGAGGATCATCGAGACCTAGCCAGGATACACGCCGGTAGAAAGATAACGATCGCCACGATCACAGGCGATGACGACAATGACTGCGTTTTGTACGGTTTGTACCAAACGCAACGCAGCGGCACACGCACCCCCCGAAGAAATCCCCACGAAAATGCCTTCCTTGGCCGCCAAGGCGCGTGTAGTGTCTTCGGCTTCTTGTTGACTCACGTCCAGGATGCAATCTACACGGGTAGGATCGTAAATGCGCGGAAGATAGGCAAGGGGCCAGCGCCGAATCCCTGGGATCTGGGAACCCTCGGTGGGTTGCACACCAACAATCTGGATGGCAGGATTTTGTTCCTTGAGGTAGCGAGACGTTCCCATGATAGTGCCGGTCGTGCCCATGCTGCTTACGAAGTGTGTGAGGCTTCCGCCGGTGTCGCGCCAGATTTCCGGGCCGGTTCCTTCGTAGTGCGCGGCTGGGTTGTCGGGATTAGAAAACTGATCCAACAGGCGGCCTTTTCCCTGAGACACCAGCGTTCGTGCCAGATCGATGGCAGCTTCCATGCCACCCGCTGCTGGGGTCAATAGGATCTCAGCACCCAAGGCACGCATCACCGAACGGCGCTCCACGCTCATGTGTTCCGGCATGACAAGCACCATGCGATACCCCCGCACACTCGCAGCCATGGCCAAGGCAATGCCGGTATTGCCGCTGGTCGGTTCGATTAGGGTATCGCCGGGTCGGATTTCGCCACGTTCTTCGGCGCGTCGAATCATGGACAAGGCAGGTCGATCTTTGACCGAGCCTGCGGGGTTGTTGCCTTCGAGTTTTAGTAGAATACGGTTGGATGGACTGTCCAACAGGCGTTGCAAACACACAAGCGGTGTGTTGCCAATGGTGTCTTCAAGGGTGGAAAAGTGCATGGCATCGTGGATCGTTTGGTGTGTGTGGATCGGGCAAAATAAAATTGCTCTGTGCGTCCGTTACTTTTACCCTTTGCTTTTACCAACAAGGTCGGGAGACGACGATGTGTAGTGGTAGACGGCTAGCGGTTGGTGCACTGTTGTACGTGGCATGTGGTTGGCTCGTCGGTTGTTCCGCAGACACAACACCCCGAACCACGGAAGTCAGTTATCGCAAGGACGTGCGCCCCATTCTGGACTCCTTTTGTGTGGATTGTCATCTCCCTACCAACCAGGATCGCACGGCTGGCATGGGATATATGCGAAGTCAGTTTAGCGTGGAAACCTACGAAAGCATCATGCGGGGTACAAAATTCGGTCTTATGATCAAACCAGGCGATCCTGCGGGAAGTACGCTCATGGGTACCATCAGCAGCAGCGGTGATCAGCGACATCACGGCAGGGGGCCGATCCCCGAAAAGGATGCTAGTATCCTACACAATTGGATAGCACAAGGCGCAAAAAACAATTGATGCAGCGATGGTTTCTCTTATTGGGTTGTTTCCTGGGCACTGCTGTGGTGGCAGCCGTTTGGATGTGGGACGGGCAGTTGGTGGCGTTGCCTGATCTGACGAGTGGGCGTTTCGATTGTGTTTCTTATTCGCCTCCTTCGATCCTGCGTTCTGTCGATGGTGCTCCGCGTGCGTCGGTGTCGGTCGCTGTGATGGAAGCCGACTTGCGAGTGATGGCGCATATCACGCGCTGTATTCGGACCTACTCGGTTGCACGCAACATGGATCAAGTGGTACCGATCGCAGCGCGGTTGGGGATGAAGGTGCTGTTGGGAGTATGGATATCACGCGAGGAAGAAAGCGGGAACGCCGAAATCAGGCAAGCAGCAACCATGGCCAACGCCTACCCAGAAACTGTGCGTGCCATTGTGGTCGGCAATGAGGCGATGATGCGCTGTGATGTGTCCGAAGCACGGCTCGCAGCCTATCTCCAGTACGCCCGTACTTTAACACACACCCCCCTGACAGTTGCCGAGATCTGGCGTTTCTGGTTGTATCACCCGCAGTTGGCCTCCTCGGTGGACTTTATTACCCTCCATATTCTGCCCTATTGGGAAGATGAACCGACCTCAGTGGATCAATCGCTTGCGTCCGTTGAACAGATCATGATGCACTGTCAGGAACGTTTTGCTGGCAAACCGCTCCTGATCGGTGAGATTGGCTGGCCTAGTCTTGGGCGGCCCCACCGCGATGCTGTACCAGGGCGCATTCAACAAGCGCAGTTTTTGCGCACATTGGCCACACTCGCTGCATCGCATGGTTGGGCGTACAACGTCATTGAAGGGTTCGATCAGCGATGGAAGCGGGACAGTGAGGGGACGGTTGGGGGGGCTTGGGGTGTGTTTACGGAGGAGGGTGTCCAGAAATTTCCGTTGCGTGGCCCCGTCAGTGACTGTCCCGAGTGGAGGTCTGAGTTTCTGTTGTCGGTCGCTTTGGGTGCGTTGGGATGGGTGTGGCTTTTCTGGAAAGGGGCCGCACGATCGAACCTGCGTGGTGCGGTCGCTGCCCTGATCACGCCTTTTTTGGGCGGCTTGCTTGTGATGCAAGCAGATTTTATGTTGCAAACAACACTTGGCATCACCGATTGGGTGCTTGGCTTTTTGGGTCTTGTCCTTTCTGTTTTGCTGGCGGGATTGCTGGTGCGGGGTTTCGCACTGGGCATATGGCCCACTCTGCCCGCCTTGGGTAGCGTGTTGGATGCCCTTTTTCGTTCCTCTCCTGTGATAGAAGAAGAACGCATAGACCAATGGCAATGGTTTGGGCTGATCTATCTCGTTCTATTGATCGGTGCTGCTGGGGTTGGGTTGGCACTTGCGTTGGCGTTTGCACATTCCCATCGAGACTTTCCTGTGGCGGTCTTTTTATTACCTGCCTTGGCATTCCTTGCCTTTGGTTGTGCCAATCGATTCCAGGTCGAACCAGGCTATGTACCACGAGAAGAAAGCTGGTTGGGTATTTTGTTCCTAGTGCTGGCCTTTGGTGGCTGGATGAATGAACGCTTTCTGAATCCGGTTGCTGTACAGTGGGCGGTGGTACTTGTGCTGTTCGCCATTCCCTTGCTTGGGAAGATGGTCGTTTTTTACGATCGTAAAAGACCAACTCATCGGTACTCCGCAAGACGCACGACTTGACGTCGTGCGCCCCAATCGCCAGGGTGAGGCTCAAAAACACCCGCGCATGGTGCCTGGCATTGGGTACAGAGGCCGTCCTTTGTCAGATTCCAGGTTGATATCTGGTATCCGGTGCGTCCAATGAGTCGCTGACCACAACGGTGGCAATGGGTCGAGCCGCTCTTTGTATCTGCAATGTTCCCTGCATACACGTACCGTAAACCGTTTCGGCGGGCGATGTCACAGGCGCGGAAAAGCGTATTCGCGGGGGTGGGTGGTTTGTCCTGCATCTTCCAAGCAGGGTGAAAGGCACTGAGATGCAGAGGCGTATCGACCCCCAAGTGTTCGCGGATCCAGGTGGTCATGGCGTTTAGTTCTTGATCGGTGTCATTTTCGCCAGGAATGAGCAGGGTCGTGATCTCGAACCAGACAGTGGTTTCGCGCCGAAGGTATTCCAGGGTTTCTAGGACGGGTTGCAGGTGAGCGCCTGTCAGTCGGTGGTAAAAATTCTCTGAAAAACTTTTGAGATCCACATTGGCCGCATCCATGTGCCGATAAAACTCGGCTCGCGGATCCGCGTGCACATACCCTGCTGTGACCGCAACCGATCGCACCCCCTGTTCACGACAAGCGATCGCAACATCGATCGCGTATTCGTGAAAGATCACCGGATCGTTATAGGTATAGGCAACACTCCGACACCCCAACCGCTTGGCAGCCAACGCAATGGTTTCTGGGGTGGCGGCGTCGGCGAGGGTGTCCATTTCTCTCGATTTGCTGATGTCCGAGTTTTGGCAAAACTTGCAGGTCAGATTGCAACCCGCTGTCCCAAATGATAAAATGGGCGTTCCTGGCAAAAAATGGTTAAGCGGTTTTTTCTCGATGGGGTCGATGCAAAAACCACTCGAACGACCATAGGTGGTCAGAACAATGCGCCCCTCCTGGTTCGCTCGCACGAAGCACAATCCCTGCTGTCCCTCGTGGAGTGCGCACTCACGAGGACATAGGGTACACTGAATGCGCCCATCCCCGCGTAACGACCAATACCGCGTGGGCACAACGTGGGTGTTTCGAGGGTTCGTAATCGATTTCTCCCCAAAGATCAACACAGAGTGGTGGCGTGTATGAATACGATACGTACTGCTGCGGTGGCTGGGCTGTTTTATCCCGCTGATCCTGGCGAACTGCGTGCCCTGGTGACGGATCTGTTGCGCCAGGCAAAACCCGCCGGAGAGATTCCCAAAGCTCTGATAGCACCCAATGCGGGTTACGTGTACTCCGGCCCGATTGCTGCGACGGGCTACGCGACTGTGGCCCCCGCACGGGAGACGATCAAGCGTGTCGTCCTGTTGGGGCCAGCCCATCGGGTAGGTTTTGCGGGGTTGGCGCTGTCGAGTGCCGCTTTTTTTGCAACGCCGCTTGGCAAAGTGACCGTAGACCCCTCGGCCCGTCAGGAACTCGCGGATTTTTCCAAAGTGGTGGTTTTGGATCAAGCCCACGCCCTGGAGCACAGCCTAGAGGTTCACCTGCCCTTTTTGCAAGTGCTTTTGGAGGCGTTTACCCTTGTGCCGTTGGTGGTGGGGGACGTTGCCTATGAAACCGTTGCGGAGGTGATTGAGCGGCTGTGGGGTGGCCCAGAAACGCTCGTTGTGATCAGTTCCGATCTGAGCCATTACCAGGACTACGATACCGCCCGCCGACTCGATGCCGCAACGTCGCAGGCCATCGAAGCCTTATCCCCCACAAGCATTCATCACGATCATGCTTGTGGGCGTACCCCCATCAATGGACTGTTGACGGTAGCACGTCGGAGGGGAATGTCTGCGCGAACCCTGGATCTACGCAACTCAGGAGATACCGCCGGAACCCGCGACCGCGTAGTGGGCTATGGAACGTATGCTTTTTTATGAGTATCGCCCTTTCTTCCAGGAGAATGTGCAAGAAATTAATGACACACAACAAGAAACTGCGCACCTCTTTTTTGATCCAAATTCAAACTAACGTACCCAAACGACTTATGAAGCATCCTCCTTCTTAACCCGTTCTCGCACGATCCGAATACCCTCGAATGGTTTTAAATTGCCATTCAAACGCTCACGCACAATATGGAGTTCTATGATTCTGTCGTGCGACTCTGATTTCATTTTCTCTCGAGGAGCACATGGAGCGAAGCGTAGTGCGACGAGCCCCGCGTAGCCGTGAGGGCCGTACGTTTTGTCGATGTCCGCAGCCGTATCGCGGGCTGAGACAAAACGTAAGGCAACCGAGCACGGCGTAAAGCCATTTG
>CAIJYR010000053.1 GCA_903824965.1 uncultured Thiotrichales bacterium
GATACGGCTGCGGACATCGACAAAACGTACGGCCCTCACGGCTACGCGGGGCTCGTCGCACTACGCTTCGCTCCATGTGCTCCTCGTAAGATTTTGAGCAAACTGTACAAACACCCATGAAGGTGGTCTCGTCCACGCACCATATGGGCCATCAAACAGGGATACAGGCATGATTGGCATCCGTCACGATGGAGGTTATGTTCTTCCAGCGAAAACCGTACGCGCCTTGGGTGGTGTGCGTGTATAAATGATTTCGTGGAAAGAACCACAGGGCGGCGTCCAGCCTCCATCAAAGCGATTCCCATTCCACGCGGATTGACGGACTTCGCACCCGGATATAATGATGGCGGCGATCTAGGTTTTTCCGATATGTCATTCGGCGATCCTACCGATATATTTGGTGAAAGATCCTTTGGCACTGGTGGCATGGATGTGTCACAGGCCACACCTGTATTCTCACCAACGGATCTGGATGGATCGATCCTTGGGCAGTCGAATACTGATAATGCATTCGGCATCAATGACTATTCGCAGGGATTAGGTACGCCAACAGGTCTTGCATCAACCGCATACAGAGATCCTAACTCATCCAACATCGGCTACATCAATTATAATGCTCTTGGAATGGTGGGTGCGGGATCAACTCTTGACGGGTCAGCAACATACCCTAGCAACATGGATTTCGCTGCCAATATGTACGCCGACAGTGGCATGATCAGAAGCGACGCTTACCCTGCAAGCGGATCGATAGGTATGCTTGCTTCTGCGGTGGGAATACAAACAAATCCCTATCAGATAATAACGGATCTCTATGTGCCATGGATGGATGCCCTCGACACTCCCCTGGGTACACTCCAAGATGCATGGAATGGGATGCGGGATGGTGTTGCCAATGTGTTTGAAGCTGGTTTGGGAGGAACAGCAGGTACGCCGCTTGGTAATGCCATTCGAGCCACACCAAACCCAGATGCCCAACCATCTGTGTTAGGAACTGTCGGTAAAGATCTTATCCAAGGGGGAGCATCTGAGATTCCAGTGATTGGCCCGCAACTAGCGATTGGCGCCGCTAGCGTTGAAGCTGCACTCAACGGAGGGAATCCTAACATAGCAGCAGGGGAGGCTGCTGCAACCCAGTATGTATCTAAGAATATACCATGACGGAGATAAAAAAATGCACACGCAACACAGCGTATGAGGCGGCATATTATGTCGTGTATTACGACAACCGCATTGCGTAAGGATGGTCGAGATGATAATATTCCAGCTTCGTATTGTCCTATCTGCACGTTTGTGTTCTATGGTACGCAGATGGCTACTTTCTTAGAAGTAATCGGGGCTATTCTTATGAAATCTCGCCATTCTATTCTGATCGTTGTTGTTTTGAGCACTTTGTGTGTTCTCCCTTGTTCTATACAATTGGGCCTAGCAGATTCTCTGTTTGATGAAATACGAATTAAGGCAGGGCAAGGCCAAGCAGAGGCACAATACCAGCTTGGTCGGATGTACGACAATGGACAAGGTGTCACTCAAGATTATAAAGAAGCAGCGAAGTGGTATCGAATGGCAGCCGAACAGGGTAATTCTATGGCGCAAAATAGTATTGGTTCTATTACACATAAGGCCAAGGAGTAGCACAGAATGATATCGAGGCAGTGAAGTACTTCATACAAGCAGCATGTCATGAAAATATGAAGGCACAAAATAACCTTGGCCTGATGTATGACGAGGGTCGAGGTGTCGCATAGGATCACAATGAGGCGATAAGATGGTATAGAAGAGCTGCTGAACATGGCTATGCGGAGGCACAGAACAACCTTGGTATGCTGTATTATAAGGGTCACGGTGTCGCGCAAGATTATAATGCAGCAATGAAATGGTATCGTAAAGCTTCGGAGCAAGGAATTACAGATGCAGAAAATATCATTGGCGTTATGTACAAGTATGGACAAGGTGTTGCGCAGGATTACAACGAAGCTCTTAAATGGTATCGTAAAGCCGCCGATCAGAGCAATCCTGATGCACAGTATAACATCGGTAGATTGTATGATCGTGCTCACGGTATTGCACAAGATTACAATGAAGCACTGAAGTGGTATCGGAAGGCTGCTGAACAGGGATATGCTGGTGCACAAAACAACCTCGGCGTGCTATACAACAAAGGTCACGGTGTTGCACAAGATTACAACAAAGCACTGAAGTGGTATCGAAAGGCTGCCGAACAGGGATATGCTGAGGCACAAAACAACCTCGGCGTGATGTACAACAAAGGTCATGGTGTCGTGCAAGATTATAACGAAGCACTGAAGTGGTATCGAATATCTGCCGAACAAAATCTTGCACAGGCACAGAACAACCTTGGCATGATGTATTACCACGGGCATGGTGTACCACAAGATTATGCTGAGGCAGTGAAATGGTATCGAAAAGCGGTTGAGCAGAGTCTTGCACAAGCACAGTACAATCTTGGAATGATGTATCACAAGGGCCAAGGTATTGCGCAGGATTATAACGAAGCCATCAAATGGTATCGCAAATCTGCTGCGCAAGAGTTTGCAGATGCACAAAATAACCTCGGCGTGATGTATCACGATGGTTACGGTGTTGTACAAGATCACAATGAAGCTGTGAAATGGTATAGAATATCTGCAGCACAAGGATATGCTAGGGAACAATATAACCTCGCTCATATGTATGCCACCGGTCGAGGCATTAATAAAGATATTGCCGAATCAACACGGTGGTTCCAAAGGGCAGCCGATCAGGGTTTTGCACCTGCTAAGAGCGCACTAAACCGGATGCAACAACCAGAAAATGCTACTGCTGGCGTTGGCTGGAAAGTCGCCGCCGGAACGGCAGTTGCCTTCCTCCTTGCTAGAATTCTTTGGATCCGATTCTTCTAACAACATCCACTCTCCGATTCCTCAGAGCACTGCTGGCGCAAATAGCCCGTCCATCCTGAAAACGCAACCACACTTCGCCCCACCCGCACCCAACGCGTGGGGCTTTTTTATCCCTACGAGGAGAGAATACACCCATGACTGCCACTGTCTCTGATATCAACGTGCGGGCGCATGTCTTGCTCAACGAGGCTGGTGTACCCGACGCCTCCCGGCGCTGGACAGATGCCGAATTGTTCCTATGGGTCACAGATGCACAACGAGAGATCGGCCAAGCCATCCCCTCCGCGATCTCCGAAACAACTACGCTGACCCTGATCGCTGGCCCACGCCAAACCATCCCTCCACGCTGGGATAAACTCCTGCGCGTGGTTCGGAATACCAATGGCCCCACAATTCGCACAACCTCCGCTGCCATGGTTCGGAATCGCACAACACCTCTCACACTCAATGCAGGACAGCAGCAATCTATCCCATCCCATTGGGAAGTGCTCAACGCCCTCTGGCAAAACGAAGGCGGTGCCGAAATTCGCAAAATATCTCCCGAAGAAATCCGTTTTCTCACCGAGGACATTTCCCTCACCCCAGGCGCACTCCAAACCGTTCCCTCTCATTTTGCAGCCTTGACCAACCTCGCTTCTAAATGGGGTACATGTCGTTTCATCGACAAAGCAAGCTATGACGCAGCCTCTCCAGGATGGCTGGTGTCCCTGACACCTTCCGCCACCCCCAACGAGTGGATGTACCAACCCACCACTGATAAGCGCCGCTTCTGGGTCTCACCACCCGCAGCCGTCGGAACCACCGTCACCGTTTCCGGAATGCTTGTCCCTGGATCGGTCTACAGCGGCACACGCCAATACGATTATGTCGATGAGTATCTATATGCGCCGGAGCGCGACCCTCGCATCTTCTGGGTTGTCCCTGCCGTCAACGCCGGAACCACCGTGCTCGCCTCCGGTGCGCTTACCTTCGAAGCCTGGTACTCCGATGCAGGAAATACCGCCACCATCGTAGAAGAATGGTTCTACCACCCCACCCAAGACCGACGCACATTCTATGTGAACCCTGGCGTTGCCGAGGGCGTCCAGATAGAAGCCATTGGGCACAAAATCGTACCCCCTGTGCTCAGTCTCACCGATGCGCTCCTGGTACCCGGTCGATTCATCTCCGCAGTGTCCCTCTACGTCGCGCATCGGGCCATGCAGAAGCAAGTCGACTATGCCCTGGGTGGCATCGCCAATGCCTTTATTCAAGAATACGCTGCCAGCATCAAACTCGCCGAAACAACAGAGGGTGGCATGTGAAAGTGTTGTTCACATGTAGTCTACGAATGACTTGATTGGCAGTTACCACCATTGGCTGAAGGCCAAGACCACCTGGTGTGAATTCAAGGGCGCTTCTTTTTGCTTTTCGTCGCGTTTCTATCCACGCCCCGCATGAACCCGGAGACTCTGAATGCTCCTCTCGTTACCACCAAATGGCGGACTTATCCCAAAACTCGCAGACAACATGCTGCCACCAGGCGGTGCCGTCATCGCCACCAACGTAGACCTACGTAGTGGTCTTATCAAACCCATCAGCAACATTGGAGCCTTCGTCGGCAGAGGAAATACTTCCCTATACCTCGATAACACCACCGGCACCTGGTACACGTGGCCCACGGACGTCGATGTCGTTCGATCGCCCGTTTCTCAAACCCGCATCATCGTCACCGATGGAAGCAATCCAACCATCCAAGAACTACATCCCACTCACACTGCTACCTACTCGTTGGGTATTCCAGCACCCACCTCGGTGATCGTACCCAGCGCATTACCAAGTTCTACGCCCGCTTTTACGATAGAGTGGCATTGGTTCTACGAAGAAACCTCAGGGATACGCGACAACTCGGATCTCACCACACTATCTGTGACCACGGTCACACCTAACACCACCTACACCGTCCACGCAATTCCTGCACGCAACACCCCCTGACATGTGGTACCCGCCAATGCCCAATTTATCCTCTGGTGTAAGCTGTATGACAGCAACCATAACTACCTCGGCCAGATCATCCCGTCGCCCTCCCTAGCCCAGGAACAGTCTGACGCCATAGTACGCGGTGCCATCGTCATGGGTGCACTGACCATCGCGGGCACGGTGGCTACGTTCACTTTCACATTCGACAGCTCCCGTGTCAGCCAGTACATACTCTCACGCGAGTATGTCTACACCTGGGTACGTACCTGGCCAAGCGATGGCGCAACCGACGAAGGCCCACCCTCCCAACCCTCCGATCCCGTCTCGGTCGATCCTTCGGAGTACGTATCGCTGAGCGGAATGGCAACGACGCCTCCCAGCGGTTGCGGTATTACGCATCTTCGCATCTATCGGACAGTCTCCGGCACGGCCGGTACCGCCTTCACCTACGTCGATCAGATTGCAGTAGGGCAGAACACCTACAGCGATGTATTTTCAGATAACGATATCGCCAACAAGGGTACCCTACAAACCGCCCCCTACGATGTTCCCCCTGCGGATCTCGTGGGCGTGAAATACCACCCAAGCGGTTTCTTGGTCGGTTTCTCTAAGAACATCGTCTATTTCTCTGCACCCTACCAACCCCATGCCTGGCCAGATTACAGCATCCAATGTGATTACCCCGTGGTGGGCATCGGCATCGTTGGTCAGACCATCGTGGTGGTCACCAAAGGCAATCCCGTGCTGATGACCGGCAATTCACCCCTCACCATGAGCGTCACCAAAGTCAATAACGCACAATCCGGTACCGCAAAACGCGCTGTGGTTGAAACGGGCGCTGCTGTGATCTATGCAACCCCCATCGGGCTTGTGGAATCTCCGAGTGGACAGGTGATATCACTCAATTTGTACAACAAACGGCAATGGCAGGCGCTTGATCCCTCCTCCATGCAACTGGTGTGGAACGATAATAAATTGTTCCTATTCACCACATCGGGACTGAAAATGCTTCGGATGGACAGTGCTCTCTCTGAATTGACCGAAACACCCGATGTGATCACCAGCCATTTCGTGGATTTGTTGTCCGATACGCTGTACCTGTCGATCAACGGGCAAATCGTCCCCTGGGCCAGCGGTGCGCCACGAACCTATACCTACCAGACCAGAACCTACGTTCTACCGACCCCGGTCATGCCATGCGCCTATCGACTCAGCACCGAGGGCAATACAGGCACCGTGGTCTTATCGCTCTATGCCGATGGATCACTCTGTTACAGCGCACCCATCACGTCCGGCGATGCCCACTGGCTCCCGGCACTCCCTCGTGCAAAACAGTGGTCAATGCAAGTCACAGGCAGTTGCACCATTCGTGAATTGCTAGTCTCGGATTCGATCTGGTCGTTGTAATCCCAACGGATCTTTGAGTCGCTTGTTGCCGAAGGGGAGGGGGAGTAGACTGGCCTCAGACCCAGGTTGTGGCCCTGAGACCGCGCGGGGGGGCTGGAGCTGGTCTCCATGCTGATTGGACTGCGCCCTCTCCCACAACTTGGGTCGCTTATTTAAGAACTCCTGTTTGGCAATCAGCGCACTTCACGCGCTGTTGCCTACCGCAACAACCCAAGTCCTGTTTATCCTCTGCTTGCAAGACGGCAAGGATTCGTGGGCACGGTGCGCTCGACCGTCCTCATCCATCCGGCCCTTGCTTGGTTAGGAACGGCGAGTTATCGCATGGTTCGCTGAATCAACTGCGCTACCTCTTGGTGACCGTTCTCGGATGCGAGCATCAAAGCCGTGTGACCATCTCTCGTTCTCACATGCGCGTCCGCTTGCGCGGCCAGGAGCGCACGCACCACCTCCTCGTGACCCGCCGCTGCCGCTCGTGTGAGCGCCGTCTGACCGTCACTGTCTTGGGCGTCTGCGTCGGCACCTTGATCCAGCAGCCCCCTGACAAGATCCTGGTGACCATTCCATGCGGCAATCATCAACGCTGTGTAACCGTCACTGCCCTTGGTATTGATATCCGCACCTGCAGCCAGCAACACATTGACCTGAAACAGATCACTGACCGAGGCCGCACGAATCAGATCGGCACCCGCCTTTCGCGCTTCCGGTGAGGTCGGAACGGTTTTTTCTTGTTTCATCGACAGAACAGCCACCACCGCCTGGTGATGATTCTGGGAGGCCATCATCAGGGCCGTTTGACCATCGGCGTTCTTGGTACGATCATCCGCACCTTCCTCCAACAACAACCGCACCAGCGTAGTGTGGCCATTGTAGGCGGCGGCCATCAGTGCCGTCACACCGTTTTTGTTCTTGGCGTTGACGAACACTCTACGGTTCGATACCTGCTTCAGCAAGGTTTGCACAATCCCTTCGTGGCCATTTTTGGAGGATTCCATCAAGGCGTTCCAGCCGTTGTTCTCCTTGGCATTGACATCGGCACCCCGTTGCAGCAATGCCTGCACAGCCTCCCCATGCCCCCCCTGCGCAGCAGCCATCAATGCCGTTACACCGTTGTTGTTCTTGGCATTCGGGTTGGCACCCTTCTCCAGTAGCATCTGCACGATCGCTTGGCGACCATTGTGGGCAGCCGCCATCAGCGCGTTCCAACCCTGGTTCGTCTGGGTGTTGATACCACTCCCCCCCCCCAACAAACTCTGCACAACCTCTCCGTGGCCATTGTGGGCAGCTGCCATGAGTGCCGTCCAGCCATTGTTGTCCTTCGCGTCTGCTGTCGCCCCTTTGGTCAGCAAAACGTGCACAATCTCCTTATAACCATTCTTTGCCGCTTCCATGATCGCATTCCAACCCTGTTCCGTCTTAGCATTGACCTCCGCCTTCTCCCCCACCAGTATCCGCACAATGTCTAGATAACCACCATGGGTAGCGGCCATCAGTGCGGTGACACCCTGCTTATCCTTGGCATTCCTATCGGCACCATGGTTCAAGAGCATCCATACAACCCCCTGGTGTCCACCGTGGGCCGCGAGCATGAGTGCCGTTGTACCATGCTTGTCCTTAGCATTCGCATCGCCTCCCCGATCTAACAAAGTATAGACAACGTCCTGGTGGCCATGGCGTGCAGCCAACCACAGGGCAGTCGCACCGTGTTTGTCCTGTGTCTGGACAACAGCACCCTGATCCAACAAGCGTTGTACCACTTCCCGATGACCCTTCTTGGCGGCCACCATCAACGCCGTTGTACCGTGGTTGTCCTCTGCGTGCAGGTCTGCCCCTTGATCCAGCAAAACTTGCACGATCTCCCCGTAGCCATTGTGCGCAGCTTCCCGCAGCGCAGTGGCACCCTGGTTGTCCTTGGCGTGAATCGAGGCGCCTCGGCTCAATAGGGTCTGTACCACATCGAGATGCCCCCCTTGCGAAGCCGCCATAAGAGCACTCACACCCGTCTGGTTGGTAACGTTCCCATCAGAACCGCTGTCCAGCAGAAGACGCACAATGGCCTCGTGGCCATGGTGGGCAGCAGCCATCAGGGCAGTCCAACCGTTGTTGTCCTTGGCCTGGCAGTCTGTTCCCCGATCCAAAAGCACTTGTACAACTGCCTCGTGGCCATTTCTGGCAGCTTCCATGAGAACAGTCCACCCACTGTCCGTTTGAGCATGAACAGACGCATCCTGATCCAGCAGTGCTTGTACCACGTCTTGATGGCCATGGTGGGCAGCCACCATCAAGGCAGTCACACCGTCCTGGTTCTGCGCATGCACGGAAGCACCCTTCTCTAAGAGTGTTTGTACCAATGCCGGATGGCCATGGTACGCAGCTGCCATGAGCGCCGTCCAACCATTGTCTGCGGCGGCATTGGGATCGGAACCCTGCGCCAACAAAAGCTGCACAACTTCCCAATGGTTGCCTTGTGAGGCTGCCATCAGCGCCGTCACGCCCTGATTGTCCGTGGCATGGACATCGACCCCTTTCCGTACAAGTGCCTGGACAACCGCACGTTGTCCTGTGCGCGAGGCCAGTATCAGGGCGGTCGCACCGTCGTCTTTCTTTGCGTTCGCATCGACCCCTCTAGTCAGTAACTTTTGTACGGTAGGCAGATCGCCCTGCTCTACGGCCGCAAACCAGATTTTTGTATCCCCGGTTTTCGTATTCCCAGCGGGCAGTCCTGCCCCCGATTCAACCGAGGCCAATGTATCCTCTGTGGTACCAAATAATTTCGTCCAGAAACTCATCCTGCCTCCCGTGTTCACGTGTGGAGAGAAAGGCGAGTACACGATCATCGCCTGTTCGGTTACAAGAACGTGCTTTATCGATTCGTAGAAGCATCCCTTGTTTTTTTCAACAAGGTTGCGATTTCCGTGTATCCGTTCCGCAAAGCCATCTCCCCTGCGGTTTCACCCTGGAGGGTTTTCTCATACAGGTGAGCCCCCCCCTCCAACAGGGCACCCACAACGTCCTGTTGGCCCTGCGTCGCAGCCATCATCAACGCTGTTGTACCATCGACCGTCTTGGCGTTCACCTCTACATTCTCAGAAAGCAACAAATGTACCATGTCTATGTCGCCACGGCGGGAAACCACCATCAATAGCGTCTCTCCTTGGGCGGTTTTGGCGTTCACATCGGCACCTTTCGCAAACAAAACCTGTACAACATCCGAATGACCCTGCCGTACTGCCATCATCCATGCTGTTTCACCCCTGGCTGTTTTTGTGTCTACGTTGCTACCGCTGTCCAGCAAAGTGCGCACGATGTCCAGGTATCCTCCCCAGGCTGCCATCATCAACGCCGTTTCCCCCAGGTTGGTCTTGGCGTTCCCCTCCGCCTTGGCAGCCAGCAGCAAGCGCAGAATGTCTAAAAAGCCCGCCTTTACGGCCATCATCAACGCAGTCTGACCATCGCCAGCCTTGGCATTCACCTCGGCACCCTTCTCAAGCAGTACCCGCACGATATCCAAATGACCATTGCGTGATGCCAGCATCAACGGTGTGAGACCATCGTTTGCTTTGGTGTTCACCTCTGCGCCCACGCTCTGCCTTTTGTCGATTTCTTGGCCAGAAAGTGAAATGGTCGTTTGAGTTTGATCTGGATGATCGGTTTGTGCACCCTCTCTGAGAGGTTCTTGCGCAAGCGTTTTGACAGGCGTTCGTGCAGCCGCTGGTTGCTGCGCTTGGGGATGCTGCTTGCCAGGTGCAGCTTCTTGCGCAAGCGTTTTGACAGGCGTTCGTGCAGCCGCTGGTTGCTGCGCTTGGGGATGCTGCTTGCCAGGTTCAGCTTCTTGCGCAAGCGTTTTGACGGGCGTTCGTGCAGCCCCTGGTTGCTGCGCTTGTGGATGCTGCTTGC
>CAIJYR010000054.1 GCA_903824965.1 uncultured Thiotrichales bacterium
ATTCATGCAGTTACCAGTGCTGGTTTTGAATTAAAAGCATTTCTGTTTGTCCTGGCTCACAGCTTTCAATTCGCAGCCTGAAATATCATATTTCTTATGCGGTCTTCGTCGCCTGATAGGTGGCAACTTGGGTTAGATATAAATCAGCAAAAGTGAGTTCTTGACGGTAGTATCGTGCCAAATCGGAGTAACTCACTTGCGCTGCATCATGAATGATGTCATTCATAACATTTTTTTCGAATCGCACAACCTCATAGTGCCATGCTATGATCGCAATCAAGAGTGATAGAGGAAGCCATGCCAGCACAAGCCTGTTGGCAGCTGTACGTAAGGCAGTACCCGATCGTAATGTCGCTGACAGGGTGTAACAAATGTGTTGCATGATGCCTCCCAGTGCTATCAGATTCAGGATGCTTGTCACATGACAACCAATAGAGGCAGCGTCCCCAATCTTAATAACTGCATTCAGAACAATCACGCAAGAAACCACCTCAGGCTGATCGGAGATGGGCTTACATTGAAAACCAGGCAACCATTTTATAGTGCGCTTGCTATATGTATGGTCTGTCTTGCGGCGGTAAGCACACGGCGAAAGACGGGCGATCACACAATAGGCGGGTTTTTTCCGCAACCTCTCCGTAAGGGTCAGCTTGAATGATGGCGATCAACAGCTCCCAATCAGGCAAACGACCTCTGGCGGGAATATCCTCGATGGCTGAGAGCGTAAATGTTTCGTGTGCTAGGTGACGCTGTTTCATTCGCCGCCCTTGTTCTGCTTATCTAGCAGAAGCCAGATAAAAAGAATCCTCTCCAAGTGATCGGAGAAGTGTGTAATGCAAAAGGCAACGACCTTTCTCCAGCCTACATGATCTCCCCAGACGGACGATTGCCCATCACATGGACGTGAATATGGTATATCTCCTGACCCCCTCCAGGCCCAGTATTAATGATGGTACGGAAACCATCGACCAGGCCATTGTCACGCGCTATCTGGGGAAGAAGGCGCATGATATGGGCCATCAATTCGTCGTGTTCCGTCGTAATCTCGCGCAGACTGGGAATGTGAATACGCGGCAGCACCAGGAGGTGAATGTCCATTCTGGGAAATTTGTCTGGAATCACAACCACCTGCTCATCCTCATACAGACGCTTAGCGGGCAGATTCCCCGCAATGATCTCGCAAAATAAGCAATGACTCATGGGTTTCCCTCCGAAAACGAACGTGCCGCTTTCTCGGCCAATCCAGAAAGACCAAAACGGCGTGCCAATTCGTTCAGCACCTCCGTTGGGCCAAGCCCCTGGTGGGCAAGCAACACCAGGGTGTGAAACCATAAATCGGCGACTTCATAGACCAACGCCTGGGCATCCCCTCCCTTGGCAGCAATCACCACCTCTGTGGACTCCTCACCAACCTTTTTGAGGATGGCATCCAATCCCTTGGCATACAGCTTCGCCACGTAGGAATGACTTGGATCGGCGTCTTTTCGCTCTTCCATGACCGCTGCTAGGCGTATGAGCAAATCAGACGTATCAGGATTCTGCATGGTGTCTTTGGCTAGTGGTTATAAATCGTTGCAGGATCTTTCACAACCGTATCCACCTCACTCCAGCAACCTTCCTCCAGGCGGTGAAAGAAACAACTGCGGCGCCCCGTGTGACAAGCAATGCCACCGATTTGATCTACTTTCATGAGGATCACATCCTTGTCGCAATCAAGGCGCAACTCAACGAGTCGTTGCGTATGCCCTGATTCTTCTCCCTTGCGCCACAGCCGCTTGCGTGACCGAGACCAATAAACCGCACGCCCTTCAGCAACTGTGAGTGCGAGGGATTCTCGATTCATCCAGGCAAACATCAACACTTCACCTGTGGCCGCATCCTGTGCAATCACAGGAACCAGTCCATCGTCTGTCCATTTGATTTCATCCCAATAAGGGGCATTCAGCATCATCCGCATCTCCAAAAACTTTTAGGTACCCTCAGGTGCCGAGGGAATGGTAAAAAATATGATCCACATACAAAAGATCGACCTGGACAATGTGCTTGTATAGCCAATCTTTCACGAAATACAAATTGGATTTTGAGAGTGTGCCACTCCCATTGATAAAACCGTTCAACATGTCGATGATCTGCTTTTTTAACTCATCGTGCTCTTTTTTGTGACTCATGTAGCCCGGATATTCGTATTTCTGCATTAGTTTCTCTTCTGATGCAAAATGAGAAACCGTACATTCTACAAGACCCTCAAAGAGTTTGCTGACGACCTTTTTGTCCTTCTGGTTCATGGTAGCATCATACAACGCATTCACTGCATCGAAGATTTTTTGGTGTTGCTCGTCGATGTCTTTTATTTTTACGCTATGCTTTTTCTCAAAAACGACAAAGGTTGCCATAGAGACTCCGAGCTGCACATTATGGGGTATGGGTGAGCACGCTGTGTGTCCGTGAATAGCCGAAATAGAAAATAAGTCCGATGGCAAGCCATACAACAAAAGCCATCCAGGTAGTCACCGGAAGACTTGCCATGAGATACCCACAAAAGAGAATGCCCAAAATCGGCACTAAGGGGGAAAACGGTGTGCGAAACGGCCGTGGAAGATCAGGGTGAGTATGGCGCAGCATGATAACACCAAAGCACACCAGCACAAACGCGGCCAACGTACCGAAATTAACCAATTTGGTTACTTGTTCCATGGGAATAAAGCCGGCCACCAACGCCATAATCATGCCAGTGGCAGCAATGACTGTGATGGGTGTACGTGTCCGTGCATGGACTGTGGAAAACACAGGGGGAAGCAAACCATCCCGCGACATGGCAAAGAAAATGCGCGTGAGGCCGTAGAAGAGTACCAACATCACAGTGGTAAGACCCGCGATGGCACCCGCAGCGATAAAGCCAGAGGCCCAGTGATGTCCTAACCGCAGCATCACATCGGCCACGGGAGAAGGTACATTCAACGTGGTGTACGGAACAATACCCGTTAGGAGCGCCGATACTACAACATAGATGACGGTACACACCCCCAGGGAGGCGAGAATGCCAATAGGAAGGTCACGTCGAGGATTGACACACTCTTCCGCTGCAGTAGACACTGCGTCGAACCCAATGTAGGCAAAAAAGATATAGGCCGCGCCAGCCGTGACGCCGCTCCAGCCGTTTGGCAGGAAGGGAGTCCAATGGGCAGGGTCGATGTTGCCAGACGCCACTACAATAAAAACGGTAATGGCCAGTAATTTCACAAAGACCATCGCGGCATTAAAGTGTGCGCTCACCTGCACGCCGATGGACAACAGAATTGCGAGCAGTACAATGATCAACAATGCGGGGAGATTAACGATCCCTCCGTCTCCGGGGGCATGGAGAAACGCATCGGGGATGAGGAATCCGAGTGTTGCAAGACCATTCGCGACGTACCCAGACCAGCCGATGGCAACGGTGGGGGTCGACATGCCATACTCTAAGATCAGATCCCACCCGATCACCCACGCGATGAATTCGCCAAGTCCTGCATAGGCGTAGCCGTAGGCGCTGCCGCACCCACCGATGGCAGAGGACAGTTCGGCATAGGCGAGTGCTGCAAAAGCGCAAGCAAACCCTGCGAACACGTAGGATAGCACGATGGCAGGGCCGGCTTTGGTGGCGGCAGCAACCCCGGTGAGTACGAAAATACCGGCACCGATGATGGCACCGATACCGAGCAAAGTCAGATCGAACGCAGTGAGGCAGCGGGACAGATCAGAGGGCTTATGTGCGACGATGGGTTTGGTACGGAGCAGGTTCATGGTGTGTTGGGTTCTGGGCAGTGCAAGCGTGCAAAGGGAGCATTGATGATAGTTTATCCCGTCCAACCAAGCAATTTCCTCGGCGACTTTCTGTGCGGACACCGACCTTCGATGAATGAGTCCACCCAAAAGGCATTTTTTGAGCGACTACAACGCGCCAATCCCCATCCAGCGACAGAGTTGGTTTGGTCAACCCCCTTTGAACTCTTGATGGCGGTGGTTCTGTCTGCGCAATCGACCGATGTCGGGGTCAATAAAGCCACGCGAACCTTGTTTGCAGTGGCCAATACCCCCGCTGCAATCATTGCCCTCGGCGAAGCAGGACTGAAGCCCTATCTATCCACGATCGGACTCTACAACACCAAAACACGCAACCTCCTGAAAACGGCCACCATCCTGGAGGAGCAACACGGGGGAGCGGTTCCACGGGAACGCGCTGCCTTGGAAGCGTTGCCGGGGGTAGGGCGCAAAACGGCTAATGTCATCCTGAACGTCGCCTTCGGCGAACCGACCATTGCCGTGGATACACACATTTTTAGGGTTGCCAATCGTACAGGATTGGCACCTGGCAAGGATGTGCGGGTGGTTGAGGATCTGTTGCTTTGCGTAGTGCCGGAGACCTTTCGACACGATGCACACCACTGGCTCATCCTGCATGGTCGCTATGTCTGTACCGCTCGCAAACCCCGCTGTCGTGCCTGCCTAGTCGCAGATCTGTGCGAATACCCCGATAAAACCATACCCACCAAGGGAGTTACATCGTGATCTACACCCAAGAACGCGATCGTCTGCGTCAGTTTTGGTGTGATGCATGGCGCAAGGCGTGTGCAGACGAGCCATTAGAACCCCTAGAGCAGATCATCGCCAACATTGTTGCGTCGCATACTGAGTACCACGCGCTACTGACCGATCCCGATGGGAGTGCACACAGGGATTGGCAGACATCAGGCTACGAAACAAACCCCTTCTTACACCTCGGGATGCACCTGGCCCTGCAAGAGTCCATTGCGACAGATCGCCCCTTGGGTGTCCGAGGGGTTTATCATACGCTGATGAAACGTGTGGGAGATGCACATAGGGTCGAACATCAGTTGATGGAGTGTCTTGCGGAAACCCTCTGGCAAGCCCAACGATACGGTGGACAGCCCGATGAACGAGCGTACCTGGCTTGTTTGCAACGCATGGTAAAGGCAAAAGCACCGTAGGTAAAAAATTTTGACGTGAGACTATGCCCCAGTGCTTATTTTTTACATCCAACAGCGCACCAAAAGGGTACTGTATCACTAAAACGTATGTTCTCAAAACCGGCTTCTAACAACATATCCTCGATTTCTTTTTTCGTAAACCGTTTTTCCAGACCTGTGCCGAAACGATCAAGCGCATCGGTTCTCATTGTATAAAAACTGTGATTGCGGTAACTGGAAAGAGGAAATGAATCAACAGCCAGGCCGAGTTTCTCTAGGATCTTTGCTGTTCTAGCTGTCGGATAGTAGACAAAAAAAGCAATGAGATCGCATATAACACTTCGCTGCGAATGGCGAAGCATAGAAATGCTCTTTCGGAAGAAATCAGAGATTCTCCAGAGCCAGACATACCAAATAGCCCTATTGTCGAAGCGGTAATATAAATAAATCAAGAACGGCGCACCTTTCTTCAGTACGCGAGCACATTCACGGATGCCCGCTTGTGTATCTGGGATGTGATGCAATACCCCAAGAGAATAACACATATCAAGAGATTCGGATGAGAATGGAAGTTGCGATGCAGTCGCGAGGTGGAAATGGCAATTCGTACGAGCGGCCAGGTTGGTTCTGGCAACGTTGAGTGCTCCGGAACTAGCATCTACACAATGGAGCATGCTGATTCGCTTGGATACCTCCATAGCCCAGCGTCCTGAACCTGATCCTACGTCAACCCCAACGGCATTCTCTGGAAGCACTGACCAAGGAAAGAGATGGAAATAAGAATGAAAGATCCTGATGCGTTCTTCCTCAGTAAGTTCTTTCTGATCAAATCGCGTCCACTCATTCCCGAATCCTTCTACGGTGCGTTGATCTGTATTGGGAAATATTTTCATGTGTCGTCCTCATTGTGATCTTATGACAGAACAGGAGGGAGTTGATTGTAAGATATCTTTACAGCTGGATTACATCCATTCCCTGTGAACGATGGAGGGGCTAATGAGAAATCATTCCTCGGTCACTTGTACCGATAGCCTCTGCTGAGAAGCCGTTCATCCAGCGTTCGTACCAGGCGACCAAACTTAGAATGATCCATAGATGATGCTGCCAATTGCGACGACCACTCAGATGTTCTTCCCAATGGCATCTTACGGTCGCCACATCTACTAAGCCCATGTCGTGCAGTCGCCGCGCTGATAGCAAGTCTTCCGCCCACGGACGCAACGGGCCGCGTAGCCATGCAGCTAAGGGAATGCCAAATCCCATTTTGGGTCGTTCGATCAACGAGGAGGGAACATGACGCTCTAAAAGGGTGCGTAATACTCTCTTACCAACTCCATCGGAAAATTTCGTTTCTAATGGAAGTCTCCATGCGTATTCCACTATACGATGATCTAACAACGGGATGCGTGATTCTAGGCTAACGGCCATGCTCGCACGATCGACCTTTGCCAGAATATCGTCCGGCAAATAGCTTACCGTGTCTGCATACATCATCCGATGCATGGGCTCGCATAGTGCCTGGTATTGAAGAGCCGTTTGGAATGGACAATCTGGTTCTTGTGTTTGATCAGCCAAGGTCGTAGGCTGATCCCAAAAGGAAACGAGTTTACGATAGGCATCCTCTATAGAAGCCGCATTGGCGATGATTTCAAGTTTGTAGAGTTTCTCGCCGATGTTTTTTGTACGCAGTAGCTTAGGCAGTTGCGCAGCGAGCTGATCCCACGCTGTTGGAGAAAACCGTTGGATGCATCGTGTCAGTATTTTCCGCAGACTTTTTGGCAAAGTACGTAGCCACTGCAATTCAGCAATCCGGTATCGTGTGTATCCGCTGAACAATTCGTCTCCGCCATCTCCTGACAGAGCCACAGTGACTTGTGAGCGTGCCAGTGTGGACACAAGAAAAGTGGGGATGGCCGAAGAATCGGAAAACGGTTCGTCGAACAGATTGGGCAACATGGGCACCACGGCCAAAGCTTGTTCTGGAGTCACGTATAGTTCTGTGTGATCGGTACCCAGATGTTGCGCTACTTTTTTAGAAAAACCTGCCTCATCGAAAGCAGGTTCTTGAAATCCAATCGTAAAGGTTCGTATGGGTTGAGAAGAATTACGCTGCATGAACGCCGTTACTAGGGAGGAATCGATTCCACCAGAGAGGAAGGCACCCAGGGGTACATCAGATTCCATGCGCAGACGTACTGCATCCATCAGCAATGGTTCTAGTTCGTCTGCGGCCTCTGTGACGGAGGCGCGTTTTCTATGCTCGGCACCTGCGTCAATGGCCTCTGCCAGAGACCAATAGGGAATTGGAACAAACGAATCGGATGATGTAGATTCTATTTGTAGGCTGGTGCCCGGAGGTAGCTTTTTAACGTTGCGATAAATGCTATATGGGGCAGGAATGTACCCAAAGCGGAGATACAATACCAGCGCCTCACGATCCATTTCTGCCAGGAATGAGGGATGCTGGCGAAGGGCTTTGAGTTCTGATCCGAACAGGACATTGCCATTGCATGTTGCGTAGTAGAGCGGTTTTTCACCTAGCCGATCGCGTGCCAAGGTAAGGGTTCTGGTTTGTCGATCCCAGAGCGCAAAGGCAAACATGCCGTTGGTTGCGGATAGTGTTTTATAGACGCCCCACGTGGCCACTGCTTCAAGCAATACCTCTGTATCCGATCGACCGCGAAAGGATACCCCTTCGCGTGCCAGTCGCGATCGGATCTCTATGAAATTGTAAATCTCACCATTGAAGACAATGACCCATCGTCCATTTTGTGACAACATGGGTTGCTGTCCGGTCGGGCTTAGGTCAATGATGGCAAGGCGACGATGTCCGAGTGCAATCCCTGCCTCGGCATCACTCCAGATACCTCCTGCATCGGGTCCTCGGTGTATCAGACTGGCTACCATATTCTGTGCTGCCACTTTCAGGTCCTGCTGCCAGGCGTGGCACCCACGATGAAAAATACCTATGATCCCGCACATGGATGGTATTCCTTTAACACGTTGAGAACTGCTGCCCAATCACCGTTGGCGAGAAAACAGCGTGCGTCGTATCTTCTGATGAGCACGAAACGTCGCTACTGTCATCTTCCGAAGGTGGTGACGAATACGAAAGGCTGCAGATATCAACACACTTGGGGTGGCTTCTAGGACTCGATTAAAGACACTGGTGTTTGGTAATGCAGCATCAATGATTTTGCGCACTTCGGGGGGATAGCTGGATAATTTTGCATAGACAATCACCCGTAACAGAACTCGATCAAACACTGCCTGAGAAATCTTTAGGAGATCTACACCGAACTCCTTCAAATAATGCAGGAAACCATCACGCAAGCGTGGTGCAGCTTTATGTAGTGTATACAAATAGCAGATTCTATCTGTTCGTATATCGTCATAAATGCGAACGGGGTGTGGATCAATCCAACCCCTACCTCCGTGTTTTAATATCCTTAACCAGAGTAAAGCCACAAATCCCCTCAATTCATCAACGTATCGCATCTGTTTGTTCTCAAGAATCTCTCTGCGACAAACGGGTAAATATTCTCCGATTTGAGGGGATGACGCATACTCTACAAAGCCGATCTCTCGTGAAGCCAATTCATGGTTGAACACAGCGGGACGGCCAGATTTATTGACAATAGATCCAAAATAAAGATCAGTGTCTCTTTCGAGGAAATGTTGGTTGATCCAGTGTAAACTGTTTGGCATCAACTGATCGTCAGAGTCTAGAAAGACAATGAGATCACCAGTCGCACGATCTATGCCTGCATTCTTGGCCGTTGCTAAACCGCAGTTCTCTGGCAGGATATAGAGGGTTACCCAATCAGAAGCGTCATGTTCTTCTACCCATCGCTGGACCACTGATGCTGTGTTGTCGGATGATCCATCGTCAATTACGATTTGTTCGATGATCAGGTTGCTATTGTTCTTCTCTCGTAATACGCTGTCCAGCGTTTCTGTGACGACATCTGCTCGGTTAAAGCAAGGCGTGATAATTGAAAAACGTGCTGACATGGCAAACTCCTATCAATTTCTTGTTTTTTTTACGACAATTCTAGCGGATGTTGTTAGTCTTTTGGATTGATTAGGACTTACTTCCTGATTCTTCTAATGAGCAGTAACAATCGTTGTTTTAGCCTTGACGGGAGATACCCAAAAACACTGAACATTCCTTTCTTGAAGGATATTATTATCTTTCCAAGCATACTGAGCGTGCGGTATGGTCTCTTGCCTGGATTGAATTGGCCGAGTGTTTTGAGGCACCAGTTTTTCGCACAATCATCCCACTCTCCTTTCTCAACAATATGTCGATAGGTGAGCAAGGATGTCATTACAGAATAGTGAGGTGTGCCATCGTGCATCTGCTCGAAGGCCCATATGTCTTTAGCACGTTCAACGGACGTGTAGAGATGGTCCAGTTCCCAGAGAGCAACCTGCAACGAGGAATAGTACGGGTGATTCTGTCTTATCTGAATCACCGATTCACCTCCGAAAGCATCTTTTTTCCTAAACCGCCATGCAAGCATAGAAGAAATCCCTTCTTCCAAACGCTGCAATCGCAGATAGCGCACCTGTTTCGCTACTGCTGCGGAGATCAGTCGCTCTACCCGCTCTGTATCTATCGTTTGACCTAGGATGAAATCATCTAGAAAAACCAAGACATGCGTGATTCCTGGATCAAGCGATCGTATATGTTCTAGTTGACTCAGTGTTTCGAGACGCCACCCTTGTGATTCCGAAGGTAAAGGGTTGGCCTTGAGTGCTAGGATATGCGATTGCTCATGATTGGTTCCGAAATAAACCGGATACGAACAGTGAGGCCAATATTTTTTAAAAGCCATCACAAAATGGTTTGCAATATCGGCTGTTTTGTCACAAGACATGACAAAGATGGCAATTGGATGATGAAAGACAGGCATTCTCTTCTCTGGCGATTGAGTAGGCACAACACATTCAAGCGGATCCAGTGGTGCGTGGCAGGAACACAGTGCCTCAGAAATTTCTGGCGACAAAAATATCATGCTCGATATGCCAATGAAGATGATGGTGACGCGCCCAATCCACCAAGAAATCGATCGAAGGATGCGATGACACCTCATCGATCCGAGGATTAAAACAACGTACATCATCTATGAAAACGGCGATATTCTTGGAGTGACGGATATTTCTTGTGATACAGGTCAACTCATCCGCGATGGGCGTGTCTTCCTTGCACCGATAAGTAGTCACTGCAGAATAATGTCCGTCAAGCCAGGAATTGACATCTCCCGTTATACGATGAAGAAGCGAAGGTAAAAGAGATTCGCTTGTGCCATGCAACATCTTAATATTACGATGGCAGTTGAAAAATTTCTTTGCGTTTGCAAATAAATTCAGTTTCAGTTCAATACTATAAATCATCATTGCGTATTTCGACAACACGAGCGTAGTGTGACCAATATAGGTTCCTATCTCAATAAAGGTCGCATTTGGAACGCAGCTCCTAACAAGGCAGGTGTGTTTGATATATTTAGCCCATGTTTGTCCCATTTCTTCGAAAAGGTAGGTCAACTCGCGTAGGTGGTGTGCGTTGCACAGGGCATGTGTACATTCCAAGTCACGGTAAGACTTCCAACCATCATGAACAAGCGTACCGACAAAAGCAGCCAACAACCCGAA
>CAIJYR010000055.1 GCA_903824965.1 uncultured Thiotrichales bacterium
CATTTTACTTCCCCATCGGCAACCAATAGATTGATTACTATAAGGCTACATTAATCCATTACCTCTTGGAAGGATTCTGATGGTGGTCATAGGTGGCAACTTGGGTTAGATTACGGCAACTGACCAGATCGACTCGCGTAAAAGGCGGATCTTTGATGATATTGTGTTGGGAAAAAATCAATAGCTTGCGTAACGATGGGGCCACACGATAGATGTCATTCGACTCATGGTTAAAAAATCGCTCGCGGCGTTGGGCTGATACGATAGAATCAAGGCTCTCCTCGCTGTATAATCCTTCGGAGGCGTGTTGGAGGGAATCTCTGTGCATATCCGTTGCAAAAATCTTAAGATTTGGCTCGCGCTTACGTTGTTCAAATGCCTCTAAGAATAAAATGCCAAGAGAATAAGCCTCCTCTCCAGTCGCACACCCAGGCACCCACAGCCTAATTTCTGACTGTGGTGGGGTTGCATCTAAGATGGAGGGAATGACCGTTTGGGCTATACTAAGGAAAGCCTCTTCGTCCCGAAAGAATCGGGTAACTCCAATCAATAGATCTTTATAGAGATGATCCAGTTCCTGCATATCACGCAGCACCAGATCAACATAATCTTGGAAAACGCCTGAACCGCCTAGCATCACCCTGCGATCAATGCGCCGCGAGACCGTGGTAGATTTATAGAAAGTAAAATCTAGATCATAAACCTCCCTCATTCTTTCCAACACCGCAGATATTCCAGTCAACGGTAGCTGATTTTGTTTCTCCGATCGCAAATTAAACAACATGCAAGAGGGATCTACAATATAATTTAATAATATCGTTGGCATCTCTTCCGGTGCAATACACACATCGACACAACCTGTGTTCATCGCATTCTTAGGCATGCCATCGAATTTTGCAGATTCCTCGTTCTGGGAGAGTACCAACCCGCCCACTTCATGTACGTCTTGGATACCAATACTTCCATCGCTCCCCGTGCCAGAGAGTACAATAGCAATCGATAGGGTTCCTTGTTCGCGTGCTAACGACCGGAAAAAGGTATTGATTGGCATATTTAACTGTTGGTCAGTAGGCTTGTCCTGCGTCAACAAACGCCGCGCTTGCATCACCATTTCTTTACGGGGCGGCATTATGTAGATAGTGTTCGGATAGATGTCCACCGGTTCAACAACCCGCACGATTGTCATAGGAGTGATTCTAGCGAGCAGTTCATCCATCAAACTCTTAAAATCAGGAGAAAGGTGTTGGATGACCACAAATGCCATGCCACTATCGGCAGGCATTGCGCTGAAAAATCGCTCCAATGCCTCTAGTCCACCTGCCGATGCACCAATCCCAACAACATAGATTTCCGATTTTTTTGGGACAGTATTCGTCGAAACAGACAAGTCTTGTGCAACAGAAATAGTTTTTATTTCAGAGTCATGTGGGTTGGGCATTTTTTCCTTCGACATTATCAGCAATTTTTCGTTTGCAAAAGCTGAGTGAGATATTCGGCGAGAATGGAACAAGATAGGCGTATACATGGTTATAAGCTGCACCTGCAAGCAGCCATAAATCCATGGTAAGCGTACAACAAAATCATCAAAAGTCAACCGAAAAGTCAACCGAAAAGTCAACCGATCGGTATAACAACATCAACCTCTCCTACCCATACTCTCAGAGGCGAGTCACGGTGCTTCTACCAAGACGGGCAAGCGCAAAACGACCCGCAAACCCCCGCCTCTTGCATTCGCAACGACAATGCTTCCACCATGGGCCTCCACCGCTCGATGGCTGATAGCCAGCCCCAACCCATAGCCACCACTGTTTCGGTCGCGTGCTTCGCCGACCCGCGTAAACGGTTGAAACAGTCGTGTAAGCTCTTCTTCGGGCACCCCAGGGCCACGATCCAATATGGCTACCAGAGCCATGGGTGCGGCTTCCTCCAGTGCCAACGAAATCTCCACGGAAGTCCCGACCGCTGTGTGGCGTACACCATTGCGTACCACGTTTTCTATCGCAGCCCGCAACAGTGTAGGATCACCCGTTACGGTAGCGTCTTTCTCTACCAGGAGCGTGACCCCCTTTCCTTTGGTTTCGGCCTCGAAGAGCGCATCTTGGGCGATGCCTTGGAGCAGTTCGGCCAGGGAAACCGCCTGGGATTGATAGTGATTCAGTCCTTCTTCCAGGCGTGCCAACGTCAGGACACTGCACACGAGCGATTCTAGGCGGTCTGCCTCCTGGGCAATGCGTGCCAAGGCGGGGGGGCCAGGGTCGTCTTTGCGTTGTGCAAGATCCAGCGCAACGCGCAGCCGTGCAAGCGGTGATCGTAATTCGTGAGACACATCCCGCAACAGCCGCTGCTGTCTCTCCAGAAGGTCACGTACCCGATCCGTCATGGTGTCAAAGTCCCGTCCGAGTGCTGCCACTTCGTCGTGACCACGTCCCCCAACCCGCACAGTCAAATCGCCCGTTGCCAATGCCTGGGTCGCCTTTCGCAACCGCCGCACCGGTTGCGTGAGCAACATCGCAAGCACAAGGCACACGACCCCGCTCACCCCAATGGCGACCACAAACAGCAGGGCAGGGGGGAGGAGAGCATCGTGGTGTATGCGAACAATCGCAGCCAGGTAGGTGGCTGGATGGCTGTTCGGAATCGGCCGAACGACCGCAAACATCCTTGGGTGCAGGGGGTGCATACCCGGTGCCAAACCTTTGGCAAGATGCGTGCGCAAGTGGGGAGGGATGTTTTGGTTTGGGAGCGGCAAGTAGTTACTGCCCAACAATACCAACGGCATGTGTGCGTTCCGTTCACCCAGCCAGCGTTCTACCGCAGGCAACCCTTCGCTGGTGAGCAAGGTCGCGGCCGTCTCGGCATAGGCATCCAATTGATGACCCGCCACCTCCACCGCATCGGCACCCAAGAACCGCTCGGCACCGAACAAGGCCGCCCCAAGCAACAGGGCAGCCACCCAAAAAGACAAAAATATCTTGCTGAATAAGGATCCCATTAGCGTGCCACGTACTGGTAGCCAGCCCCACGCACGGTCTGAATGCGCGGGGAACCATCCGGCAGTTGGCCGAGTTTGCGTCGTATTTGGGTAATATGGGTTTCAATGCGCCGATCGAAGGCACCCAAAGGTCTGCCCAAACCTTCTTCGGCGAGTGTGTCCCGTGCGACCACATGTCCAGCCTCCCGCACCAACAGGGCGAGTAGGTTAAACTCGGCACCGGTCAAGGCAACCTGCAAACCTCCGACCGAGACCCGACGTCGTGCTGTATCTAACGACAGATCCCCGACCAATAAGAACGAAGAAACATCGGCTCCATGACGACGTAGAAGCGCCCGCAATCGAGCCACCAGTACCCGTGCGCTACAGGGTTTGGCAACGTAGTCATCCGCACCGAGTTCGAGACCGACGACCGTATCGGTGTCCTCCTCCCGTGCGGTGAGCATCAAGATCGGTACCGAAAGCAACGGACGAATACGCCGCAGTACATCCAACCCACTCATGCCCGGAAGCATCACATCCAACACCACGGCGTCCCAGGTTTCCGCAGTGGCTCGCTCCAAGGCCGATTTACCATTGTGCACTGCCGTGACTTGAAAATCTTCGGTAGCCAGGTACTCGGTGAGGAGTTCGCACAAATCAACATCATCGTCAACCAGTAGAACACGCACCGTCATGCCCATGTACCTCCATAGAATAGAATGGAATCAGAATCGACATTCTGTGGGGGTCACGCCGATTCGCACTTCTTTGCACTTCTTCGCACAGCAAAGGTCTCTGGGGGGGGTGTGCAGGAGTACACTGAGCGGCATTGTTGTGTATTTTGCGTATTGATTTTGTGCAGTTGTGCCGTGGATCGTGTGCTGGGTTTCTGTAGGATGGGTCACGTGAGCACTCCGTCAGACACCTTAGGACAACAGAACCGTAGTCCAGCAGTACCAGAGGAGCATCCCGTGAACATCGTACTTCTTTTTTTGGCTGCGTGCTTATCGATCGTCAGTCTCTGGTTAGCACCCGCTAGTGCACATGAGGCAGTACAAATCGTCACACCCATTTCTAGCCAGATTCCCACAGGCGCTGTAGGACAATCCGCCAGAACCATGATCCACTACATCCAGCCGCCGGGTGGAATCCAGGCATTCAATCAAAAGATTGAGGCGAACCCAAGACCCTTTGGTAAGTCACCCGCCACCGGAACTGCGTATTCAACACCGGCGTCAATCGGCTGTGTCTATAAGCTGACAAGCTCCCTCACAGGATGCAATCCGAACACAGTGACTGCACTGCCCCAGGGTGGCAGCAAAGCCATTGCGGTAGTGGTGGCGTACAATTATTTGCGTGCCTTGAAGGATCTGCAAAAATTTTCTACACAGTTTGGATTGCCAGCACCCAACCTAACGATCGTGTATGCAACGGGATCGATGCCACGGTTCAGCCCGTCTGCGTGGGAAATGGAAGCGGCCCTGGACCTTCAGTGGGCACACGCAATGGCACCCAATGCAAAGCTGTACCTCGTAGAAGCCTCCTCAGACTCTATCGGGAGCCTGATCGCTGCGGTCGACAAAGCGAGTGCGCTGGTCGCGGCAGCAGGTGGCGGTGAAGTCTCCATGAGTTGGGGGATGCCGGAGTTCGCGAGGGAAACCACATACGACAGCCACTTTACAACGCCCAATGTCGTTTATCTTGCCCCTGCGGGAGATTCTGCGGAGACCAATTATCCCTGCGTGTCGCCGAATGTGGTTTGCGTAGGCGGCACCACATTGCGCTACAACGCATCAACCAACCTGTTTTTACAAGAAGTTGCCTGGGTCAACACCGGAGGCGGTGTGAGCCAATATGAATCGATCCCCTCGTACCAGTCGGCCAATGGAATTACCGGAACCATGCGCCAAGTGCCTGACCTGTCAGCCGCCGCCGATCCCAACAGCGGTGGGTGGATTTATTACACCCCCTCGGATGGCTATCCAGGCGGTTGGATGTCGGCGGGTGGCACCAGTTGGGCAACGCCGATGTTTGCGGGCATCCTCAACGCGGCCGGGAGTTTTTACAAATCCTCTGCGGCGGAGTTGAGCGCATTGTATACCGGTGCATCCGCCCATTTTACGGATGTCTCTGGATGGTGTGGGGATTATGGCGGGATTACCGCAGGGACAGGGTATGATCAATGCACTGGCATTGGAACGCCTGTGGGATATGCAGGTAAGTAGACTGTTTTTTTAGAGGACTCTCCGAAGATCCGGAGAGGGATTTTTTAACATTATCTTACGATACCAACGCATTGCGGAGAAAGTACCATGAAAAAGAATCAATCTGGTTTTACGCTCATTGAACTGATGATCGTCATCGCGATTATCGGCATTCTGGCAGCAGTTGCCCTGCCTGCCTACCAGAACTACATGATCAAAGCGAGAGTATCAGAAGG
>CAIJYR010000056.1 GCA_903824965.1 uncultured Thiotrichales bacterium
CGCGGGCGCCGAAGGCACGGCATGTCGCCAATTTTTCGCTCCCGACGGCGACTGGGATGTCCCAGTCGGGTATCGCGAAAAATGGCGACTTCCCTGAAAGAATGGGGTTTGTTCTTGGTTTCTCTCCTGGTATCAACAAGTTCCTCAAAATACGGGCGGGGATCTGGCAACATGGCGGCGCACCAACCTCTCGGGGGAAGACCTCCACCTTACTCCTCTCCCACACTCAAGGGCTACATAGCGCGATTGCCCTGAATGCGATAGGGTCTACGCTCGTCGTCAAAACGATGTACCATTTTGACGTGCGATTCCTAAATAAGGGAGAGAAGGTGTGCCAACCCGTGTGGATTTTTATATTTTGTCCGACGACAATCCCAACGGGCGTCTTATGCTCGCCTGTCAACTGACCGAAAAAGCCTACACGCTTGGACATCCTGTCTATCTCCACACCGCATCGCTCAACATGGCGCGGCATATGGAGCATTTGTTGTGGATCTACCGTCAAAACAGCTTTCTTCCCCACGGCCTTGTCGAGGATGTGCTCCCCCCCATTCCCCCCATTCTCATTGGGGACGATCGCGGCCCTGAGGCCATGGGTACCCCCCTTGCATCGTTGTTGACGCAAATGCACACGTTGCTCCGTCCTGCGACCGATACCCCTCCTTGGGAACCTCCTGCCCTGGGAGCGGTCTTGATCAACCTGGATGCCACTGTGCCACCGTTTTTTGATCAGTTTGCGCGGGTTGTGGAGTTGGTGGATCAAGAGGAAGAGACGCTCAAGGCCGGGCGAGCGCGTTTTACACACTACCGAGCGCAAGGCATTACGCCTGAAAGCCACAAACGATAAATCAAAAAACACAATCTTTTGACTTTGAGCATACCCCTCTCCTGGAAGGAGAGGGGATGGGGAGAGGTAGGATGCTGGTTTTGAATGGTTTTTATTTATCATTACAAGATCAATGGGTTCATCCTTGAAACCCCAGGGCGTAGAGCCATGGGGTGGTTTAGCAGCAGACGAGCATGTCAGACGACAGAGACACAGGCGAAGAAGCCGTTATAGAACAGTTTTTGGATACGATGTGGATGGAGCGTGGATTGGTCGAGAACACGCTCGCGTCGTATCGTTTTGACCTTTTGGGTGCATCGGACTGGCTCGTGCGCCACAAACGATCGCTGATGACGGCTGAGCGTGCCGATCTACTGGGCTTGCTCGCAGCACGCGCAAAAAAGGGCGCACGGGTGACTACGAGCGCACGATTGCTCTCTGTACTCAAACGATTCTACCAATACCAGGTGCGTGAGGGAGGCTTGCAGGAAGATCCGACATTGCTAATCGAGGCACCGCGTCTCACACGAAGTCTGCCCCGATCGCTCACCGAGGCAGAAGTGGAAGCACTGCTTGCCGCACCCTCGCTCGACAAGATTACGGGCCTACGTGATCGCGCTCTTCTAGAGGTACTGTATGCTACGGGGTTGCGGGTCTCGGAATTGGTCGGGCTGCTGTGTACCCAAGTGAACCTACGTCAGGGGGTGGTACGCGTCACGGGCAAAGGCTCGAAAGATCGTCTGGTACCAATGGGGGAGGTGGCCTTAGACTGGATGACCCGTTACCTAAGCGAGGCCCGTCCTGAATTGGTACGTGCTCGTGCGAGCGATGTCCTTTTTCCAACCCGTCTTGGGGGTGCCATGACACGCCAAGCGTTCTGGCAGCGGGTCAAGCTTTATGCAAGCCAAGCGGGTCTTGATCACGATCCCTCCCCGCACACGCTCCGCCACGCCTTCGCAACCCACCTCATCAACCATGACGCCGATTTGCGGGTGGTGCAAATGTTGTTGGGACATGCCAGTATCTCCACCACCCAGATCTACACCCATGTAGCCAAAGAACGTCTCAAAACACTACACGCAATGCACCACCCAAGAGGATAACCGGACACGCACCATGTCCACGCCATCTTTTGTTCATCTGCATGTGCACACCGAATATTCGATGGTCGACAGCGTGGTACGGATCAAGCCACTCGTTTCGGCCGTTGCCAAGCTCGGCATGCCTGCGATCGCCGTCACGGATCAGAACAATCTGTTTGGGTTGGTTCGCTTCTATAAGGCTGCTCAAGGAGCTGGCGTCAAACCTTTGGTGGGTGTGGATCTCTGGGTCAGGAACAGCGATCCAGAGGGTTTGCCCACCCGCATGGTCTTGCTCTGCCAAAACCTACTTGGCTACCGCAACCTGACCCAACTCGTCTCGCGTGCGTACACTGAGGGCCAGGATCGTGATATCCCAATGGTGAAGCGTGAATGGTTCATCGGCAAGACCGAAGGACTCATCGCCTTGTCGGGTGGGCGTGAGGGCGATATAGGGCGTGCGCTTTTGGCGCGACGTTCCACAGAGGCCATGGAGCATCTGACGCATTGGATCGCTTTGTTCCCAGGGCGCTATTATCTAGAACTGGTACGCACCGGGCGCGAAGAAGAGGAGCGTTACCTACAGGAAGCCATCCTATTGGCAACCGAACAGGGATTGCCTGTCGTTGCCAGTAATGATGTTCGGTTTCTCAAACGAGACGATTTCGAGGCCCATGAAGCGCGTGTCTGCATCCATGATGGGCATACTCTGGCCGATCCAGCGCGGCCCCGTCTTTATTCGCGGGAACAATACCTAAAAAATCCCGAAGAGATGGCCGAGTTGTTCGCGGACATTCCAGAAGCACTCGAAAACTCGGTTCAGATTGCGCGGCGCTGTAGCTTGATGTTGTCTTTGGGGAAAAATTATCTACCAGAGTTCCCTGTTCCTGCGGGAATCAGTACCGATGAGTATTTCCGCCGCCTTGCCCAAGAAGGGTTGGTGGAGCGTTTCGCGCAGATCCTACCCGATGGTCTCGCAAATGCGGTAGAACAAAGACGCCTTTACGAAGAACGTCTGGAAATGGAAATCAAAGTCATTATTGCCATGCAGTTTCCGGGTTACTTTTTGATCGTTGCGGATTTTATTCGTTGGGCCAAGACACAGGGAATCCCCGTGGGGCCAGGACGCGGTTCTGGAGCTGGGTCTCTTGTGGCCTATGCGCTCTCGATTACAGATCTCGATCCTTTGCCGTATGATCTCCTGTTTGAGCGGTTTCTCAATCCAGAACGGGTATCCATGCCGGATTTTGACGTGGATTTCTGTATGGATCGCCGCGATGAGGTCATTGACTATGTGGCCAATCGGTATGGTCGAGACAAAGTCTCGCAGATCATCACCTACGGCAGCATGAGTGCCAAAGCAGTGGTGCGAGACGTGGGGCGTGTATTGGCCCATCCCTATGGATTCGTGGACACCCTTGCCAAGCTTGTTCCCTTTGAGTTGGGCATCACCCTAGAGAAAGCATTACAACAGGAAGAGGCGCTCCGCAAGCGTTACGAGCAAGAAGACGAGGTACGCACTCTCATTGATTTGGCACGCCAGCTAGAAGGGCTGGTACGCAATGCCGGAAAACATGCAGGGGGAGTCGTAATTGCGCCCTCCCAACTGACCGATTTCGCGCCGCTCTACTGTGAACCTGGGGGCGCCGGCTTGGTGACACAATTTGATAAGGATGACGTCGAACAAGTAGGATTGGTCAAATTCGATTTTTTGGGCCTGCGAACGCTGACCATCATTGATTGGGCTGTCAAAGACATTCAACCGCGTCGCAAGAAAGAGGGTAAGCCACCGCTCGATATTGCAACTCTCCCGTTAGACGACCGCAAGAGCTTTGAACTGCTCAAAGCAACCTATACCACTGCGGTGTTCCAGCTCGAATCGCGCGGGATGAAGGATCTCATCAAACGCCTTCAGCCAGACTGTTTTGAGGACATCATTGCTTTGGTGGCCCTGTTTCGCCCCGGGCCGTTACAGTCAGGGATGGTGGACGATTTTATCAATCGCAAGCACGGTCGTGCAGAGGTAGCCTATCCACATCCTGATCTAGAAGCGATCCTGAAACCGACCTATGGCATTATTCTGTACCAAGAACAGGTTATGCAAATTGCACAGGTACTGGCGGGGTACACGCTGGGGGGAGCGGATTTGTTACGGCGTGCCATGGGGAAGAAAAAACCAGAGGAAATGGCCAAGTACCGTACCAGTTTTGTACAAGGTGCTGGTGCACGTGGTGTAGAGGAAAAGGTTTCTTCCTACATTTTTGATCTAATGGAGAAGTTCGCGGGATACGGATTCAATAAGAGCCACAGTGCGGCCTATGCACTGGTTTCTTACCAAACGGCGTGGTTGAAGGCAAACTATCCTGCAGAATTCATGGCAGCGGTTTTGTCGGCCGACATGGACAACACCGAGAAGGTAGTGACGTTCATTGAAGAATGCCGTGCAATGGACATTGCCATCGTTCCGCCCGATGTCAACCACAGCGACGCTCGATTTATAGCGCGTGATGAGCAGACCCTTGTGCATGGCTTGGGGGCGATCAAGGGTGTGGGAGGTGGGGCGATTGCCAATCTCCTGGAGAGTCGTCGCGCACATGGAGTGTTTCGGGATCTGTTTGACTTTTGTGGGCGCATTGACTTACACAAAACCAACCGTAGGATGCTCGAAATCTTGATCCGATCGGGCGCACTGGATAGCCTATCCGGTACCACGGAGGTACGAGGCGTCGGACGCGCACGCTTGATGAAAAACCTCGAGCGGGCTACACAAGCGGCGGAGCGAACACTACGCGATGCAAGCCTTGGACAGGTGGATCTGTTTGGTGCGGCCACGGATCGTGGGTACGAGGAAGCACCCGAATGGGATGTGCGTACACGTCTGACGCATGAAAAGGAAACGCTGGGGATGTATAGTACGGGTCATCCCATCGACGAATATGCAGAGGAGCTAAAGCAGATGGGTGTCCAACCCCTGCGGCAGATACGTCCTACGGGCAAAGATGGTTCTGTACGGGTTGCCGGATCGGTGGTGGGGATGCGTACGACGCGCAGCCAACGAGACGGGCGTAGCATGGCTTTTGTGATCCTGGATGACTGCACATCGCGTATGGAACTGGCCGTCTTTCACAAGGCGTATCGGCAGTACCGTGATCTCCTGGAAAAGGATCGCCTGTTGGTAGTAGAGGGGAGTGTTTCTGTCGATGATTTCTCTGGTGGGTTTAGAATGTCTGCAGATCGGGTGTGGGATATGGATCAAGCCCGTTCGTCTTTTTCAAAGGCGCTTCATCTGCAAGTGGTGCAGGCCAATGTAGACGTGGTGCAACAATTGACAAAAATTCTGGAACCCTTCCGAGGCGGTTCCTGCGCCATACGGATAGACTACAAGAACCGAGACGCCAGTGTTGAGCTGGTCTTTGGGCAACGGTGGTGGTGTCGACCAACCGATGCGTTACTTTCTGGTATCCGCTGTCTACTGGGGCCCGGGAATGTCACAGTGGTCTATTAGCGGTTTTCTCTTTAGTGCATGAGGTAGGCATTTTCTGATGAACCTGAATTATCTCGATTTCGAGCAGCCCATTGCGGAGTTAGATGCGAAAATTGCCGCGTTGAGTGTTGCGGGCACTGATCCTGCGGTGAACCTCAATGAGGATATTACACGCTTGGAAGCCAAGTGCCAGACTTTGACCGAGTCGATCTTTTCTGTTCTGTCGTCTTGGCAAATTTCGCAGATCGCACGACATCCCCAACGTCCTTACACGCTGAAGTACATTGAGCACATTTTCACGGATTTTGAGGAATTGCACGGCGACCGTGCCTTTGCTGACGATCCAGCAATCGTGGGGGGGGTTGGGCGCTTGGAAGGGCGATCCGTGATGATCATTGGCCACCAAAAAGGCAGAGAGACCCGCGAGAAAATCCGGCGCAATTTTGGGATGCCTCGTCCGGAGGGATATCGTAAGGCGCTCCGCTTGATGGAGATGGCAGAACGTTTTCGGCTGCCTGTGCTGACCTTTATTGATACGCCGGGTGCCTATCCTGGGGTTGGTGCGGAAGAGCGTGGCCAGAGCGAGGCTATTGCTCGGAACCTCAAGGTCATGGCCTCTCTCCGTACGCCGATCGTATGTACGGTCATTGGAGAAGGGGGGTCTGGGGGGGCGTTGGCCATTGGGGTGGGCGATCGCTTGATGATGTTGGAGTATTCGATTTATTCAGTGATTTCACCAGAAGGGTGCGCTTCTATCCTCTGGAAAAGTGCCGAGAAAGCCCCAGAAGCGGCTGAGGCATTGGGTCTCACTGCGGGACGTCTGAAGGAGCTTGGCCTTGTGGATCAGGTCATTCCTGAGCCGCTGGGTGCTGCACACCGCAATGTGGAGACCATGGCGACCCGTATCAAACGGGCGTTGTTAGAAAATTTGAGCCAGTTGGATCAGTTATCTATGGATGAGTTATTAGATCACCGTTATCGACGCCTGATGGGTATGGGTGCCTATGCCCAACGCGAAGAGAAGACCCTTGTCATGCGTGGCACTGGTGCGCCACCCGTCCAGACACGTTCGTCGGTACCCACCAAAGAGTAAGCATTTGGAAGCTACAGAATGGCACGTCTGACGGGCATCACCATCAAGGGCTACCGGTATCCTGTGGCAGTAGCATTTTAAAGGTAGTGAACATCCACCATCGTGTGACCCTCCACCCATAAGCGAGTGCGCAATGCGAGCGTATTTCTCTTGCCGAACGATCGGCGTGTTTTTGGTAGGGATGGCTGCTGGTATTCTATCGTCTCCAGTGCTTGCCGTCGATTTCTCAGGGAATGGTTTTTTGACCCTTGCTGCGGGTCGTATGCTCGGTGGCAGCGTAGAAGGGATGAACAGTGTCGGGTACAATTGCCCCTGTCAAATAGCAGATTATTCACAAGCGGGCGTGTACCAAAGTGGCGGTCTAAAACTCGGCCCGGATTCGAAGATCGGGTATCATGGGAAGGCCACAGTCAATGAGACTCTTTCCTTTACGGCACAGGCCGTGTCACGCGGCGCCCAAAATGGGAAGGTCGATCTAGAATGGGCCTATGGAAATTATTCACTCACGCCACAAACCACTTTACAATTTGGTCGGAAGCGGTTGCCGTTATTTTATTATTCAGAGACAGAAGATGTTGGGTTCTCTTTCCCGTGGCTTCACCTGCCTCCACAGACGTATGGCTGGGAGGTTGTTAATTACAACGGAATTAATATCTTACACAAGTCACAGCTGGGAAGCTGGGCAACGACCTTGAATGCGTTCGTTGGTCAAGAACTGCGCAAAAACGACCCATATCAATATCTTTATTCCGGCAAAGGCTACCGAATTGATACGGAATGGTCTGGCATTGTGGGTGCAGAATATTTACTGTCCCATGACTGGATTGATGCTCGCATCATGTATATGCAATCCAATACGCGCAATAACGATGTACCAAGCGGTACTGGTTGGTCGCCGAAGAAGCGGCAGCAATTGGCAGGTGCTTCCCTGATCCTCACGCCAGGGGATTGGTTCATTGCCTCCGAAACACTGGTCACGAAGCGAAAGGCTTATGGGGGTGACTTTGCTGCGTCGTTTAGTGTGGGTCGCCGCTTCGGTCAATGGATGCCTATGGTCACGATCGCCAAATACAGGCAAATCATTGATATGAACGAGGCGGACCCTAATAGCTATCCTGATGGTACAGAGCGCCATACTGATATATCCTTCGTATTGCGCTATGACTTAACTTCGACAAGTGATATAAAAGTACAATATGATAATTGGCGTGATCAGAGCAATCCAGGGTTCACCAAGAATTATGGTCGCAGTCAACTCATTACGATTGCTTATGATATGGTGTTTTGAGGGCCATCTGATTTTTGCATTCTCAGTGTGGTGCATTTATTCAAGAGGGAGCGCCCAATGTTCTTGAATCAGTTGTCTTTGTTGCCTAAGATCATTCTTTCTCCAGCCATCATTGGTCTCTTTGCTTTGGGTTACATTGGGTTCACGTATTCCATTGCTCATGACAACACCATGCGACTAGAGGAGTTAAAAACGGTAGAGTTTCTCGCTCTCGATATTGCAACCAACAATGTTGGCCTACTTGAGAAGATTACAGAAGGGTTGAATGCTGGCGCCAGCTCAGGCGAACAGGATCCCATCAATGCGACCGATGCGATTGCCACACGTTTACGACAGAACATTGAAGAAATAAGCAGACTGAAACCTGATTGGGCCCAGGCTTCCACGGGCACAAGAAAGCTGTTCGATAATTATTTCTCCCTGGCGAAGCGTGTCTCTTCGACCATGGCCAGCGGCAAAGCGGACTTCAGTGCGATGCAGGGAGAGATCAAGCACATGCAGGGAGAGCAGGATCATCTGTCCAAGGCTCTAAAATCTTTTAAAGAAAAGATCCAACAGGCATTTTCGTCCAGCTTGGATGAAACCTCGCGAACGACCAAGAATGCCATTATTGTCGGGGTCATCAGTGCTTTTGCTTTTATTTCCCTCAGTATGCTTGTATCGTTTTATGTTGCCAATACCATTCGCCGTTCGATGGTAGAAGTGGTCTCTTCTTTTCAGGAATTGGCGAATGGCAACCTCCGTACCCGTAGTACCATCAGCACAAGAGACGAGATTGGTGAATTGGTCAGATGGTTTAATCTATTCGTTGAGAAATTGCAGCATGAAATCAAAAATCTCAGCAGTAACACCATCCAGCTTGACCACGCTGCCAATGACATGTCCGATCTCACCAGGAATTCAGAACAACTGCTGGCGACCGAACGTAAGAGCATCCTGTTGGTAGCTGATCGCATTACAGTAATTAACCAACAAGTAGAGCAAATTGCCGATAGCGCCCATTCTGCTGCCGGTGCCGCACACGAAACCTATACAGTGACAGATGATGGGCAACGGGCCATTCGAGATACGATTGAGTGTATTCATAGTCTTGCGGATCAGATCAACCTTGTGTCTGGAGCCACTGCGAGTATTGATGCTGGCAGCAAAGCTATCTATTCTATCGTAGATATGATTAAAGACATTTCAGAACAAACAAATCTTTTGTCATTGAACGCTGCGATTGAAGCAGCCCGTGCAGGAGAACAAGGCAGAGGATTTGCCGTGGTGGCCAGTGAGGTGAGAAACCTTGCCAACAAGACCAGAGACGCTACCCTAGAAGTGTCCACTGTCATCAACAAACTCATTGAGAGCACAGCCACGGTGGTGGATGCAGTCAGGGCCAGCCAAACCCAGGCACACGAGACAGTCACCAAGGTGCAATTGACGGGTCAATTGTTGGACACCATTGTGGGCAAGGTGGGAACTATCTCTGAGATGAACAAGCATATCGCTTCTGCAACGACGCAACAACGCCAAGCAGCTCGTCAGGTCGGGGACGTCGCCCAACAACTGAACGGGATCTCCCTGCAGACGGAAAGCCAATTTGAGCGTGTTGTCAAGATTAGCGAAGGCGTGTCTGTGTTGTCTGCCGATCTTAAAGAAGTCATTGAGCAGTTTAGCGTCTAAAAAGACTGCACAATGCTTCAAAACAGGTATTCAAAATGGGAAAGCCTTGGACTTTGTACTAAACCCCTTCCCATCTAGGGGGAAGGGGCTAGGGGATAGGGTGGTTTGAATCTTGAATCTTGAAAAGACAAGTCAAAGCCAGCCCCCTTTCTTTTTTCAGTACAAAGTCAAAATCTTTTATCTGCAACGATTTGCGTTTCAATAAAGGCGGCAGTGTTAAAATAGTATGTCTATTCCATCGATTCCTAGTCTGTCCTCTTTGCTTGCCCCTCGTCATTGGCCCACATGGTTGGGTCTTGGTATTGCGCGTGCTGTCGTCGCACTGCCCCACAGCGCACGATTGGCAGTAGGCGCACAGTTGGGAAGGGCTACTGGAAAATGGATGGTCAGCCGTCGCCAAACGGTGGAGATAAACCTTCGGTTGTGCTTCCCCGCACTGAGCGACGAAGAACGTCATCCCCTCGCGCAACGTCACCTAGAAGCCCTTGGCATGGGCATGGTAGAAACCGCGATGAGTTGGTGGCTTGGAGACGCCGCACTTCGTGCCCTAGGGGAGGTCGAAGGTTTAGAGCATTTGCAAGCAGCCCTAGAAAGAAAAAAGGGAATCCTTTTGTTCACGGGGCACTGCACAACCTTAGAACTTGCAGCCCACCTGTTGGCCACCCATGTTTCGTTCCATGCCATGTACCGTCCCCTGCGTAACCGATTAGCAGATGCCATCGTACTGCGTGCGCGTGCTCGTCGGAGTCCTCGGGTCTATGCGCGTGACGATATACGCGCCCTTCTACGCAGTCTTAGCGAGGGAGCAGCCGTCTGGTATGCCATGGATCAAGATCAAGGGGGTGCACACGCTGTTTTTGCACCTTTTTTTGGTGTACCCGCCTCCACCATCACTACCACGAGCCGCTTGGCGCGGATGACCGGTGCGGCGGTGGTTCCCTACTGGCCGATTCGCTTGCCGGATGGACGGTACCGTATCCGTGTTTTTCCGGCCTTAGAAGACTTTCCGAAAGATCCCCTCCAGGACACGGCTCGCCTCAATGCGCTGTTGGAGAGCTGGATCCGAGAGGCACCTGAACAGTACCTGTGGGTACATCGACGGTTCAAAACCCGCCCCCCTGGAGAGCCTGATCTGTATGGTCGATGAACGACACACCCCATGGGTCGGCAAAAACGAGGCTGTTTTTCCCCTCGGTTTGATATTGTTTTTGGCGGCGATTACGTTGTACCGTGCCATCGCGTTGTACGCTGCGAATCTGCCTCTGTTTCTGGATGAGGCGTATTATTTTGATTGGTCGAGAACCCTTGCATTCGGCTACTACTCGAAGCCACCGCTGATTGCTTGGACAATCGCAGCCACCACGAGTCTGTGTGGTGAGAATGAATTTTGCGTGCGTACGCCTGCACTCCTGGTACACCCTTTCACAGCTTTTGCGCTTTTCCTGGTGGGACGACATTTGTATGGTGCACAAACGGGGCAACGGGCGGCCATCCTGTATGCGACGCTGCCCATGGTTTTTGCATCCTCGTGGATCATGTCAACGGATGCCTTGTTGTTGCTGTTTTGGTCTTACGGGTTGTGGTTCTTGGTGCGTGCTCTGGAGGACGATCGCCTATTCGATTGGCTTGGATTGGGGGTGTGCATCGGTCTGGGGTCACTCGCAAAATACACGATGCTGGTTTTTTTGTTATCTCTCCTCGTGTATTTGGCTTTCTCTCCCATACACAGGCATTACCTACGTCGCCCAAAACTCTATACGGCCCTGATCGTTGCTATCGTCACACTTTTGCCAAACATGGTGTGGAATACTCTTCACGATTTGGTGAGTGTGCGCCACACGGCGAGCAATGCTGCCCTGGATCATCCGTTGTTTCATCCTGCAAAATTGTTTGAGTTTCTGGTGGGTCAAGCCTTGGTGTGCGGCCCCCTCCTGCTTGGGGTGTTGCCCATGGCCATGAGAAGACAAAGCGGCACCAATGGGGGAGGGCGTTCGAATGAGGTTCGACGCTTGCTGCTCACCATGAGTGTGCCCCTGTTCGTGGCAATGCTCGCGGAGGCATTGGCAGTGCGTGCCAACGCCAATTGGGCGGCACCGAGCTATTTGGGTTTTACGCTGCTCATTGCCGCGTGGTTCACGCAACCCCAAGGAACAACGGTTCACACACTGTGGCGGAGTCGTCTGTTGGTGATGGCAGTCTTGCTCAATGGCGTGATCGGGGGAGTGGGGTATCACTACGATGCACTCTCACGAGCGTTCGTGGGTACTGAACGGGTGCGTCACCTGGATCCGTATGCACGACTCCGAGGATGGCGGGAGTTGGCAGCGATCGTGCAGAATCGGTTGGTGGCGTACCCGGAGGCGGGCTTGTTAGGAGACGATCGGGCGGTCTTGGCGGAGCTTGGGTTTTACCTCCGTCCGCGACCTCCGAGCATTGCAGTATGGAATCCCACGGGGGTGATCTCGGATCAGTACCGTTTGAATGCAGACATTCACCTCCAACCTCCAACAGCCAGTGGATATCTGTTTGTTGCCCGAGGAACTGATTTTGACGCAGTCAGTGCTGCTTTTGCCAAAGCCGAGGATTTAGGTAGGATTCGGATACCCACCCACAGGGATTCAGCTCTGGAATTTCGCCTCTACTGGGTACAGGGTTTTGTGGGATACAATACCCATAACCGATAAGCAGGTATTGCCGCGAGGCAAGAAAATTTTTTATTGAAAACGTTATTTTAAACGATGATGATCTTGGTGTAGCATTGCGTCGTATTTGTTGCGCGGCTAGAATCGCCTCACTAAGGCAACCGTTCCGAGAAACTTACCATGCCCCATTTTTACTCTCTGAAAAGGTGGTTACTTCCGACAGTCATGTTCCTGTTGGCTGTTGGGTCGGGTTGTGCGATGGCTGCGGATGCGTCCTCCGGAGGGAAGAACGACCCAACGGCATCTTCTCATGTCGGTGGAATATTGGATCATGTTCGACCTATGAGCGATGGAGAAGTGACCTCTGCGTACTGTGCGGGCGGTGCGACCGCTGGGATGGCAGCCTCGTATGCGGCTGGGCCAAGCGAAGTGATTATGTTGATTGTCGGTGGGATGGTCGTACCCTCCAGTTCATCGATCTTGTTTTTAGGTCTTTTTGGAACGGTCGCTGCTGCGGGTTGTACCATTGGTTCCATGGCACAACCGGCGTTGTCTTGGTTGTACCGCCACATCCCAGGTTGAAGCGGTGTTGCGGAGTGTATCCTTATCCTCTGTGGCTTTGGGCGCAGATTGAGGCGATCTAATAAGTAAACGGAGATATTGATGAAATATTTCTTTTTCCGAGGTATCTTGGTGCTGGTTGTGGGTGTGCTCCTGAATGTTTCGTCCCTAGCGCGTGCGGATGACGATCCTTCAGGGGGAGGTGGCTTGTCGGATGCCACGAAGGCGGGGATTGGCTGTTTGGTTGCTTCCGGCGGTGTGTTGGCTGCGGTGTTTGCCGCTGGCCCCACTGAGCAGCTGATGATCTCTGCGGGGGGTCTGCTGGTTCCGTCTGCAACAACACCCTTAATGATGGGACTGATGGCCACCGTGATTGGTGCCACCTGCAGTGTCGGGATTGCTGCAACGCCTTTTGTGTTGTGGTTCTCTGAACAGGTTGGCACGGTCTTTGGTGGATTATGGGGATCGCATGATGCGCCCGCCGTTGCTGTTCAATCGCCCAACTAAAGTATCTTTAAGGTGGGATAGTCCATTTTGCAGTATTGTCTGGGTCGATTGTTGATTCGGGAGAGCGTACTCGTGCCAATTCGTCTCGTGAAGGGGTTCAGGTTAGTTGCGGCACTGCTGTTGATGGCTGCAGGTAGTGTTTTGGCAGACACCCCGCCTGCCCAGGGTGCTGACCAGGGTTCTGCGCTTTTCACCCCCATGTCCGACAGTGCGAAACAGGGGGTTGGTTGTTTGATCGCTGGGTCAGGCAGTTTGGGCGCTGCCTACCTTCTTGGGCCAACCGAGATCATGATGTTGGTGACGGGTGCGGTCATTGTACCTTCAACGTCTTCGTTGCTCTTCCTGGCCTTGGGAGGCATTCTAGGCGCAGGTGCGTGTGGCGCAGGGGCAAGCGCAACACCAGCGGTACTTTGGACGGCGAACAATGCAAGTGGAATCTCCGCTGCTTTGACGCCGGAATTGCCCTCGGGGGTCAAGAGGACTGTGAAGGATCCCCCTCCTGCGATTCAGCCCATGAACGAAGGAGAGATGCAGAGTGCAGGATGTCTGCTGGGCGTCTTGGGCTTAGGTGCGGTCACGCTGGCAGTGGCTCCCACGGAGATCGTGATGTTGGCTGCAGGAGGTGTGACGGTACCCTCCAAGACCTCCATCTTGCTGTTGGGTGTGCTTGGAACAGTTATTCCCGCGAGCTGCACGATGGGATCTGCTGCGGCATTGCCCTTAGTTTCGCTCTACCAGAACTTCGATACAAACGCCATTGGTCAGAAATTGGCTTCGATGGTCGGCTGGGGACGGTCATCACCCTCGTCTCCTGGGTTGCAAGCCGGGTCGTCTGCTGCGAAGCCCAGTCAATCGCATGTGGAGTCGATTCCATCGCTTTTGGGGTCGGCATCATCGGTACAAGTTGGACAACAGGATCCGACGCACTATACCCCCTAAAACCCGGAGGAAATGCCAGTGTTCGTTCGACAAGTAGTCCGGTGGATAGCCGTTGTAGCTTTGTGTGGATGGTTTGCCGTAGGCGTTGCCTTTGCGGAGGGCGATGACAGCGGTGGGGGGGGGCTTTCTGACGGTGAGGTTGCTGGTTTTGGTTGTTTGGCCGCTGGGGGTGGGATGTTTGCCAGTGGTTATGCCTTGGGTCCAAGTGAGGCGATTATGTTATGGGGCGGTGGTTTGTTGGTACCGTCGGGAAGTGCGGTGCTGGCCATTTCGCTTTTGGGTGCTCTGGGTGCTGCGGGCTGTTCCCTGGGTGCAACACTTGCCCCCACTTTCCTGTGGGTCTCGGACCAGGCAAGTCGGCTTCTCTCGCATCATTAAGTGGCGTCGGTAGTGTTGTTTTGGCGGAAGTAACTGTCACCTTTTGGTTTATTACGTTCGGAGCCTTGTTCATGAAAAAAGTCATTGCGATTGTGTGTTTGTCGTTGCTCCCGCTGATTGCCAGTGCAGACGGTGCTGCCACGGCACTTGCCGCGCCCTCTCCTGCTGTCGCTGCCTCTGATGGTGGTTCTATGTGGCGGACGGTGGTAACGGGTGTCGGTGTTGTGGGGGGTGTCATTGTTGCCGATTTGTTGATGGGGGGATCGCTCACTGCCTCCTTGTTTGGATGGGGATCCGCTGCCACAGTTGCCGCACCTACGGTGTATGCGCCGGAAATCCTGGGTGCCCGTGCAGCCGGTGCTGTCCTTGGGGAGATGATCACGCCCGCAACCTATGCGCGTGATGCAGTTGCCCGTCGTGATATGTTTTACACGTTCGTACTCGGTGTAGGTGCCGTAGCTGGTGCGACAGTCGCCTATTGGTGGACGGGTGGTGCAGCAGACCTTGCTGTACCAGCATCCGCTGGTAAGTGAGTTGTCGATCGTTTTTTGTTTGTGATGTAGTCTCTGCTTGCTGGTCGTTTGAGGTGGCTATCGTATGTTGCGCAGTATGACCGCTTTCGCACGTCGCTGTGTGCAGGCTGAGGGAGGTGGTTTGGTATGGGAACTGCGTTGCGTGAATCAGCGGTTTCTGGAGCCATCGATACGACTGCCTGAGGAACTGCGTCCTCTGGAGCCGCAGGTACGTGAGCGCGTTGCCGCTCGGTTGCGCCGAGGCAAGGTGGAGTGTACGTTGCGTTGGCAGCCATCGGAGGGCTGCCCCGATCTCTCTTTCAACCGCTCTTTTGCAGAGCGCGTTGCCATCCTTTCTCGCCAGGTGGATGCGTTGTTGTTCAACGCTGCACCTGTTTCGTCTCTGGATGTCTTGCGTTGGCCTGGCGTCATTCAGACGCGGAGTGTGGATCTGACCTCGCTTCGCGGTGAGGTTTTGGATGCCTTAGAGTCAGCATTGTCGGACGCAGTCGAGGTACGCGAACGGGAAGGAGCCAGCATTGCACTTTTCATGGAGGAACGTCTCTCCGCCATGGAAGCGGTGTTGGCGCAGGTGCGTGTGCGCCTGCCTGGGGTTTTGGGTCAGCAGCGCGAGCGATTGTCCGCACGGCTCTCCGAGATACAATCCTCGCTGAACCAAGATCGCCTAGAGCAGGAGCTTTTGCTTTTTGCCCAGCGCATGGACGTAGAGGAAGAATTGGATCGCCTGACGACCCACCTTCGGGAGGTACGTCGGGTCATTGCCAAGGAAGAAGCCTCCGGGCGGCGGTTGGATTTTCTCATGCAAGAACTGAATCGTGAGGCCAATACGCTGGGTGCCAAAGCGGCCGATGCAGAAAGCGCCCATGCTGCGGTGGATCTCAAGGTGCTGATCGAGCAGATGCGTGAGCAAGTGCAGAACATTGAGTAACGTTCTGTGCGTTGCTGAGTCACTGTGTTTCCCCTCCGAGTTGTGCAAGTTGGCTTATCTATGTCCGGCGTTCGTATCATTCTGGTGGACACCAGCCATCCTGGCAACATCGGTGCTGCCGCTCGTGCGATGAAAACCATGGGTCTTACAGACCTTTCGCTGGTTACACCGCACGCTTTTCCAAGCGCACAAGCCACTGCCCGCGCTACAGGGGCGGACGATGTGTTGGACGCTGCGCGTGTCTTTCCAAGCCTGTCCGAGGCCATCGCGGAGTGCAACCTGGTGATCGGGAGCAGTGCGCGTGCGCGTCACATAGACTGGCCACAGATGACTGTCCGAGAAGCGGGGAACTTGGCGGCACACCGTGCGACCCATGCTTCCGTTGCCTTTGTTTTTGGGCGCGAACGCACAGGTCTTACCAACGCCGAATTGGATCACTGCCATTGTTTGGCGTACATCCCGACGCATTCGGGCTATCACTCACTGAACCTGGCTGCTGCTGTACAAGTCGTGGCCTACGAAGTACACATGGCGAACCAAACCCTGTGCGAAGCATCCACTCTAGCGAGTGTGCAGATACCGGCACCCGCCATCGAAATGGATCGTCTCTACGAACATCTCGAACAGACCTTGACAGAGGTTGATTTTTTAAACCCCGCCCACCCCCGTTTGTTGATGCGACGCCTGCGACGCTTGTTCAACCGAGCGCAACCGGACGCTGTAGAAGTGAACATTTTGCGTGGCATCTTGACGGCGGTACAACGCTCAAAAAGATGTTGATTAATGCAATCGGTCATTGCTACAATAACCCTCGTTTGAGTCTGTGGAGAGCTGCATGTTTGCCCGTTTGCGTGAAGATATCGCTTGTGTCTTTGCACGCGATCCTGCGGCGAGGAATGCTTTTGAGGTGCTCACAACCTATCCTGGCATTCATGCGGTGCAGTTTCACCGTGCAAGTCACTGGTTGTGGGGGCGTGGATGCAAGTGGTTGGCGCGAGTCTTGTCGAACCTTGCACGTTGGCTGACCGGAATCGAAATCCACCCAGGGGCCGTTCTTGGGCGGCGCTTTTTCATCGATCACGGGATGGGGGTGGTCATTGGGGAAACGGCTGAAATCGGTGATGACTGTACGTTGTACCATGGAGTCACCCTAGGGGGGGTTTCTTGGCAACAGGGCAAGCGACATCCGACGCTGGGCAACGATGTCGTCGTGGGTGCGGGTGCGAAGGTATTAGGCCCGATTCAGGTGGGCAATGGGGCGCGAATTGGCTCCAATGCGGTGGTGGTCAAGGATGTTCCCTCCGAAGCAACCGTGGTGGGCATTCCTGGGCGTGTGGTCAAGAAAACCAGCGCCGAGGTAGAGCAACAGCGGGCTGCCATCGCACGTAAACTTGGTTTCGATGCTTATGGAACGGCTCAGGACATGCCCGATCCGACTGCACTGGCTATTAACTGTATCCTCGATCATGTGCACCTGTTGGAGACTCGACTGGAGACGATCTGTGCTGAACTGCGTGCGCGTGGAATGGTTAGTGAGGCCGCGCTTGCTCCAAGCCTGGAGGACGTTCACGTATGCGGTTTTACCAACGGTCAACCATCTCCACCCTGACGCTGGGGCTTGTGAAAGCAAACCTTCGGGTTGACTAGCCTCAGGTTGGTAGCAACGAAGTACAAGCCTTGCCCCCTGGGCGCTTCTTCGAGGCCAAGCACTGAGGGCGGCAGAGGTGCAGGTACGCGCAGGGTATGCACGAAACGGTCTGTTGCCATCGGCTTCGTTGCACCCTGGCAGCGAGGGGACCACACCACCCATCCATACCGAGAGGTGTGTGTTACTAGGCCCGTAAGGGCTGACAGCCTGGAAAGACCGGCACCTTGACCGACGGTTCCCAAAACCGTCTCCTTTCATCACCGCCCTGACGGGCAGGCTGTTTCTCGGAGACACTGATGAGGCTCACCACCAAAGGCCGCTACGCCGTGACTGCCATGCTTGATCTCGCCATCCATTACAAAGATGGCCCCATCACCTTGGCGGACATTTCACAACGACAGGGGATTTCGCTGTCGTATCTCGAACAACTTTTTGCACGACTGCGCAAGCGTGGACTGGTGGACAGTACACGGGGGCCAGGCGGAGGGTATCGATTGAGTCGCTCTGCGATGGAGATCCCTGTTGGGGAAGTCATCACGGCGGTGGACGAAAAGGTAGACGCAACCCGTTGCGGTGGGAATGGCAATTGTCAAGAAGACGATCGCTGCCTCACCCACGAATTGTGGATGGATTTGAGTGATCAGATATTCCGCTTTCTGCAAAATATTAGTTTGGGAGAGTTGGTCAAGCGCCGTGAGGTTCAAGAGGTCTGTCTACGACAGGATGGCAGCCCTGCATCGTCCGGTTGTCAGCGGGAGAACAAGGTCGCTCCGATGCGGCATGCCCTCTAAAACATAGACATCGAGTGGTCATGTAGGCGAAGCGTTTTTGGTGCGTGGTGGCTGAGGTTACATGTTGGTTGGGCAGTATGGGGGTGGATCATGAGAGTGCCGATTTATCTGGATTATGCCGCCACGACGCCGGTGGATCCTCGTGTAGCCGAAAAGATGATGGGATGTTTGACTCAAGACGGTCTGTTCGGCAATCCGGCTTCTCGTTCCCATGCCTTTGGTTGGTATGCGGAGGAAGCGGTCGAAAAGGCCCGCCGCCAAGTGGCAGATTTGGTGCATTGCGATCCAAAAGAGCTGGTTTGGACCTCGGGTGCCACAGAGTCGGACAATTTGGCCATCAAGGGTGTGGCGCACTTTTATCGAGAAAAAGGCCGCCACATTGTTACCTGTAAAACAGAACACAAGGCTGTGTTGGATACGTGTCGTTCTCTAGAAAGCAGTGGATGGGAAGTCACCTACTTGGTGCCGGAGCCAAATGGTATCCTCGATCTCGCCAAGCTCGAAGCGGCCCTGCGTACCGATACGGTGCTGGTTTCCATCATGCACGTTAACAACGAGATCGGCGTGATTCAGGACATTCGGGCCATCGGTGAAATCACCCGTGCACGGGGCATTCTCTTCCATGTGGATGCTGCACAATCGCCCGGAAAGGTACCCATCGACCTCACGCAACTGAAAGTGGATCTCATGTCGCTTTCTGCCCATAAGACCTATGGCCCTAAGGGGGTGGGTGCCCTGTATGTTCGCCGAAAGCCACGGGTACGCATTGAGGCACAAATGCACGGCGGGGGTCATGAACGCGGGATGCGATCGGGAACGTTGCCCACCCATCAGATTGTCGGCATGGGAGAAGCGTATCGAATTGCTGCCGAAGAAATGGCTGCAGAGGGTGAACGCATCCGTTCGTTACGGGATCGCTTCCTCGCGGGCATTCAAGACATAGAGCAGGTGTATATCAACGGGGATCTCGAACAGCGCGTCCCACACAACCTCAATGTCAGTTTTTCTTTTATAGAGGGCGAGTCTTTGATGATGGCACTCAAAGATCTCGCATTGTCTTCTGGATCGGCGTGCACCTCCTCCAGCCTAGAACCGTCCTATGTTCTGCGTGCCCTGGGTCGGAGTGACGAATTGGCGCACAGTTCCTTGCGTATTTCTATCGGTCGCTTCACGACCGCAGAAGAGATCGACCATGCGGTGCAGCGGCTGCGTGAAGCGGTGCAGAAATTGCGTGCGCTTTCTCCCCTGTGGGAGATGTTCCAAGAGGGTGTCGATCTTTCCAAGGTGCAGTGGGCTGCCCATTAGTTAGGCTAGGCGTTGTACGGAGATTAGGAGGCTTGTATGTCCTATAGCACGAAGGTCATTGATCATTATGAGAACCCGCGCAATGTGGGGTCGTTCGACAAAGCCGATCAGGACGTAGGCACCGGCATGGTGGGTGCCCCTGCTTGTGGGGATGTCATGAAGCTGCAGATCAAGGTCAATGCGGCGGGTGTCATTGAGGATGCTCGTTTCAAGACCTATGGGTGTGGTTCGGCCATTGCGTCGAGTTCGTTGCTCACGGAGTGGGTCAAGGGCAAAACCCTCCAAGAAGCTACGGAGATCAAAAACACCCAGATTGCCGAAGAACTGGCTTTGCCACCCGTGAAAATCCACTGTTCCGTGTTGGCGGAGGATGCTATCAAAGCGGCCATTGCGGATTATCAAGCGAAAAAAGCGGTACAGTAACCAACAGAACAGGTGGGGTTATGAGCATCACGATGACGGATGCTGCGGCGGCGCGTGTAACGGCGTTCCTGCAGAAACGGGGCAAGGGGGTTGGGCTGCGTTTGGGGACGCGTACCTCCGGTTGCTCTGGTCTTTCGTACATGATTGAATTCGTTGACTCCCCTCAAGAGGGCGATCACGTTTTTGAAGATCATGGGATCAAAGTATTTGTGGATCCCAAGAGCTTTTTGTACCTGGATGGCACAGAACTCGACTATGCCAAAGAGGGTCTGAGTGAGGGTTTCAAGTTCCACAATCCGAATGTCAAAAACAGTTGCGGTTGTGGCGAAAGTTTTCATGTATAACCCGCACCATGCGCTGCTGTGCTGGATGGTGTGATGGATGGTGTGATGGACAATCCCTTTGAGCGGTTTGGCATTGCACCGATCTTCGACATCGATGAGCCGCACCTTGCGGAGACTTTTCGTCGTCTTCAGCGGGTGGTGCATCCCGATCGCCATGCGGGTGGATCGGAGCAAGAGCGACAGCGTTCGGTAGAACAGGCCGCTGCCGTCAATGAAGCCTTCCGGACGCTGCGTGATCCGGTGCGTCGTGCGCGTTGTTTGCTTGCCTTGCGGGGTGTGGATACGCAGGAAGGGGTTCGCACGTTTCGTGATCCTGTTTTTCTGATGGATCAAATGGAACTGCGCGCACGCCTAGAAGAGGCACGGGAAGCGCCTGATCCGTTGGGTCTTTTGTCGGAAGTCAAAGAGGTACTGCAGAAGCGTCGGGTGGCTTTGATCGGTGAGGTGTCTGGTTTTTTGCGCCAGGATACGCCAGAATCCTTGGGACAGGCGGCCGAAAGGGTACGCCGACTCGGTTTTTTTGAACGTATCGCTGAAGAAGCCAACCTCCTGGAAGAGCGCCTCACGGATTGCCTCCCGCGTGGTGGCATGGACTGAAACAAGCAACCGATCAAACAACCATGGCACTTCTTCAGATTGTCGAGCCAGGCCAGACCACGGCTCCCCACCAACATCGCTTGGCGGTGGGCATTGACCTGGGTACCACCAATTCGCTGGTGGCGACCGTGCGCAGTGGTGTCGCTGAGACACTGCCAGACGCGACAGGCAGCCATTTGTTGCCGTCAGTGGTGCGTTATTTTGCCGATCAAGCACCGATCGTGGGCCAAGAGGCACGCGACCACGCAGGCGAAGATCCCCTCAATACCATTGCATCGATCAAGCGCCTCATGGGTCGCGGACGTTGCGATGTGCGACGTACGGGCAACCATTTGCCATATGCGTTTGCGGGCTGCGAAGAAGGCATGGCCATCCTCAAAACCGCTGCGGGAGAGGTCAGTCCGGTGGAGGTTTCTGCGGAGGTTCTCAAAGTTCTCAAAGAACGTGCAGAATCTGCGCTGGGGGGCGAGCTGGTAGGTGTGGTGATCACCGTACCGGCCTATTTTGATGATGCCCAACGCCAGGCCACGAAAGATGCAGCGTACTTGGCTGGACTCAAGGTATTGCGTCTGCTCAACGAACCCACAGCAGCGGCGGTTGCCTATGGTTTGGATCGGGGTTCCGAGGGTATCCACGCGATCTACGACTTGGGCGGAGGTACTTTTGATATTTCTATCCTCCACCTGCACCAGGGTGTATTCGAGGTCATGTCCACCGGCGGGGATTCTGCGCTGGGGGGCGATGACATGGATCATGCCGTGGCAGAGTGGATCTTGGCAGAGAGCGGGATTGCCCCAAGCGCGGATCAGCAACGTGTGCGTCAGGTCATCGAAATGGCACGCATTGCAAAGGAGCGGCTCACGGTGGACGAGGCGGTTCCGTTGCGCCTAGATCTGCCTGACGGGACGGTATGGACAGAGACCCTGCACCGGAGCACGTTTGATGCGCTTATCGATCCTTTGATTGCTCGCACCCTCCATGCCTGCCAACGTGCGTTGCGTGATGCCGACGTGACCGCTTCCGAGGTCAAAAATGTCGTCTTGGTCGGAGGCGCGACCCGTGTGCCCCGTGTGCGGAAGAAGGTTGCGGATCTTTTTGGGCACGAACCGATTTCCGATCTTGATCCAGACCGTGTGGTGGCGCTCGGTGCTGCTATCCAGGCCAATATCTTGGTAGGCAACAAACCCGATGACGAGATGTTGTTGCTGGATGTGATTCCGCTCTCGCTTGGGATTGAGACCATGGGCGGCTTGGTCGAAAAGGTCATTCCACGCAACACGACCATTCCTGTCGCAAGAAGCCAAGATTTTACGACCTTCAAGGATGGGCAAAGCGCCATGGTGATTCGCGTCCTGCAAGGGGAGCGCGAATTGGTGCGTGATTGTCGATCTCTTGCTCGTTTTGAACTGCGTGGGATTCCGCCGTTGGTCGCGGGTGCTGCGCGTATCCGCGTGACGTTTCAGGTGGATGCCGATGGGCTGCTCAATGTGTCTGCCCAAGAGTTATCGACCGGTATTCGCAGTTCTGTGCAGGTGAAGCCCTCGTATGGCCTGACCGAAGCCGAAATAGAGCGGATGCTCCGTGATTCGATGGATCATGCACGAGAAGACGTGGATGCCCGTAACCTGCGTGAGCAACAAGTGGATGCTGATCGTGTTTTGGACAGCTTGGCCCATGCGTTGGTCGCGGATGCTGCGTTGTTGTCACAGAGCGAGCGGGTGGTAATCGATGAGGCCGTGGCGGAGTTGGCAAGTGTGCGTCGCGGTACCGATCACCGTGCCATCCATGCGGCCCGTGAACACCTTGAACGGGTCAGCCAGGCGTTTGCAGCGCGTCGCATGAACCGAAGCATTCAACAGGTACTCACCGGCCATCGTCTGACTGAGTTTAGTGAAGGTCAATGACATGACACGCCTCACTTTTTTACCCCATCCAGAGATTTGTCCAGAAGGTGCGGTGGTCGATGCAGAGCCAGGGGCTGTGCTCATCGATGCCGCTGCTGCGGGCGGCGTAGAACTAGAACACGCTTGCGAGAAATCGTGTGCCTGTACGACCTGCCATGTCATTGTGCGCGACGGTTTGCGGTCGTTACCGGAGCCTGAGGAGGATGAAGAGGACGTCTTAGACAAAGCTTGGGGTCTTACGCCAGAATCGCGCCTTGGTTGTCAGGCGCGGGTGGGTACGCAAGACTTGGTGATTGAAATCCCACGCTATACCCTCCATGTGGACTCTGAGAAAAAGGCGCGTCCATGAAATGGGTTGATGTACGGGACATTGCCATTGCGCTGAACGATGTCTATCCAGAGGTGGATCCGCTTCGGGTGCGCTTTGTTGATTTGCACAACTGGGTGATAAACCTCCCTGGTTTCTCGGACGACCCTGCAAGGGGAGGGGAGAAGGTCTTAGAAGCCATCCAGATGGCTTGGATCGATGAGCACGAGTAGCACTTCTGGCTGGGGTGCTGCCTTTGACTGAGTGCTAAAAAAGAGGATTTTGACTTTTGTTTGGGTGTTGAATTGATTGTATTTTGTATTTTGATACTAAAAATGATCTGCGGAGAATAAAACCGTTCTCAAGCCATTAAAAAAACAGAAATCCAGTCAAAGTCTAAAATCCAGTCAAAAGAGTTTCTTTTTAGCACTCAGTCAAAAGAGCCATATAGAGTGATGGGATACCTTGTTCTTCACTTACGGAATGTCTTGATAAGTTTAATAATCTCCTCAATAGAACCGTTCAAGCGTTGAGAACAATCAGGGCAAAGCATCACCATGAAGGCGATCGCTATCAGGCAAGAAATTAATATGAACCGTGGCCACGCTCCTCTCCCTGTAAAGAAATCCCGTAACTGCTTAGCTAGTTCTTTGAGCTTCGCATCAAAATCTTTCTCCGATCGTGCCTGTGCTATCGTGTTCTCGCGACGAACGGGATCGAGTAATTCACGCACCTTATATCTACGAGCAGCACCAGTAGGCTGATGCAGGTAATCAGATCCAGACAATAACTCCAAACGTTCCAAATGCTCATACCTTTCGTCGATCGTAGGTTGTTCTGGCAAAGGAACGCGTGCCTCAATGCCGCTATTGCCATGGAATTTGTGAACCCGTTCCAGATCATCCCTGATGATGTTCAAGGCGTTTCGCTGGCAAGCATACGGCCCATTCACAAGAATATCCACCACTCGATTATCACAATCGGCGCTTACTAACACACGACATTGTTCAACATAGAACAAAGCACCAAATCGCCAACGGACTTTCGTCAGTTGGCTATGTGCGGTCGCGATGAAATGCGCTATCAATCCACGTGGTAATAATTCTTTGTAACGGTAACGGAAGCGCAGACAAGTGGCTTTACGGAAGCGAAGCAAGCCCACTCGATGGTAGTCTCGCCAATGCGTCCAACAGAAATCGTCATGGTGGACGCGGTCAGTCTCTTCGGGTAATTGCTCTGGCACAAGAAATTGCTTCTGTGTACCATCTAACATGAGGCACAAGCCAAGACTCTTATTTTGCATTACCTTTAAGATGAAATTGTAGCAATTGGAGGGGTATATTTTTTGATTTGGCAGCAATTGAGGAAGTTGTTCTTTCAAAAATATTCCTTTCTGTTCCTTTAAGGTTTTGTGGTTCAATATGGTGTAAATAGCGTCTGTCAACCAATTCGGATCGATTAGAACTTTATGGCGCTTCACTGCCACATCCGAATCATCGCTATAGGCGACGATTACACCAAGATCGCACAATAAGTCCAGAAGGTTACGCTGATCGTTTGCATCGATCAAATTCTGATCACTCGCCCGTACAGTCTCGGGTATATTTCTACACAGTTGTGTAAAATTGATTATTTTGATACGCTTATTCTTGCGGACTTCATGGGAAATCTCATTTCTTACCCATAACCAACTTGCGGGTACTGGATTACGAATCTCGGCAAGCGATGCGTGTTCCTTGATCGTTTTGGCAATCAGTAACCGCAATGCCTCGATACTCTTCTTTGCCCACCCATCCGCATCGCATGAGGTTCGATGGAACGCAACGATGCTCGGATTTTCATGTTTAATTCTTTCCTGCGACAGCTTGAGATCCTCCTTGCCGTTATCGGATTTATTGATAATCACGATGATGGGTGAGTCACCCGCACGACTCGAAATTCTGCTCAACCATTGATACACCACCAGATCGTTATCTTTCTCTTTTCGATCTTCCAAGACAATCAGATAGAGACTACGCCGGGTCATGAAATAGCGGTGTGTTCCGTGCATGATTTCTTGGCCGCCGAAATCCCAGATATTTACCCTCATACCACTTGCATCTGGCGTCCATTTACTGATATCAATACATTCGCGGATGTCGGTGCCCTGTGTCTTCTTCTCATCGGGATCGCGTGCTTCGTCCTTAGTCAAATACCGGATGAGTGAGGTCTTACCAACAGCCTCGCTACCCACCACAAGCAATTTTGCCTCGTTCAGGGGACGTGGTTGGCACTTTTGTTCAGAATCTAAATCAAGCAGATTTATCATAGCCGGTTCCTAGTGAATAGTAGTACATTATTCTTTATATAATCCTGGTTATATCTCAGCACAAATCCTGTCACTATTATGGCTATGCCGCCAAGACCACCAACCCACAGCTTCCAGCCCCATGGAAGGATAAAAAACAATAATGCGCATAGCACTGCCACAACGCCTATGCCAACAGAGAAGAGCGGCCACGCGAAGAAACGCGCAAACGGCTTCCGATGTAGATCTCCTTTTATGCTTATGCTGCCTACAGCATTGCCTTTAATTCGATGATGGATATTATCCCTCCCTACTACTTTTGCTTGATTTCCTTGGATCTGTATGATTGTGACGTGCTCGGCATTTTCTCTAGAATTTATCTTCGATGCTTGCATTGCGAGCTGCTGGTTGCCCTTTGTGTCACGCCGAACGCCATCGAGCAACTCCCGTACCGTATATTCTCGCCTAGCACCAGTAGGCCAATGCACGCAATCAGAATATTTGCTTGATTCCAGAACAAGCAGATGACTGTAGCTTTCGTCAACGTCGGGCTGCTCAGATAGGGGAACACGCGCCTCAACACCGAGATCACCGTGGAGTTTGTGAACCCGCTCAAGATCGTCCAGGATAATGTTCAGCGCGACCCGCTGAAGCGTAGATGGTCCTTTCACAGCAACCTCTACCAGGCGCTTGTTACGATCAGCACTCACCAGCACACGACATTGTGCAGCCTCAAACACCGCGCCTGATCGCCAACAGATTCGCGTATTCTCTAGTTTTTTGTGTGCTTCTACGATGAAGCGCGGTATCAATCCAGGCGGTAGCAGTTTGTTGTAACGGTAACG
>CAIJYR010000057.1 GCA_903824965.1 uncultured Thiotrichales bacterium
CTGGTTTTGAATTAAAAGCATTTCTGTTTGTCCTGGCTCACAGCTTTCAATTCGCAGCCTGAAATATCATATTTCTTATGCGGTCTTCGTCGCCTGATAGGTGGCAACTTGGGTTACTGTATGTCATGGAGGATGGTGCCTCTGCTGAGGTCGCTATCGTTGGCAAAGAGGGGATCATTGGCATCTCGCTCTTCATGGGCGGCGAGACAACCATCAACCGAGCGGTTGTCCAGAGTGAAGGTGCAGCCTTCAAACTTTCTGGAAGAATGCTCAGGAAGATATTGCTCGACCATGGAACGCTCCCAAGGCTGTTGCTTCGTTACACGCAGGCATTTCTCACGCAGATGGCCCAAACAGCAGTATGCAATCGACACCACACCATCGATCAGCAACTATGCCGATGGCTATTGCTTAGCCTTGACCGCCTTGAGACGGACAAACTGGTGATGACGCAAGAACTGATTGCCAACATGTTGGGCGTTCGCCGTGAAGGGGTCACAGAAGCGGCTGGAAAATTACAGGCGGATGGTCTGATTGCCTACAGTCGAGGGCAGATTACCGTGTTGAATCGAGCCGGATTAGAAGCTCGTGTCTGTGAATGCTACGCTGTGGTCAGAGATGAGACTACCCACATCAACGCACAACTACGCTGAACATCCCCAATTGCTTGGTGAAAAGAACTACCGTGGGAGGTGGATATGTTTTCATCACTCTATCGCTCGCTCAGAGTTCTCAGAGAAATCAACAACGCAATCCTCACCTCTACCACAGAGGAAGAGTTGCTCAATGCCTACTGTAGGATCTTTGTTCAGGTAGGAAAATATCGGATGTGTTGGATAGGCAAAGTAGAACAGGATGATAAGAAATCGATTGTACCCGTAGCGAAGTATGGCTTCGAAGAGGGTTATCTAGAGACCGCCCATATTTCGTGGGACGATGTTACCCGTGGTCGTGGAACGGTTGGAGTTGCAGTCAGAACCAAACGGCCATCCCTTTGCCAGGACATCAAAACATCCGAAAACTTCTTGCCGTGGCGAGAAGATGCCCTAAAACGTTCCTACGCATCTCTTATCTCTATCCCAATCATAATGGATGGTGTTGTGTTCGGAACTATCAGCATCTATTCATCGAAACCAAACGACTTTACGATGGAACAATCAGCGTTCTTGGTTGAACTCATGCGTGACTTTGGAAGTGGCATCAAGGTTGCTCGTCAGAAAAGAGAAGCAGAACAGAGTATTATAGATCAGAACAGTATGATTAGTGACCTCCAGAAAGAGGCAGAAGCGCGATGTAGTGACGAGACATTTCTATATCTCGCAACGCACGATCCACTGACAGGATTGCCGAATCGCTTACAATTCATGATGTCTATTGAAAGCAAGATGGAAGCACAGGGATCGAACTTCTCCGTGTTGTTTATTGATCTTGATTATTTCAAACAAATCAATGATCATTTTGGACATCGTGCTGGTGATTATGTGCTTCTGGAAGTCGGTCATCGTATTTTGTCCATTATCAGGCAACACGATATTGTGGCGAGAATGGGGGGAGATGAATACGCTGTGATTTTTGACAATGCTATGAATGAGGAGGATGTCAGTATTGTTGCGGATAGAATCGTGCATTCCATCTCAGAAACCATCGAAGACGGTCAGAATACCTACAGTATAGGGGCAAGCATTGGGATCAGCCAGTTCCCAAAACACGGTCAGACGCCCGCAGATTTGATCGACCATGCCGATGTTGCGATGTATGCCGCAAAGCACAATGGCAAGAACGGTTACTGTCATTATGCTCCCATAGATAATGGGCAACGTAACGATACGGGACAAATGCTACAACGTGCTTGACGTTTACGGCAGGTGTCTTTTGCGTGCTGGACAATCAGTGCGTGGTATTCGTTGTAGATTGTTGCATCTGCATCAAGTGCTTCCTCGAAGAACGTCCGCAGTACCTCGTAGGGTTCGTCGCCTTGTGCCATGCCAAAACGCACCAGCAGACGCCGCGTATAGGCATCAATGACGAACACAGGCCGCCCAAAAGCATAAAGCAGCATATCATCGGCCGTTTCTGGCCCGACACCTTTGACCGACAGCAACGCAGCACGCAGCGACGCCGTGGGGAGGGCTGCCAGCCTGCTCTCTTCGCCTTGTGTGAGATACCACCTACAAAAATCCTGCAAGCGACGTGCTTTGACATTGAAATAACCGACTGGACGCAACCAAGCCGCCAGTGCCACGTGATCTGCCGTCGCGATGGCGGTAGGATGCAGATGATCGGCGTCACGCAATGCTTGGATGGATCGTTCTACGTTGATCCACGAGGTGTTTTGGGTCAATACCGCCCCCACCATGACCTCAAAGGGGGTGTCGGCGGGCCACCAGTGTTGGGGGCCATACCGGGACAGGAGTGCGTTGTAGATCCAGTACAGATCGTCCCGATAGCGTGTAGGATCTGCACAAGGATGCTGAGGCGTACTCATAGGCTGTGGGCGTTCGACTCTGCGGGACGCTGCACCGCGCCAAACACGGCGCCGAGAATCGCACCGGCCGCCACGGTCACCCAGCCGAGGATCAGGAGGCTAAACAGGCTATAAACACCCGCTGCAAAGAGCGCAGCTATTGGGCCAACAGGAGGGCCGCCTACAGAATCGCCTACATGGTAGAGGACGTGCTGCAAAAAATTGACTAGGAAGAGTAAGTACCAGCAGAGGTAATGGCCGAGGAGGGCCGCCAAAGCACCTGCGAACGCAGCACGAGGGATACCTGGCCGATACACGCGCTCCATGATGAGCCACCACGCGAAAACGCCTGAGAGAAACGCCGCAACGGGAGCAACGAGGAGGAATGTTTGATAACCGTTCCCGATGGCGGTAGCAGACACATACACTCCTGTCAACACACCAACAGGCATACAGAGGAGGCCCATGAGCAGGCTTCTCCGTACAGAAGGGGATAGGCGGATCATGCAGTCCACCCAGCCCTTTTGCCTTTCGGAGAGGTTTGGCTGGGGAAAGGTTGGAGTTTCTGTCTTTTAACCATGATTCTTGCAGGGTCAATCTGGCTTTACAAAGCAAACATATTGCCCTATCTTTTCTTTTGTAGCATTGAAAAAAAGGATAGCTGTGTGCGATCCGCAAAGTCGTCTTGGCTCGTACCTACGCTGTAGCGTGGTTGGAGAGGCATACCGAGCCTTTTTGCCGCCGCCACTGCCCCCGCAGCCTCTGATAAATCTGGTTCCCCTCCAGGGGCTGCTGTCCAAAGCCAATCAATAGTATCCGTGACGCAATCACAATCCCATCTAGCGAGTGCGAAGGCTTGTCTGAACGTCCGCAGTATCATTCCAACGAGAGAGAAGAGGAGAGTAAGTATGGCAGAAGAATTTCATGTTCATGGTCCACACGATCATGCCGTCGAACACGAAGCCCACCAGGGACACCAGGGAGGAGAGGGGGGAGGACATCATGGGCCTGGTCTGGCGCAACAGATCGCTATTTTTACCGCTCTGCTATCGACCCTGGGTGCTGTGGTCAGTTACCAAGGAGGTACCACAGAGGATCAGGCCATGTTGGCCAAGAACGATGCGGTACTGCAAAAATCATTCGCTTCGGATCTCTGGAACGAATACCAGGCAAAGAGTACCAAAAGCCATTTGGTAGAGATAGCGGCTGATTTGGCTCCCCCTGAGAAGCAGGAGTTTTATAAAAAACAGGTAGAGAAATACAAACTAGAGAAAGAAAAGCTCAAAAAAGAAGCTGAGGAGTATGACGGGAAATCAGAACACGCCAACGAACAAAGCGAACATCTTTTGCATCCGCATCATCATTTTGCGCAATCGATGACTTTCATCCAGATTGCCATCTCGCTTGCGTCGATTACTGTACTGACGCGTATCCGTTGGTTGTTTGCGGCAGCGGGTGTTGCTGCGTTCATTGGCCTGATCTTATGGGGGCGGGCGTGGTTCGCGTAATCTGATCCATCGGTTAATCTTAATTGTTTCTTGGAGGGTTTCTCGGAGGCTTCGATGAAGGAAATACTCTATGAGTGGGGTGGGTGGAATATGTTGTTGTTTCATTGGATTAATGACATTCCACACACCTATTGGCTAGACCAAGTCATGCTGATAGGCACGCAGCTCGGAGATCATGCCCATTTTGTTTCTTATTTGTGTGGTATGATCGTCTTTGTTTTTCTCACCATGCTGCAGTCTTCGGCACCGCGTGAAGTCGTTGCCAGCATGGGTTTTGCAACGATTGCCGTTTTTGTGTTCTCCTTTTGGATACAGGGAGAAATCGTTGGCTGGCTGAAAGAAACCCTGGATTTTCCACGCCCACCCCTGGTATTGCAAGATACTGGCTTTTTTTCCTTGCATCCATCGGCACTGCATGTGGTAGGCACACCAGAGTATCACCACAGTCTGCCGAGCGGTCATTCTGTCTTTGCCATGTTGGTGGCTGCTTCGTTTTGGCCACTCTTGGGACGTTTTCGTTTGCTGGCTGTATTGTTTGTGATCTGGGTGGGTGTATCACGCATTAGCCTTGGCATGCATTTCCCAGCAGATGTTGTGGCCGGTTATTTACTCAGTCTCTCGGTGGTCTTGGCCGTACGCTTCTTTGTTACCCAGGCTATGCTCTTGCAAGCACGCGGCTGGAAGACAGCATCTGAAGTAGACTCCAAGCATTGGAAACTGGTTTAGACTCTGTCCATAGAGCAATAGAGGGGCAAGCAACGCACGCTGTAAGCCAGAGGCAGGATCTCTCATGGGACACACCCATTGACCACTTTCTTTCTGCATAATCTAGACTATACGTTTTTTGTGTATGGTCTATCGTTTATTAACCTTGGCATTGTCTGCATGACCATGAGTAGGTCAGCAGGTAGGTTAGCACTCCCGTGGCGTTGGTTCGCTGTATTTGGATTTGTCCATGGCGCTCACGAGTGGCTGGAGATGTTTGCCATTTCGTTGAATGAACCCACTGCCTTTGGTTTCTTACGCATAGCATCGCTGGTGATTTCTTATTTGGCACTGCTGGAATTTGCCAGATCCACGGATGCAGGGCTAGGTCGGTGGATTTTTGTACCCATCCTCGCCTCGATCTTGCTCGGCGGATGGCTAGAAGGGGAGCGTGGTCTAGAGGTCATCACACGCTACGCGGTATGCCTCATCGGTGGCCTCTGGTCTGCTGCACTCTTGCTGCGACAAGCCAGGTACCATCGGGGGACACAACGCTACGTCCTTACATCAGCCGCATTGACCCTGGGGGCGTATGCACTGGCCAGTGGAGGGATTGTGCCTCAGGGATCCGTCGTATGGTTTGCCCAGGAAACCTTTCTGCATTGGTTTGGTGTACCGATACAGGTGCTTCGCATGACCTTGGCCACGCTCCTCACCGTCCTACTCTGGTTCTATGGTCAATATGGTCTCACGCCCTCGGTACTCAAACGTCGTCGCAATTTTTATTTAGGCTTTTCGTTTGTCAGTCTTACGCTGATCCTAACACTTGGATGGAAATTCACCGATACCGTGGGCGATCGCTTTCTGGGATACGTCCAAGAGGACACCCAGGATATTGTTGCGTTCCTGACCGAACAGTTTGAGGGGTATCGCAAGTCTATTCGTGGTCTTGTGATCACCCTCGCAAACTCGCCCTACTTGAAGGAAGCCGTCCAGCAACAGAACACGGACGCAATCAACGCAACCCTCGATCGCTATCTGGCAACGGAGGAGACGCTTGTCGTTTCCCTTGTGGATCGTGAGGGTACCGTTCGATACGCATCAAACCATTCGCACTTTCCACACACCCTTGGGCAAAAGGTCGATGCCCAAGCTTATTTCCAAAAGGCACTGGCCGGTCAGATCAGCACCGAGCTGTCGGCGGGGGATCAACCAAGACATGCGTATCTCTATGCCGCCGCCCCAATGCTAGATGGTAGCGGTAAGGTGATCACCGTTGCGGTCATCCAACAAACCCTGGATGCAAAGACCCTGGCGTTGTCGCGTACTCCTAGAGCCTTCGCGGTGAATCGCAACGGATTCGTGCTGATGAGCAGTGACCCGAACATGCCTACCCACCTCTGGTCAAACACCGATCCCTCGGGTGCAATGCTCTCGCATGAGCCTAGCAACGGCGAATGGGTCAGCGTGAACGGACAAAAATTCGTGACCCTACGCAGTGTGTTCGTCGCAGACGATTGGTCTATAGTGATTCTCGTAGACGTTCTCTCCATCGGCCTCTCTCGTTTGTTTGGCATCGCCATTATCTTGGTCATTTCCATGGTATTCATCTTCTCGACGCTCTTATTGCAACGCGAGATGGCAAACGCCCTCCGTCTAGATGAGTTGGTGTTGACGCGAGATCTGATCCTAAACTCGGTTGGCGACGGTATCGTTGGGATTGATCAAACAGGATCTATCCAATTTATCAATCCAGCCGCACTTCGGGTACTTGGGTGTGAAGCAGCCGAACTATCCGGTGTGAATGTTCGTACCATGATTCATTTTCAATGCTGGGAAAGTGGGTCAGGCACGGCAGGTTGTGCGAATTGTCACCCAGGGGGCGCAGGAATCAAACAAGACCATTGGCGAGAGAGTTTCTGTCTCGACAAACACCAACGTCGCATTCCCATTGAATATGTCTGTACGATGGATTCCGATCATGCAAAAAATGCTATGATCGTGTTGGCCTTTCATGATATTACCGATCGCAAACAGGCAGAAGGCCGCTTACGTTTGGCAGCCAGTGTGTTTGCCAACACACGGGAAGGGATTCTCATCACTGATGCCACCCTTTCCATTGTGGATGTGAACCCTGGTTTTACCCTCATCACAGGCTATGATCGGGAAGAAGCGATTGGAAAACGCCCCAGCTTGTTGCATTCTGGCAGGCACGATGCTGCTTTTTATGCACACATGTGGGAAAGTATTCGCACCACGGGTACTTGGCAAGGCGAGCTATGGAATCGGCGCAAATCTGGGGAAACCTATCCTGGAATGCTTTCGATCAGCGCCGTGACAGGTAAGAACGGTGCAGTTATGCACTACGTTGGGGTGTTTTCTGACATTACGCTGATTAAGGCACGCGAATCGGATCTAGAGCGCATTGCCTATTATGATCCTCTCACAGGAGTAGCCAACCGACGCTTGTTGGTAGACCGATTGGGCCATGCGCTTGCCCATGCACAACGCCATGGAGAAAGTCTGGGCGTTTGTTATCTCGATTTGGATGGGTTCAAACCTGTCAATGATCGATTTGGTCACGAAGCAGGTGATCGCTTGTTGATACAAGTCACCAAACGCCTGCAGACCCTATTGCGATCCAGCGATACCCTCGCACGCTTGGGGGGAGATGAGTTTGCGCTTTTGCTGGGTACGATCAAACAAGACAGCGATTGTTATGAAATCATCGAACGGATGCTCGCCGCCATTGAGATGCCTTTTCTCATACAGGATCAACCGGTTTCAGTATCGGCAAGCATCGGCGTGACACTGTATCCACGGGACAACGCAGATGCAAGCACTCTGCTTCGACATGCTGACCAGGCCATGTACCAGGCCAAAGAGTTGGGTAAGAAACGGTTTTTTGTGTACGATTCCGAATACAACCAGGAAGTCCAATCCGTTCGCAAAAGACGCGAACGACTGTCCCAAGCGTTGCAGCACGAAGAATTCATGCTGTACTACCAACCAAAAGTACACTTGGTAGAGGGCAGCGTAATCGGTGCCGAGGCTCTGATCCGTTGGCAGCACCCTGACCGAGGGATGTTGGGCCCAAATGAGTTTCTGCCCTTGATCATTGGCAGCGATCTCGAAGCTCCCATGGGAGAGTGGGTCATCGAGACGGCGTTGCGGCAAATGGCCACTTGGGAGGCAGATGGAATGCCTATCCCCGTGAGCGTAAACGTGGGTGCCAATCATCTGCAACGGGCAGATTTTACGGAGCGCCTCAAAATGCTTTTGGATCGGCACAGTGAGGTCTCCGCCGATCATCTGGAACTGGAGATCTTAGAATCCTCCGCCTTAAACGACTTACGGCAGGCATCGCGTGTCTTGGTCGCCTGTAAAGATCTGGGCGTGCATTTTTCTTTAGACGACTTCGGGACAGGGTACTCCTCGTTGTCTTACTTTCGCGAGTTGCCCGTAGAAACCTTGAAGATCGATCAATCGTTTGTGCGCGATATGCTGGACAATTCAGACGATTTGAACATCGTAGAAAGCGTGATCCATTTGGCACGGACACTGAAACGATCGGTCATTGCTGAAGGGGTGGAAAGCGCCGCACATGCCGCGACCCTAGTACAACTGGGTTGCTTCTATGGCCAAGGATACGCCATCGCTCGACCCATGCCCGCAGATGCCATGCTCGCTTGGTTGACACGTTGGCAGAACAGTCCAAAACTCTGGTTGTCGCACCCCACATGACGTCACCCCACAACCCTCCCACACGTACCCGCATCAAAGTATGCGGAATTACACGTCCTGCAGACGGCCTAGCCGCCGTAGCCTGCGGGGTGGATGCCCTTGGTTTGGTCTTTTATCCAAAGAGCCCACGGGGAGTGGATCTTGCCTGTGCAGAAGCTATCGTGGCCGTGTTGCCCCCGTTCGTTGCGGTGGTTGCACTGTTTGTCGATCCGCCTCCTGCGTGGGTTTCGACCGTGCTCTCTCGTCTTCCGGTAGACTTGATCCAGTTTCATGGTACCGAGTCTCCTGCTTTCTGCACAGCCTTCGGTCGCCCCTACCTGAAAGCGATCCCCATGCGTCCAGACACCCATCTGGCACAAGAAGCACGAAACTACGCCACGGCACGCGCCCTCTTGGTCGATACGTACCGACCCGGCATCCCAGGCGGAAGTGGGGAATCTTTCGACTGGAATCAACTACCCACGGAACGCCCCTTTCCGCTGATCCTCGCCGGTGGGCTTACGCCAACCAACGTCGCAAGCGCCATACACCAAGTCCGTCCCTATGCGGTCGATGTGAGCGGCGGTGTCGAGTCTGCCAAAGGCATCAAAAACCCGACCCTTATGGCGGCTTTCACACGTGCTGTACAACAGGCCAATCAAACGCTCGCCTGATCAGTTTGGCAGGCGAGCAGTGAGCCATCCGAATAGGGTGATTTAGTGCCCCATCCTTAGAACAGCAATGATGACCGCCCTGTGTGCGATAGTCGAAGGAGGCCACCGCGTCAATCATGTAACGGTAATTGTTCGTTCATCGGTGGCAATGGCACTTCCCAAGTCATGACGACATGAAGTTTGTTGTTTCTTGCGACAGAGGCTAGTCCTATGTCGCCAGTGTAGATAACTGCAGCTTTTCTGGAGATTGCTACGGCAAGAATTTGTCTATCAAACTTCACCTTTGTTCTTGGTTCGCCAGTCTTCTTTCCACTTCTACTGTCTCCATCTTCTATCATGGCGCATTCAATTGCAGCGCGAATGTCAAAAGCGGCAACCACAAAAGTTTTCGAGGTCGTAAATTCGTTTAACCTTAAATTCTTGTCCTCTCCTGCTCTCACTAGATATTCTGCGAGAACTGGAGTAGGTATTAGAATTCTTTTCTTAGAGTCATTTAGGCTCTTTATCAAAAGATCAATACGTTCCTTGCATTGCGCGATCGGCAGATTCGTTGCTGGGTCAATAGGAATGGCGGCTTTTCCATCAAATGCCAGTGCAAGGAATGAAGTATCAAAGACGACCATTAGTGCAACTCGTCGTTTGCGCCACGCTCTGCGCTAATGAAACCATCGATGTCGTTCTCATTGCTCCAATCTGTATCGCATAGCGTTCTCAAGCGCATTGTTGCATCCAGCAATGTATCGTCACGCAGAACGTCAAAATCCGAAATTCTCAGAAATATTGCATGCCAATCTCCCCCTTCTGTTCGTTCCCACTTTGCCTCGCCAATAACTCGCAAGATATAACCTTTATACAGATAAGGGGCGATTTTCTGCGCAAGTTCTCTTGTCATCTCTCCTGACCAACTCTTTCCCTCTAGATCAACTATGGTTGCATGAGCACTTTGATCCTTTCCGCCAATTTTCACCAACTCGCCATCAATGCTAGCAGGCTCAGTAAATGGGCCAAATTTTATTGGAGCAGGTAGATCCTTACCTGGAAATTCTAGAACGAGATCAAATGAGTCAGCAGTTCTTCTGTTTAGTGAGCCGCTGGCGTTGTCACCACGAAGCAGGTTGTTGATCTTGTCAAAACTGTCGATTGCATCATTTGCCGCAGTACCGAGACGTAGTCCATTAATTCTATTAATTACTTTAGGTGCATCTTCGCGATCTACGCGCATGAGTGGCTTAGTGCTTCCTTTTTCAACTCTGTCAAAATGAACGCTTGATTTATGTGCAAATAGCTCCGACAGGGCAACAAGATACTTCGCCAGCCGTTCCATAGGAATCGTTGCTGGTGTGTACGCAGTAAGCCTAAATTCGTATTCATCGAAGTCGTTCATGACGGTACTGTAGATCACAAGCTACAGTAGTACAACCTTGTCGGCGCGTTCGCCACCATGCCCGGAGGGTCGTTTGCGGGCACCGCACTCCGGTTGGGTTCTTCGGCTTCTGTTGGCTTTGAGGTTCGTCGGGCCACCGAAGGCAACCGGGAGGTGCTGTTTGCAATGGTCGAGGCGCGTGGGACTATCTGGACTAACGTGATTTCGTACTACTTCGGCAGTTCGGTGGGCCAAGCAAGGCAGACGGAGCCACTTGCACAGACGATCAGCCGATTGTGAGGGGGTAGCGGAACGTGGGACTGGTAGGATGAGTCATCGGAAACTTGCTGACACAGTGCTGACACACTTAAAACTACTTTGTCGTTTGTCGAACCTACCAGTAACCCGTTCTTTTGATTGGTCGGGGCGAGAGGATTTGAACCTCCGACCACCTGAACCCCATTCAGGTGCGCTACCAGGCTGCGCTACGCCCCGTTGCTGTGCGAAAAGCGAAGACGCCGTTTCGCGAAGAGAGGAGCATTATACGGGAATCTTGGCAGGTGACAAGACCTTTACAACACACCGACCAGCCGAAAGCCCGTGTAATTATTGCGGTCATTGGGTAGGTCGCGGTACCGACTCGCGGAGCGCATCGCATGGGAGAGGTTGTACCAAGACCCACCGCGCAACCCGCGAAGCATTCGGTTGTCTTTTCCAACACAACGGTTTTCAGCACCCCCGTTGTAGACATTGGTATACGCAGAACACATCCACTCCCATACATTTCCCGTAAGACCGGAGAATCCCCATTGATTGGGCGGGAATGCACCCTCAGGTGCAGTTTGTCGGTTGTCCCACTGGCTCCCACAGCCGTCGCAATTGCCCCGTCCACGTTCCATCTCGTTCCCCCACCAATAAGGGCTGGTGGTACCCGCACGCGTCGCATATTCCCACTCTGCTTCGGTAGGGAGACGGTATTTTCGGCCTGTCTTGTTGCTCAGCCATTCTGCGAAGGCATTGGCATCGAACCAAGAAACGTTGATCACCGGACGGTTGCCTCGACCCCACCCTTCTTCCGAGGGTTGGTACGCACCACAACCACGATCAGCCACGCAAACCTGCCACTGATCGAATGTCACGTTGTATTTTCCCAAAAGAAAGGGAGCCACACTGACCGTATGGGTCGGGCTTTCATCCGTATTGCGGTACGGCTCATTGGGAGGCGACCCCATCTGAAAAGTACCGCCGGGTACTTTGAGCAACACCATGTTCGTTGTCGGTTCGATCCAAGGCAGGGATACGAGAACATTCGTCCCCATGGGCTTATGTTCTACAAACTTCTCCACAGATTCGTAACCGTGTGCCTGAATCAGCAAGTGGTAGTGACCCGCTGGTACTTCCATGCCAGGGGTATAAGGCCGTTCTGGATCCAGCAACGTCACCGTAGCATTGGTGGGTTCGGTCTGGACGGTCAGGTGTGCTTTTTGTCCCCAGTCAGGGGCAGGCTTGTCTGATTCGTGGACATCAAAAGATTGTGCATTCAGTTCAGCAAGGGACTTCAGGACAATACGCAGTTCTTGTTCTGGTTGGGTCAAGCTGGCCCACTGATCGAGCGACACAAAACCCTGTTTCTCAATCCGCAAGTGATAACGACCCATGGGCAGATCCATGATCGTGTTCCCAGCGCGTTCTGGGTTCAACAACACTGTTTGGGCGTCTGTGGGGGTGATTTTGAGCGTCAGGCGTGTGAGACGCACTTTCGGATCGCTCCAGGCAATACGGAAACCCAAGGTCTTATACTGGTAATCTGCAGATTGTCCTGTTCGATAGGTAGTGCGTAGTTGTGCGGGCAGCGTGAACCAAGACCCGCCGCGCATCACCCATGCTTCGGAGGCTTCAGGTGCGGCACATTTTCCCCCTTCATCGTGGGGACGCGCTGCATCGTGGGCAAGCCCCCAAAAGAGCAGTCGTGCCACAAAAGGAGAACAAGTCCACTCCCACACATTGCCCGCAAGGTCATGCAAGCCCCAAGGGTTGGGCGGGAAACTCCCCACAGGCGCCGTGCTGCGAAAATCCCACTCACTGCCACAGCGACGGCAAACGGCTTGGTTTGTCCCGAGATCGTCTCCCCAGGGCCATGCGTGGTTGGTACCTGCACGCGCTGCGTATTCCCACTCGGTTTCGGTGGGGAGGCGGTAGGCTTCCCCCGTTTGCTGTGCCAACCAGTCGGCATACGCTGCCGCATCCTTCCAGGTAACGTTGATCACAGGTCGCTGACCGCGACCAAAACCAGCGTCGTCAGGGGATTGTCGATTGGTGGCTTGCACGAAGGCATCGTATTCGTCAAAAGTCACTTCGTGACGGCCGAGCGCGAACTCTCCGATGCAGGTCAAAGGGCCGACCTCTTCCGTGCCAGATGAAGGCTGTGGAGCAAGAACACCGAGCGTCAAGCATCCAGGCGGAACCAGGATCATCTCCGGCCCAGGAGAACCCTCCCGCAGCGTATGTCGAAAAACCGACGCCTCCCCATACGTAAGCGCGGGTACAGCAAACACAGGGGGTGCGTAGAACATCCACAAAACGCACATAACGCATACAAAAAAACGAGAGATCACGATGGCAAGCCTTTCGGCACAGAACAGAACGTCAGTGCGCGGGTGATACGGGCGTTTGGGATGTATGGGGTGGGGCCGAAGAGATGTGCGCCCCAATCTCCCCGATTACCATGCCCAATGCCGTGATCCGCTCTTCTTGGCGTGCGCCCAAAGCACGAACCGATTCGCGTTCCAGGGCAACGGCTTGCTCCAAGGCAGCAAATCGCTCCAAAAGGAGTCGGCTGGAGGCTTCTGGATCCGTCTTGGCGGATGCAACAGCCGCCCCTATAGCGTTGATTGCTTGTTCAAGCCCGTCGATGCGCTTTGCAAGGGCGTTCAGGGTGCGTTCGTGTTCTTGATGGAAATAACGTAGCACCGTCTCCATGCGTTCGCTGGCTTGGCGGGCCTGTTGTTCTTGCAGTTGAAGCATGGCCTGTTGCTGTTCGACCAGGGTACCCGTTGGGCTTGGGGTGCGGAACGCTTGGAACAGTAGCGCGATTCCCAACAACAGGATCACCCCATACTGGATGGCCAAGTGTAGATTGGCACGCAACAGGATCGAACGCGACGGGTCTTCCTTCATACGCAGGGCGAGATCAAGGGCTTGTTGGACTTCTGGATTGTCTGGTTGGATGCTCTGCACCACACGCCAATGCTCAATCGCTGCCTCAAATTGACCCTGCTGCACGAGAATCCGTCCTCTCAGCAATCCCGCACGCACAGGATCCTCGGCGGAGGATGGGAGGGTGTCCAGCAGGTCAAGAGCCGCTTGGTAGCGACCTGCCGCACCAAGACGCTCGGCCTCGGTCAAAAGTTGCTGGGTATCCGGAAAGGTCATAAAATTTTCGATTGCATCGAACCAGAGAAACGCCCTAAAACAGGACAAGAGAAGGGATCTTACCTGTTTTTTTCGATGCCAACCGATCTTTGCAAGGCCCAGAGGACATACATTCGTTTATCCATCGAGGCATATCTTCGATCATTTTATCAATGCGTCGTAGGTACTGATGGAGGCGTACCAGGTCTTCCTTCGTCAGTGCCTCGACTCCTCCCTTCTCGTCTAGGGCAGTCCAAAAATCATTGGCCTCGTGGATCAGACTCACCTGTGGAGCGGCACCTTCGTGGCCACGCGCCGCAAGTACCCGTATCAACAACTGCTCGTAGGGTAGGTAGCGGATTTCCGCGTCGAGTTCTACCAATTCTTTTTCGAGTTTGTTCTGATCCGCAGCAACATTCAGGTATTCTCGACGGATCAGCGTCATACGCTCCCGATGACGTCGTGCGATCGCAGTAATGTCCATATCCTTGCTTTTTTCTACCGTTTCGATGATTTTTGCGAGGTCTTCCATCCTGGTTTCCATACGCTTGCCCTGCTGAACGCGATGAAGATAGAGAATGGTACCTTTCATCTCGGCTAGGTGCTGTTGGGCACGCCACTGATTTCCAACACGTTCTCCACCATCGATGTGTTGTGCCCTGTGCAGATCCCTCGCGATGCTCTGTTCTGCTTCTTGTTCGTCAAGCTTGTTGAGGACGCGTCCCACTTCAACGTTGCGTTTCCGGCTTTGGATGCTTCGAATGTTTTTTAGATCGCTCGTGATACTCGCCAATTGTGCGGTCAGATCTTCTAGAGACGAAGGGGGGGCATCGGTTTTTGTAAACTCTGCGTCAAAATCTTCCCGAAGAATCTGCACATATGCAGATATGGTGATTTTCTGAGAACCGTCGGATTCTAGTTTTACATCCACCTCGGCACCCGCCGGAAGATCACGCGTCACACGGCGATCATCCCCCTTGATGACGAGTGTTCCTACCGGTACTGCACACTCCAAAGAACCTTCTTCTTCGCCGACGATGTTCAGGACCGAGGCGACGGCAGGAATCCACAGAACATCATCGTTGTTGCCCTTGCGTAAGGGTTTCGTGGTTTTGAAACGTCTTCTGCCATTGGCGGGCAGCGCCGAACCACGTTGGATCAGTACAACCGCACTCCCGTCCGCCGTTCCGATACGCAGCGAAGTCGGTTGCTGGTTCTTAGGGGGCGTGATGTAGGGATACCAGATGCGTGGTTCTCCCTCCCGCGCACAGACCGATCCTTCGTGATCGTACACCGTGGTCGTAAACGTAGACAGAAACGGCTTTCCCGTATCGACCAACAGAAGATCGACCTCAAACAAGCCATGCTCATCCAAGGGGAGACGTCCACTGCGCCACAGTTTATCGTCCCGTTCGATCTCGACAACCAAATCCGCAGTAGCGATCCCTTCTCCGCCCACGGCACCCATTAGGCGATAAGTAGGAAGGCTAGAATGGGCGTCGGCTTGCAATTTGATCGTGACCTGTCCTCTTGGTTTCTTTTCCCGCTGTCGCTCGTTGTCCGGATGGGGAATCGTCGCAGCATAAATCGCGGCCCCCTGTGCAACCGCAGTCATGGGATCGATTCGATCCAGAAGAGGAATCCCCAAACGATCCGCCAAAACAGTTCTGACATAGGGCGTTTTTGTGGGGCCACCAACCAAGATCACCGCATCGATCTGTGCGTTGGTTAATTTCTGGCGCTCTAGTAAGGTCTCACACACCTGGGCAGCCCTTGCTACATCTGGCGTAATTAGGTGCTCATAGAGATCACGGGTGATTTCTATGTCAATTGGGACAACCTTCCCGTTATCGTCGCAACACAAATCGATTTCTAACTTGGCACTTCGCTGCGTAGAAAGTTTTATTTTTAAGTCCTCAATCCGCAGTCTTAACCGTCCACGATCTTGGGTATAACGCTCACTGTTCTGAAATTGCGTCATCGAATACTGCGTGGACAACTCTGACATAATGTATTCGTACAGCGTGTGATCGAAATTTCGACCCCCCAAATAATTGTCCCCTGCGTGACCGTCTTCTAATACCCGCATCGCCCCCTTACGCACCACCACGAGCGAAACATCCAAGGTTCCGCCCCCCAGATCGAATACCATCCATTGGGCACGATCATCGGCAGTGTTGAATCCATAGGCAAGTGCGGCGGCCACAGGTTCTTGGAGCAGTTCAAAATGACGCAGCCCGGCCAATTCTGCAGCGCGGCGCGTGCCTTCGACGGCCGCTTGATCGAACATGGCAGGGCGGGTAATGACCGCCGATTCTGGACGGGTGCCCATGTCTCGCTGGCAGAGATCCAGCAGCTCACTGATCACCAAACCACCCAACTCTGGCCCGGTCAGTACCTTGCCAGCGGCAGGAAAGGCGTATTCAATGTTCCGACCAATGTCTGGTTTGTATTCCCCAATCCCACTGCCTTCGTGTTCTGGGAGCGTCAGAAGTGATTCGCGTGCAGTTCTACCCACATATTTCGTCCCACGCTTGGTAAAATACACGAAGGACGGCATCACGAGATCCGTCGGCGTAGGGCCTATGACCCATACACCACTGGATTCCATGACGGCAATGGCTGAATTGCTGGTACCATGGTCTATACCAATGTTGACAAAGCGGTTGCTGGACATGTTCACTCAACGAGAGACCGCGAGAATCCCCTGGCTTTAGCCAGGGGGAGGAATGCGGGAAGTTGCTGTAGATCCTCGCATGATACGATAACATGCTGTACGTTATATGTGCTACCCATCCCACGTTGAAGAAATGTGGGCGGCTCAGCAACCTGCGCTGTTACAAACGGGGTGGTTGCGTCATGAACCCGCGAAGATTGTACCTTCGGGTACGACACGGTGTGTTGAACCGTCAGAGTGGGTCGTTTGTAAAAGAGGCATTGCCATCGGTCACGGTCATCAGGTTGTAGCGGAAACGTGATAGCCTGGAGACCCCGTTGGGTTTACCCTCGAAACCCCAGGGCATAGAGCCATGGGGTCGTCGCGCTCCCTGCGCTCCTTTTCAGGGAAGTCGCCATTTTTCGCGATA
>CAIJYR010000058.1 GCA_903824965.1 uncultured Thiotrichales bacterium
GGCAACCAATAGATTGATTACTATAAGGCTACATTAATCCATTACCTCTTGGAAGGATTCTGATGGTGGTCATAGGTGGCAACTTGGGTTTCATATGTTTCATTGAGCATGGATACCAAATAACCAAATTGGCTTCCGAAGTATTGAAGGCCATATACAATCTGATTTCCACCAGTGTTGTATGCACCTTCAAGTGCCTGCTGTGCATTCATGCCGCTCACCCAGGAAACTACGATAGCGGGTTCACTACCAATGATCACGGTTACAGTATTGCTCATGCTATTTTTCCTCAGGATGGTTTGGAAAGGATCACGGAGGTGATCGTCTGCCTATCTGATGGGTTGGTTCCGCCTGACTCGTTCCAGACAGGGGGGAGTATGTAGGAAGGAATATTGACAAGCACTCGCCTGTCGCGCAATACGATACGTATTGAACATACTTTGCCTGCATAACACTTGCTATTCTTAGATAGGTGTGCTACGCGCCCACCGCTCCTTATCGCTCCTATTGTCTCGATGGAGAGCGTGGTCTACACTGGCCTGGCGCTGTGTTGGTGTACGAGCACCCCAACACCGCCAACCGTCTCCTGCCCCTTCTTCAGGTGCGGGAGTCTCCTCGCCGAGGTCGTGGTCAACCACCCCGCCTAAGGGTGGACGGCTCTGTGAAACTGAGCCGTGGGGTTGACCAGCCTAAGCCACAGAGTACCGTGGCGACAAAGCAACGAAGTACAAGACTTACCTCCTGGGGCGCTTCCTCAACTCCAAGCTCTGAAAGCGGCAGAGGCACAGACAAGGTTCGGGTAACTACGAAACGGTCTGCTGCAAGGTTCGCAAGAACCGATGCTGCGTTGCAACATTGGCGAGGGGAGCCACACCGTTCGATACTTGATCGGTGTGCGTCACTAGGCCCGTAAGGGCTGACCGCAGGGAAAGACCGGCACCTTTTACGAACGAAAAGACGGCAACCCAAAACCGTCTCCTTTCATCCCCGCGCCTCCGGGCAGGGTTTTTCGGAGACATTGATGAAGCAGTATCAGCGGGATTTTATCGAGTTGTCCATCGCACAGGGTGCGTTGCGTTTTGGCAGTTTCACGCTTAAGTCAGGGCGAACCAGCCCGTATTTTTTCAACACGGGCATGTTTAACAGCGGCGAGAGCATCGCAGCACTCGGTGGGTTCTACGCGCAGGCCATCCTCGACAGTGGCATTGAGTTCGATATGCTCTTTGGGCTTGCCTACAAGGGCGTACCGCTGGTCGTGGCCACCGGATCCGCACTCGCCAGGCAACACGGACGAAACGTACCGATTTCTTTCAACCGCAAAGAACTGAAAGACCACGGCGAAGGCGGCACCATTGTGGGTGCCCCCTTGCGGGGTCGGGTGCTGGTACTAGACGATGTGATCTCGGCGGGAACCTCTGTGCGAGAATCTAGTGCGCTGATCCATGGAGCGGGTGCGGTGGGTGCGGGGGTCGTGATCGCCCTGGATCGCCAGGAACGAGGATCCGGATCGGTGTCGGCCGTATCACAGGTGGAACATGAATTGGGATTGCCGGTATACAGCATCGTGCGGATCGACCACCTGGTTGCGTACCTGGAGGAAAAGCCCGACACAGGATCTCTTTTGACCGACATTCGCGCCTACCAGGGACGTTACCGTGCTTAGCGTCTGGTACGCAGTCCCCAGTAATAGCCCAGCACTCGACCGACGTAGGTATTGATGCCGCCTGTATTCTGGTGTTGGTCGGGGTCTCCGACCATCCACCAGGCAGTTGCCCGACGCACAGCCAGTCCTTCATCGCCGCCGGTGAGGGTCATTTGTTCCTCTAACACAGGCCCAATGACACAGGCAACGGTTTCTCGTACCATCACGGGGTTTCCGGCAAACTCTGCGGGCGGCACTTCTGTCCCGATGCAGCGTCGTGTCCATCGTGCGATGGCCTCTGTCCTCATTTTCCAATCGCTATAGAGGGCTGGATCATTGGTGTGGGGTGCTGCCATACGCAACGCTTCTACCAATACGGCAGTTTGGAGGGGATCGGGTCGTGCGAGTGCGGGTGCATTATAGAGGGTGGCAATCATGACCAGCAGAAGCGTCCCTTGGGTCAGTGGGTGTGTGAACATGGGGAACCTCGTTGTCGGACAAAGAAATGATACTACGAACCAGCACTGAAATCGTCGTTGGTGTTTACCACTTGTTGATCGCCCTCCAATTGTTTTGCTCGCGATGAAGATAGCCCTTCTTTCCCGAAAACCCGATCTGTATTCAACCCGTCGGTTGGTCGAAGCGGCTACGGCGAGAGGACACGAAATACAGGTTCTCGATACCCTGCGTTGCTCTATCAACCTGTCGAACGATCGGCCGCTGGTGTATTACCAGGGGGAGGCGTTGGCGGATTTTGATGCGGTGTTGCCGCGCATTGGGACTTCGATTACGGCGTATGGTACGGCTGTGTTGCGTCAATTCGAACGGATGGGACTGTATGCGCTGAATTCTTCGACGGCGATTATGGTTGCGCGAGACAAACTGCGTACCCTTCAACTGCTGGCGCAGGCGGGCGTTGCGCTGCCCAAGAGCGGTTCTGGCAATGCCCAAGAAGATGCAGCAGCCTTGATTGCGATGGTAGGGGGTGCACCCTTGGTGGTCAAGTTGCTGGAGGGGACACATGGTATCGGTGTGATGCTCGCCGACACGGAGGCTTCCGCGCAGAGTGTGATGGAGGCATTGTACGGATTGCAGAAGAATCTATTGGTGCAGGAGTTCATTCGTGAGGCGGATGGTTCAGACATCCGCTGTTTTGTGGTGGGGGGGCGCGTGGTAGCGAGCATGAAGCGACAAGCCCAGAAGGGAGAGTTTCGTTCGAATCTTCACCGAGGGGGCAGCGCAAGTCCCGTTCGGATCACCCCACAAGAACGAGCGATGGCGACGAAGGCAACTCGGGTGATTGGACTCCACATTGCTGGTGTGGACATGCTCCGATCGCGTTACGGGCCGATTGTCCTGGAGGTCAACGCCTCTCCTGGATTGGAGGGCATTGAGGGCGCGACCGACAAAGACGTAGCCGACGCCATGATCTGCCACCTAGAGCAGCGGGTTGCCGGGAACCGTGCGCGATCTAAGTGTGTCCAGAACGCTGCAAACCATCCTCGACCCGTTGGCGAGTCTCGACATCGGTCAGTGCCTCGATGAGGGTGAGGGCAAAATCCATGGCAGTGCCCGGGCCACGCGAGGTAATCACCTGGCCATCCCGAACCACAGGGAGATTCACAAGGGTGGTATTGACCAATTGGAGAGGTTCTAGAACCCCTGGATAGGCCGTGACTCGTTTTCCGACGAGGAGTCCTGCATCCACCAGGACTTTGGGGGCGGCACAAATGGCGGCTGTCAGGCGCCCACTGCTGGCTGTGCGTTGGAGCAACGCGATCACCCTTGGATCTTCTGCGAGATGGTCAGCCCCCGGAAGACCGCCGGGAAGAACTACTAGGTCATATTCTTGGGAGAGCGCGGTATCGAGATCGGTATCGGGAATGTGGACAGTTCCACGGCTTGCACGTACCGGGCCTGGAGCAAGCCCGGCACTCACCACTGTGATGTCGGCGCGGCGCAGCAGATCAATGACGGTGATGGCTTCTAGTTCCTCAAAGCCGGGCGCAAGCGGAATGAGTACCAGCGGTTTCCTTTGGTCGTTCATGGCGTTAAAACCTCGATGGCAGAGAAGGTGGAGTGAACGGAGCACCCAACCAGTCTATGCCTTTGGATGCAGCTATGCCAGGGAAGGAGGGGGAGAGGCTGGTTCCACGATGGGGTGTCCCATTTTCTGATCGGCGGTGGCCGTGATGATGTTAAGAGAGTCCTCAAGGCGGCGGCGGAAGGTGTCTTGTTCCTCGGCGCTTGCCTTGGCTGACAGAGAGAGCGGTTCCCCCCAGATGAATACCCCGCGAGAAAAGGGCAGCGCCACGACGAAGCGATCCCAGGTATTGAGTTGGTAGCGGTATTGCGTCGCGAAGGTGCAGGGGATTACAGGCACACCGGACAAGCGTGCCACCTGGACAATCCCTTCGGAGGCCATCATACGCGGCCCTTGTGGGCCATCTGGGGTGATGCCAACGCATTCCCCTGATTTTAGCGTCCTTAATAGGGTGCGGAACGCAACCGATCCCCCTTTTTGGGTGGAACCTGCGACCGTATGGATACCGAAGTGTCCGACGATGCGGGAGATGATCAAGCCATCGCGGTGTTGCGAGATCAGCATGTGTATTTTTTGTCCTTTCCTCCAGCAGTATGGCATCATTAAAATGCGCCCGTGCCAAAAGGCAAGGATGAAGGGCTTCCCCTCGCGCCAAAGATCCATCGCTGCGTCTGCCCCAACAACCTCCCAGCGGTTTGTGAGGTAGACCAATCGGATATAATGGGCGGCCAACCAACACAGGACGCTACGTACCCGTTCGCTCTTAAACAAGGATTTCAGTACCCCATGCAGTCCCATGCTCGCTCTCTATGCTGCGTGTTCTGGAGAAAGCAGCATAATGGAGTGTGAACGGCGTACCATAGCCCAAATGCAATAGTACCTGTCCACAAGGTCAAGACAGTTCTCCCATTCATCCAACCACTGAATGTCTCTCAACGTATGTCTCTCAACGTGAAAACGGCCAAAATGAACTATCTAGTGATTTCCGCCCTCGGTCAAGACCGTGCGGGGCTTGTCAATGAGTTGTCCTCGGCCATCTTGGATGCGGGGTGCAACATTGCAGACAGTCGTATGACGGTGTTGGGTGGCGAGTTTTCGTTGCTCATGCTGATTTCTGGGCCTTGGAACGCCATTGCCAAGCTTGAGAATCAGGTCAGTGCCCTTCAGAACCGTCTGGGATTGAGCATCACCTTTCGCCGTACCGAACCGCGCCCCCTGGTGGGTGACATGCTCCCCTACCAAGTGGAGGTCATTGCCCTTGACCATCCTGGGATTGTGTTCCGACTCACCCAGTTTTTCTCCAGCCGTGCCATCAACATCGAAGAGATGGCAACGAGTACCTATGCGGCCGCACACACGGGCACCGCGATGTTTGGGGTCAACATGACCTTGGCAGTCCCTGCAGGCACGCACATCGCACGGTTGCGCGAGGAGTTTTTGGATTTTTGCGACGAAATGAACCTGGATGCGGTCATCGAACCGGTACGCAATTAAAAACCGCCTCCTTACCTCCCCATGGCTAAAGCCTGGGGGTTCTCGGAGAAACGGATGATCGCCTTTTTGCCTTTTGGTAAAACCTGGTTTCGGATCGTTCTTGCTGTGATGATTGCAGTGGCCGCGCTCGTGGTGCGGTTCATGGTACTGCCGATAAGCGCAGGGCTTGCCTTCTTAACGTTCTATCCAGCCACAGCTATTACGGCATTGTGGTTGGGTGCTGTGCCAGCCATGCTGGTGACGATCCTGGGAGCCATACTGGGCCCATATTTCTTTATGGGGCCCTACGGAGCATTCAAGTTTGATCTTCAGACGGCAATCGCCATGTTCATTTTTGGTGGATCCGGTATCATTATGAGTCTGCTTGCACGACAAAAAGAAAGACTTCTCATCAAGCTACAAGATGTCGTTGCGGATTCTAAGGAGAAAGAACAGAAACTGGCGCAACAGTTGCAAGAAATAGAACATATTTATACCCATGCACCTATTGGGATGTGCTTGATAGACAGGGATTTCCGGTATGTGCGTGTAAATAAGCGACTGGCTGATCAACATGGCATTCCCATAGAAGAACACATGGGGCGTTCGATCTATGAAGTTCTCCCAGCCTCCCTTTCCGAACAGGTCGGAGCATTGTACAAAAAAGTCTTTAAGACTGGCGTTATGATGCACGATGTCGAAGTGAGTGCAAACATGGGGGAGGGTACACGTACTTGGATCTCCAATTTCTTTCCCATTCGTTCTGTGCAGGAAAATCAGGTGACTCGCCTGGGTGTTGCCGTACAGGAGATTACACACTCTAAACAATTAGAGGAAGCGTTACGCAACAGCGAGCAGGAAGCAAGACTTCAGGAGCGTAAGGTATTGCAGCAGCTACGGGAGATCGAGAACCTGTATACGCATACCCCGGTTGGGATGTGTATGATGGATCACAATTACCGATACATACGCATCAACAAACAATTGGCAGATATCAATGGCGCATCCATAGAGCACCATATAGGGCGCACCATCTATGACGTTTTGCCACCCGCACTTGCTCAAGAAATCGAAGCATATTATAAACCCGTCTTTGAAACCGGGGAGCCAAATAACAATATTGAGGTATCTGCCGATACCCCCGATGGTGAGCGTACCTGGCTGGCTCATTTTATACCCCTAAAATCCACTACTGATGCTTTGGTCACACAACTCATCGCTGTCGTGCAGGAAGTAACAGCCTACAAACGACTGGAAAGGGCACTGCGCACCAGCGAGCGTAAGGCAAAATACGAGGAAAGGAGATTTCGGGATATTGCGGAGAGCACTGCAGAAATGTTTTGGGAATTTGATGAGAACGGACGTTTTACCTATTTCTTGTCCAAAGATATACCCGACAATTCCCACATGATAGGAAAATCCGTACAAGAGATATTTTTACATACGCAAGAAGACTATACGATCAATAAAGATGCGTGGGGTATCTGGGAAAAGGCAGTTCAAGAAAAACGCCCCTACAGCAGGCTAGAATTTAATGTTCCACACCAGGAAGGTAGGGAGATCTTCTCGGTCAGCGGAGTGCCGATGTTTAACGATGAAGGATGCTATTGTGGGTATCGTGGCTCCTCAAGCATTGTTACGGCAAAATACCGTGAAACGGAACTGCTACGTGCCAAGGCAATGGCTGAGGCGGCCAATATCGCAAAAAGTGAATTTCTCGCAACCATGAGTCATGAGATCAGAACCCC
>CAIJYR010000059.1 GCA_903824965.1 uncultured Thiotrichales bacterium
ATGACGAGATCGGCCTCCCAATCGCCTACGCGCTCACGCGTATCAACAATCGCAGGCCGTTGCTGCCACGTCGTTCGGTGCTTCCGTAGCGTTTGCGGCGCTGCTTCTGACAACGAAGGGCGCGACGCGACTGATGGTTGACTTGCTTCGGCAGAGGAGACCCGCAATTGCCATGATGCTCTTGCCTGCTTTCTTGAGGATCGAACTTGGTCTCTCTCACTTGTGCTGAGGTCTGTGTAGCTCATCTATCAATTCCAAATGGGGTGCTTGGGCAGGCAAGTTGTCAACAAATGTACACCATCTTGCCTACCCAACCAACTGTTTCATCAGAAGTTGCACTTCAAGCTTGAATCCGCCACCCGCTGCGTTTTGCAACAACACAGAGTTCATTTTGTTCTTCACTGCATAAATAAACTCCACGTACCCAATAGCAAGATGAATACGTTGTACGAATGCAGCAACACCATCGTTCCCTTTCCCACCAAGCAGACCCAGGGGCCATTTGACATCGGTACCTTCACAGATCTGCTGCTTCCATTCTGGACTGACCTTGGACAAATAATTGGTGAACACAAAGGTAGTACCCGAAGCATCCGACCGGCGTATTGCAGTGATGTTTTGTGCGGGCATGGTAAGATTCGGATTCAAGGCCGTGGGCTTTGTCATTCCATTGGGTTATTTTGCCAAGATAAATATCCGCCAAGACCGTAGGCGTCAGGTGTATCTGGCCGGAGGGGATGCCAGGTAGGTTATACACCAATACCTCGCCTCCAATGACCGTTGGGAATTGAACCAACCCATCTTGTGCCAATTCCTCAGGCTTCAGGGGCATGTCAGTAGCGCCAAAATCCACGGTCTTCGCCAAGATCTGCTTGATACCCCCTCGAGAACCAATGGCTTGGTAGCTGATATGGTTGCCGGTATTCTGGTAAGATTCTCCCCATTTGGCGTAGATCGGTGCTGGAAACGTAGCACCTGCGCCCGTGATGTCGGTGGCTCGCGCAAACGGGCACGCAAAAGCCAGACCGATCACACACGAAATGGGTAGAAGGCGGTTCTTCAGAAAGGGGATCATCGTGAATTCCTCAGTATTCAGTATATAGTTGTACGATTGCACAGGTGAAAAGGGGGCAATTTGGGTGATCTCCCTCTTGCAGAATGCCAAGAACGACCAGCCCACCCAGCCGTCAAGCCTACCTATGGTTTGTGACGGGTTGACAACCAGTATGTGACCGGATTGTGACGTTCTACAGGGGCCATAATGAAACGTATTGTGTTGCTATTCCTTGTGTTGCTGGGCGGTGCTGGGACAATCACATGGCAATTCATGCCGCATGTGGCGCACGCATTCAGCGCAGCAGGTACCATCGAAGCACGCACGATTCGGATTGGCTCCAAGATTGGGGGGCGCATCGCAGAGGTTCATATGCAGGAAGGCGATCGAGTCCACGCGGGCGATCGTCTGATCGTGTTTGATGCACCCGAACTGTTGGCGGCCCTCGAACAGGCACGAGCACAACGCGCCAACGCAGTGGCGCAACTGGCACGCCTTACGCATGGATCCCGCCCGGAAGAGATCGCCGAGGCCCGTGCAAACGCGGGTAAAACCCAAGGCATGCGCAATGCCGAAGTGGATCAAGCCCGTGCCGAACTGGAGCGTGCTCAGGTCGATCTTGGCAACGCAGAACGCAGCTTTCGCCGAGCAGAGGCACTGCGCACGCGGGATCTCGTGTCACACCAGAGCCTCGATGACCTGGAGGCGCGTTGGCACACCCAGCAAGCCGTGGTACACGCCGATCAGGAGGCACTCGCGGCAGCGAAGGCACGTCTCACTGCGGCACAGGCCGTGACACTCCGTATGGAAAATGGCACCCGACCGGAGGACATCGACGCAGGACGCGCCGTCCTCGCAAGTGCCGAGGCCGCCGTACAGGAGGCAGAAGCCCGTTACGCAGAGCGCGAAGTACGTGCCCCCACGGAGGCCATCGTCGAAGTCTTTGACCAACGACCCGGCGATCTGGTCGCGGCGGGTGCGGTGCTTGCGCGTCTTTTGGAGAATCGGCCACACTATCTTATGGTCTACGTACCAGAGACCAAGATAGGCAAAGTGGTTGTCGGCCAATCGGTAGACGTGCAGGTGGACGCATTCCCAAAACCTGTGCGCGGCCGTGTGGAGCAGATCCGCGAAGAGGCCGAGTTTCTCCCCCGCAATGTCCAGACCAGCGACGAGCGTGAACATCAAGTGATTGGGGTGAAAGTGGGGCTTGTGGAAATCGATCCGCACCTCCATCCTGGGATGACAGCAGAAGTTACCTTTCCGGACGTGGTACCGTGACCGCGATTCGTACCACCGACTTGACCCGTCGTTTTGGCACGTTTACTGCGGTCGATGGCGTGAATCTTACCGTAGAGCCTGGGGAAATCTTTGGATTTCTTGGCCCCAACGGGAGCGGCAAAACAACCGTCATCAAGATGTTATGCGGTCTCCTGCCCATGAGTGAGGGCAATGCTTGGGTGGATGGCATTGACGTACGACAGCACCCAGATTTGGTACGTACCCGTATCGGCTACATGAGTCAAAAGTTCGCGCTCTACGATGATCTTACGGTACTCGAAAATCTGCGTTTTTACGGCAAGGTCTATGGTCTGCACGGCCCCACGCTGCATACTCGCATTGAAAGCATGATTGAAAGCAGTCATATTGGGCCGTATGTGACGCGGTTTGCAGGCCGCCTCTCGGGGGGGTGGAAGCAGCGCCTTGCGTTGGCGTGCGCGATGCTGCACGACCCGCTTATCCTGTACCTGGACGAACCCACGGCAGGCATCGATCCGGTTGCGCGTAGACAATTGTGGGACTTGCTGTTTCAACTGTCAGGGCGTGGGATCACGTTTTTTGTGACCACGCACTACATGGACGAGGCCGAGCGTTGTAGCCACCTGGCCTATATTTACCATGGGAAGGTCATTGCGGATGGTACACCAACGGCGCTACGCGCACTGCCGGACGTAACGCCCCCCGACACCCACCGCTATGAAATTACCGTCGATGAAACCACGCAGGCATTGGCTTTGCTACGTACCTGGCCTGGGGTACGCAGCGCCACCATTTTTGGCCGATCCATCCACACCTTACTGGAACAATCCCTGTCTGCGGAAGCACTGTCTACGCGACTGCAGGAGGCAGGCATGGTGGTCGAGGAAGTGCGTTCTTTGTTGCCGAGCCTGGAGGATGTCTTTGTGGAACTAACACTGCGACGTCAACGGGAACTCGAAGCCTTGGGAGCGCCCAAATGAATCCATTGCGTGGTTTGACGGCCATTGTCTATAAAGAGTTTCTCCATGCGCGACGTGACAGCATGGCCATCATGTTTTCTCTTTTGATGCCACTCATCCAGATGACCATTTTGGGCGCTGCTATTGATACCAATGTACGTCAGATTCCCACGGTGGTCTTCGATCAGAGTGGCCCAATCTCAGGCAGTGCAGACAGCCGTGTGTTGCTCGATCGTTTGCGCAATACGGATACTTTTCATATTGTCCAGCTTGTCCATTCCGATCAAGAACTCAACGAAGCGTTGGTTGCGGGTCAAGCGCGGGTTGGGATTAAAATACCCTACGATTATGCACGTCGTCTTTTGGCGGGAGACACTGCACAGGTTTTGGTGTTGGTGGATGGTTCGGATTCTTCGGTGGCGGGACAGGCGATCAATGTTGCGGCCCAGGTTGGTTTGCGCGAATCACTGGCACGGATGATACCGAATGCGCGAGCGTTGGTGGTGGATGTACGTCCAAAAATGATGTTCAATCCCGATTCGCGATCACCGAATTTCTTTTTGCCGGGTCTGATGGCTGTCTTGTTGTTGTTCGTCACCACCATGCTGACGGCTTTTTCCGTGGTACGTGAAAAAGAACGCGGTACATTAGAACAGCTCTTGGTCACGCCCGTTCGACCATTGGCCTTGATGCTTGGAAAGATTACGCCATACTTTGTCCTTGGCGTAACAGAGATGTGTGCCATCTTGTTCTTCATGCGCTATCTTTTCCAAGTGCCTATCCATGGCAGTCCCGTACTGTTGGTGGCGCTTTCTACGTGTTATTTGTTTGTGAATCTTACCATTGGTATCCTCGTATCGACGAAGGCCAATTCACAAACAGAAGCTTTGCAGTTAGCGATGATGACCGTGTTGCCCAGTATCTTTCTCTCAGGGTATATTTTTCCACGGGACAATATGCCGCTGATCTTTCAAGGCATCAGCTATCTTGTTCCGGCCAGCTATATGATCAACATTACGCGAGGCGTTATTCTGCGTGGTGCCGATTTACCGGAGCTTTGGCCCGATGCACTGGCCTTGTTCATGATGGGTGTCTGTATCTTGCTGCTGGCGGCCCGTCGGTTTACGCGCATGATTGTATGATATCAACATCGAGTTTCGCCCGAAAGAACGCAGAAGATCTCTTTGCATGTCGCGATTCCATCCTGCACCAATTCTAATCCATGCATACCACTTCTAAGCACATACTCATGAGCAGTGCTCGGCCTGTACTGGTGGACGTGCTCTGCGTAAATCGGTACTAGGGTTGCGTTCCGCTCGGTCTGTTGATATCGCATAGCGGAATACCTGACCACAGTTTCGGAGTGCGCAGTGTGCATTCTCCAAGGCCCCACGTTCTTCAATACGGCGAATCACAGCGAGTAGTTCTTGCGGTGTCCAGCAACTGGATGGCTACCCAACCAAGGAAACACGTCGCGTTCTAGGCGTCGAAGAATGTGGCTTCCATGCGATGGTGCCCATGATGGTGAGAACTGGGCATACCACTCACGGGCAATAACTTCAAAGCTATTGGCCCGCTCTATCATGTGTGGAATGGTGGACGTCAACAGTTTTGGATGGACGCTTCTGGACTCTTAAAAATGAAAAAGCCCGCAAATTCGCGGGCTTGCGTACTGTGTTGGACTACCTCGGATGTCTGATTGGTGGCCAGGGGCGGAATTGAACCACCGACACGACGATTTTCAGTCGTCTGCTCTACCAACTGAGCTACCTAGCCATCTGTCCCATATTAAACTCCCACAGGTGCTGCTTTGTCAAGGGATAGCCTTGCCATTTTGCCCAGCAGGATAGCTTCACGGACGGAGTATACAAGTCTATTGCTGTCGATAAAAGTCCATGTTCCGTCCTTCAGGACTGATACCAACCCTAATCATACGGTTTGTGTGTCTGATTTCTGCTTCACAGAGACAGGCCGGCGAAGTGGCGTGGTTATCGCCAGTAAGAGCCATCTTACTGGGAGTCTTATGCCGTATGTGCTGCAGCCGACAGACTTCCTCAGGTCTCACGACCTCTCCACAGAATTGAGATCCCGTGGAACTCACTAGAAGCCTGTGCGAAGCCCCTGACTTTAGTCATGGGGAGGTAAGCTGGCGGTTCTCAACGAGGCTGGGTTCTCGGCAAACAGTGGATGTTATATCTGTTATGTGCGTTATCGAACAGAATGCTTCACCCAAAGGGAGATAATAATTCATTTTGGCTTTTTGAAATCTCGCGTGGATTAGTCGGGGTCTGACACCACTACCGCGCTTCAGCGCCATTTCAGAGGATGATTCGATCATGAGGATAATGCCTTTCGCCGCGCTCGTCATACTTGCGTGGATCATCCCAATCGGCGCACCTCACGCAGAGCCACTAGGGGCTGTTGTGACACCCCCACCAACCTCATCCCAGCCACCAGGGGCTGTTGCGACGCCCCCACCAGCCTCGCTGCAACATTCAATCATGAAAGGAGCGACCTACAAAGCAGGAACTATCGTAACAAACTTGCTGTTTTTACGACCTGCAACAGGGAGTTGGCTGGATGCTTCCATTCTGACTGCCTCCTTTACTGGCGTTGCCATAGTCATCTATGTTGCTAATGATTATTGGTGGGACACATACTACCCATCTAAAACTATTTTAAATAAAGATAAGTTTGATGTCTCAGACAGTGCAAAGCATGTGACATTGAAAATGATAACGTATAAAACAGCAGTAACACTTGCAACCAGTGGGATGTTGTATTTCTGGACCAGCTCACTTCCCATTACCCTCATCGTCGGTGGTGGGCTTGCCATTGCGAAGGTAGGAGTATTCGCTATAAATGACATGGCGTGGGCGTGGTATGACTGGCACAAAGCCAGCAGCACTTCACACTGAATTGCGATCCGTTCTATGGATACCGTAGTACGTCTGCAACCGTTGCTTCGCTTGAAACAAACGTAGCAATGGCAAGACAGGCCCAGAAAGCCTGTACTCGCGCTTATCAAACCAATCAGTGCGGCCGCTGATTACTAGGATGAATATGTCGATAACACCGCCCATGGTTCTCACAAAACCACATTACACCCCTTCTGCGCCCGTCGGCGCTGCACTTTCACAGCCTCTGCATATCAAGGCTGTTGTCATCGATATGGACGGCACTCTGATGCCAACATACAAAGTGCTCATTTCTCTTATCGAGGCGGATGCTGCACTTAAAAGATTATTTGAAGATACGTATCTCAAGATGTGGAGCGATAGGTTACCTTCCCGGATGATGAGCCTTTTCGGTATTCAGTCCCTTTTGCATCATCCTGAAGAAAGTACGCAACAAATGTTTGTGCAAACCCTTGAGGCACTTGATGCTGCTATACCAGTAGCAACGCTGCATCGTATGCAGCACGCAGTGAACGCATCGTTTCAGTTGTATAGTGGCGTACTCGAATTCTTGATGTGTGCCACGAACTATGGAATCTATATTGCCATCTACTCAGACTCTTTGAGTGATTCTGTTGTTCTGCGACTGATGCGATCTGGTATATCACCCATTTGTTTCGATGCCATTTATGCGAAATATGATCCTGCACATCCTGAGCAGCAAATTCTTCAGACGAACGGATCATTTCCTGTGCAATCTGGCTACGAGAAAATCCTTGTCCCCTGCGGTTTTCAGAAACCTGACGTGATGCCACTGAAACAAATAGCCCACATAACCAAAGCCGCACCAGACCAGATCCTGATGATCGGAGACAGCCTAAGCGATCTCCATGTTGCCGTTGGCATTGATTTCTCAACAGAATATGAGCCTGATCTGACACCGCGTACATCAATATTTTGTTTTCAAGAAGAGGGGGCAAAAGACATAAGCGATCAAGAACGATTGATGAACACTCGGCTGCGCCCCGGCAAAGAGGTATTAGGCGCTGATGCTGTGAATCGTGGAATTGAAACACTTGGAGTGGAGGACTACATTATTCGCTTGCCCCAAGGGTTTAATACATTGAACCGCTTGATTGAGGAGGGAGCCATAAGGTTGTCACCATCTAATTATTTAGGAGCACAATGGGCTAGCGATCTTGCCATTTAATATCCACCTGAAACATCGGAGCGTTCCATGCAAATCAAGATATACGAACTTGAAACACTATCAAGCAAAGAGAAATCAGCCATCTTTGGTAGAAACAGAGTTGATGCTCGCAGTACAGAGTCGGACGTTTCTGCGATTGTAGACAACGTTCGAGTACATGGCATGAGCGCCATCAAGAAATATTCGCTTGATTTCGATAAAGTTATTATTGACGAGCAAAATTTAAAAGTTACTCCAGAGGAATTTAAAAAGGCGATTGATTTAGTCCCCCCCAATGTGGTGAATGCAATCCATGTAGCCATCATCAACATTAAAAAGTTTCATGTTGCCCAGAAACCGGCAAATGTTTGGTTGACGGAAATTGATGAGGGAATATTTGCCGGAGAGAAAGTAACCCCCATCGAATCGGTCTGGATTTATGTTCCAATGGGCAAGGGATCGTTTGCACAAATTGTGGTGAGACTTGGTGTTCCTGCAATGGTAGCTGGGGTTGAGAAGATAATCATTTGCACACCGCCCATGAGCGATGGATCGGTTGATCCAGCCACATTACTCGCGGCTGAACTGATTGGTATAAACCACGTCTACAAATTGGGTGGTGCACAAGCAATCGCAGCCATGGCTTATGGAGTCGATGGTATAGTTCCTAAGGTACACAAGATTGTGGGGCCGGGAAACGAATATGTGGTTGCAGCAAAATCGCTTCTACATAGCGTAGTGGATGTTGGCATCCCTGCAGGAATCAGTGAATCAATTATTTTGGCAGATGGGACTGCAGATCCTCACAATGTAGCACTGGATTGGCTTGTTGAAGCCGAACATGGCCCAAATTCCCCTTCTCTTCTTGTCACCTTTGACAGAGACCTGGCCGAGAAGGCAATGAAGCATCTACGGAAACTCGTAAAGAAAGTGCCAGGAAAAGGGCAGAAATACTGCATAGAAAGTTTCGCAAGAAACAGTGGTGTTATCCTTACAAAGGACATGGACAGTGCTATTGATTTCATAAACCAATACGCTCCAGAGCATGTTGAGATTATGACAGAAGATCCAATGGAAATATTGGGAAGAATAAAGCATGCTGGTGAAATCTTGTTAGGAAAATACACGCCTACAGGGAAGTCGCCATTTTTCGCGATACCCGACTGGGACATCCCAGTCGCCGTCGGGAGCGAAAAATTGGCGACATGCCGTGCCTTCGGCGCCCGCGCCGCCCTGCGTCCGCCAC
>CAIJYR010000060.1 GCA_903824965.1 uncultured Thiotrichales bacterium
AACAGGTACAGATTAGGACTATACAGGTACAAGTTCAGATTTGTACCTGTATGCGCTATACTGTCGCCATTGAGGTGTATCCCATGGCCAAAAGCAAGCAAGAGTTGGTGGTGAAGGACAACAAACTGACCGCGCAGACCGATGTGGTACTGCGCCGTTGCCTTGGCCTTCGATTTTCTCATTCGTGACCGCTTTTGACGTTTTGCCTTCTAGCCGCTGGTTTTGACGTGCTCTTCTCCTAGTCAGTCCCCACGCGCACGCGCACGCGCTCGCGCATGTGCGCGGCTTTTCTGCTTTTAGGGTTTAAAGTCAACAGCTTTTACGCGCCGAATTCGCTACTGGAATCAAAGGGCTGGAGAGGGATAAAGGTACAGATTAGGACTAATGTCTTCGCAATGTAGGTACAAATTAGGACTCAAACAGGTACAGATTAGGACTATACAGGTACAAGTTCAGATTTGTACCTGTATGCGCTATACTGTCGCCATTGAGGTGTATCCCATGGCCAAAAGCAAGCAAGAGTTGGTGGTGAAGGACAACAAACTGATCGAGGCTAGTTACCGCCTCGACTTGGTCGAACAGCGAATCATTCTGTTCGGTATTACTGAGGCTCGCAAGACGCAGAAGGGTCTGAGTGCCGACACTTTTGCGATTATCCGCGCCAAGGACTACGCGGAGGTTTACGGGGTGGCACCCAACAAAGCCTATGAACACATCAAGGAGGCAGCCAGGACGCTTTTCCTGCGAGAGTTCACCCTGTACGGTGTGTGGTCAGAGACAGGGGATAAAGACGTGATTACGTCCAGGTGGTTGTCTGCCACAAGTCACGTTGACGGGGCGGGGGTGGTAAGGCTCGCATTCTCTCCAATCGTCGTTTTATACATCATCCGATTAGAAGCTGCATTTACAAGGTATAAGTTGGAACAAATCGCCGGAATGACCAGCGTATATGCCATCCGGTTGTACGAACTTCTCATCCAATGGGGAAGCGTCGGAGAGCGTGATATTGATGTCGAATGGTTGAGGAGGGCGTTAATGCTGGATGGGCAGTATAAAGACATCAAGAACTTCAAGGTACGTGTCATTGATGTGGCTGTCGCCCAAATCAACCTGCATTCCGACCTGATCGTTTCCTACACGCAGAAAAAGACGGGCCGTACCGTTTCTTCCCTCATCTTCAAGTTCGACCAGAAGCCGGACGTAAAGGTCGCGCAAGAAGCTCACAAGGAGGAAGCCAAGGCTGCCAAGGCCCGCGAGAAGCGGGACAAGGAGGAAATCGCCAGGGTCAAGGCGCGAGACGACGAGGAGGCAGAGCGCCTGCGTAGGCGTGACGATGGCGACACACTATTTGCGAGCTACCTCAAATTGCCGGAGAGCGATAGACAGGAGATTCTGGCCACCGTTCTAGCGAACGTCCCAGGGCTGCGTGCGATATACGAGCGGCGCGGGCTGGATCACTCAGCGGTCAAGGCGGCGATCTGCATCGAGATGCGGAGATAGACTAATGACGGCGCGACCGAGACGACGATCGGCTGCTGCGGCGGCTAACGGGATTAGGAAGTGTACGCGGTGTGGTGCGGATTTTACGCACCATTATCCAACCGTTAAACTTTGCATGACGTGTTGGGTAATGAGAGAGCATTCGTTCGAGAAACTGGTAGAATTAGAAAAAGAGATTGCTACGTACAAAGCAACGATCGCCGCCCTCGCAAAAGAAGTTGTCGATATGGAAGACGAGCTTGTCGCACTACGGAAATCGGCACCTGCAATCCCACCAAAGATAGAAAAGATGCTATTGCAACTGTGCCATCCAGATAAACACGGCGGTGCTCAAGCGGCACACAAGGCAACGATCTGGTTGTTGGGGCAGCGTCGATAATTTTCTGGGTTTGTTAGGGCGGAGATGCGTCGTAGACCGTTTCCTTTGGGGGGTGTGAATGGCGTGGCAAAAGGGAGCCAGTTGGGTGGTTGAAATGGACTCGGAAGAGTCCGGTCTGCGCTGCTAGTTGAGTTCTCACCTTGGTCGATTTGCCAACACTTTTCTTTCCTAGCACCCTGTGCCACTTTGCCCCCAATTGCTCCGCTATTTACATTTTTCAGTCCACCGCTAGAAACATACCCCACCAGGTGGTACTACCCTTCACGCAGCAACGCCATCATCTCCTCCATACCCAATCGGGCGCTCATCTCGGATCCCTCCAGCAGGGAATCGGCGAGATCGCGTTTGTAACGATGTAAGTCAATGATGCGATCCTCAATAGTATCGCGTGTCACCAAGCGATAAATCGTCACCGGTCGCTGCTGGCCAATACGATGGGCGCGATCAGATGCCTGATCCTCCACCGCTGGGTTCCACCAAGGATCGAGGTGGATGACATAGTCAGCAGCGGTAAGATTGAGTCCTGCACCGCCCGCTTTGAGACTGATGAGGAATAAGTCGCCCTGACCGGACTGGAAGGCATTGACCGCTTCTTGGCGTTTCTTTGCAGGGGTAGAACCGTCCAAGTACTGATAAGCGATCTGTTTTTCGTCGAGCCAATCGCGTACCAAATGCAGGTGATCGACAAATTGACTGAAAACTAGGGCTTTGTGGCGGTTCTCGCGTAGCTCCTCGATTATCTCAATAAATGCCTGCAATTTGGAGCTACCCACCGGACTTCCCGGCAGCACCAGTTTTGGATGACAACAGGCGCGACGGAGCCGCATGATCTCGGCGAGAATCTGAAAACGTGGATCAGTGCCTCCTGGACCACTCGCGCTTTGGATGCGTTCCAATGCGGTGAGACGCAGTGCCTCGTAAAAAGCGCGTTCCTCGTCGCTTAACTCGACGTGAATCGTAATTTCTGTGCGTTCTGGTAATTCGGTGAGCACATCGCTCTTCAGACGGCGTAAAATAAAGGGGCGAATCAGGCGTTTCAATTGATGACGTGCATTCTTGTCCTGGTATTGTTCGATTGGATTGGCAAAACGGTTGTTAAAGTGTTCGAGACTGCCGAGCAATCCTGGATTGATAAAACGGAATAGATTCCATAATTCGCCTAGATGGTTCTCGATCGGAGTGCCGGTGGTAATCATGCGAAAGGCACCTTGCAGCTCCATGACTGCCTTGGATCGCTTGGTCTGCGTGTTTTTGAATGCCTGTGCTTCATCGGCGACAATGGTATGCCAAGTGACTTTTGCTAGGGCTTCGGACTCAGATTGGAGTAGACCATAGCTGCACACCAGCAGATCAAAGGGGCCGAGGGCGGCCAGTTGGGCGGAACGGTCGCCAGAACCGAACATCTGGGCGTTGAGGGTCGGTGCGAAACGTGCGGCTTCGTCGATCCAGTTGGCGCAAACTGAGGTTGGTGCCAACACCAACGCAGGGCCATCCGCAGCACGCATCAGGAGCAGGGCAAGGGCTTGGATGGTCTTGCCTAATCCCATATCGTCAGCAAGACACGCACCTGCACCCCAGTGGGCAAGACGTGCCAACCATCCAAAACCCTCGGATTGGTAATCACGCAGTTCGGCACGCAAGGTCGAGGGGAGTATTGGGGTTAGTTCGCCAGCCGCAAGGATGCGCTGTTTTTGGGCCTGCCATGCCTGGTCACTCTTGACCTCAAGTCCTTCAATCGCCTCATCCAGCAGGCCAACAGCAAGGGGATGGATGCGCCCACGATCCTGGAGTGCGCGTATAGCCTCCAGTCGTCGATGTAAGTCTTGGCTGAGACCAAGAAACTCATTCTCACCCATCCGTACAAAGCGACCCGGGGCCGTGCCGAGGAGTTCAAGGAGGCGCATCATGTCCAACACTCGGCCATCGTCTAGTGTGAGTGCGCCCGATAGGGCGAACCAGTCTTGTTGGGCACCCACCCGCCCCTGAAACGCTGCAAGTCCTGCATGTCGAGCCAGGCGCACCGCTTTGCCTTGCGGCCATTCGAGCACGAGTTCCTCACCCAATGTACGCAGATTCTCCAGAGTTTCGAGGGCGCTCAGAGGATCCTCTAGTGGCCACTCCCAAGCGTCTGGATCCAGCGCCGGACAGGTGGCGAATAAACGCGCCGCAGCCGCTTGCTCGGCCTTCAGCGAGCGTCGGGCGTGTAGGCGCTTGCCATCAATCTCGCTGAAGATAGAGGTCGCACCCTCGCCTGGGGGGTTTTGCGGCCCCTGGTCACCGAGTGGTTTGACGAGTGCTGTGATGCGTAGACCCTCACCCAGTGGTTGCAGCTGGAGATAAAGACGGCCGTCGGCAGCGACTTCTTCCACGCCACCGCCCGCGTCGCCGCCAATTTCGGAATGGACGGTAATGAGCGGTGCGAGGGCCGCCATGGTTTCCAGCACCCGTACCTCTGCCTCCTTGGGCATCTCAAGTCCCTTGGCTCCGATCAGTGCCCAAATCCGATCATGCTGGGGAGTGAATTCAAAGAGGCGCAACCGGTTGCCCTCGCGGATCAGCGTGTATTTTTCCTTTCCATTGATCGGAGGATACAGGGTAATACGGATATTCTTTTTCTCGCGCAGGACTACCAACCGTGGCTGATCCTGGAGCAACACCACCGGCTGTTCAGCCAGGAAGAGATAGGGGTGACCCACTGCAGCACGCAGGGCTGCGAGGGAATCAAGAAAATATTCGGGTCTCGCGCCACCACCCCAACCATGGCTAATATACTCTGTCCTGATACCTGCGCAGATCGCTCGATCCTGTGCAGTCAGGTATTCAAATGTCTTGAATTCGTACTGCAGACGCTTGAGCGCAACCGCTCTGCCCTTTGTCCAGCCTCCGCCCTTATTGCGTTTCTGCTCGCGTGGATCAAGACGAGCAATACCCTGCTGCTCGAAAAAATAGACATCCCATGTCATGCGCAGATCTGGTTGGACGGAGGACGGTGTTGATCCAGTGGTCGGCGTGGGATCAGCGAACTCGCGCAACACTCGCAGGGTTCGCTCCCAACTTGTCTCGGGTCGATGCAAATCAATCAGCGGTTTTGTATCGAGTGCTTTGATGACAGCGCGGTCATCACCTGGCTCACCCCAAGCCTGTAACAGCAGAGCCGCCTCGCGGGCATACCAAAGATAACCGCCCTGGACGGCCTGTCTCTGGAAAATCCGTAGCCGTTGTCGGCGAGTCTCGTTGGGTACGACACCGAGCCAATGCAGGCAAAGCCCTTGGAACAGATCAAACCAAGGAAAGGGATATCGATCGTTGATGGCGCAAGTCGCATCGAGCGCACTGAGTGGAATTTGACCATTTAGAACATGCCAGGTCTGCGCGAGTAAAGAAAGGGTGAGTGCATAGCCGCTGTCTGACTGGGGTGATTTGTGGATCAGCGCCAGTTGTTGTTCCAAGAGTTTCTTCGCCTGCGGCGAACCCTCACGCATCAACAGGAGAAAGTGCAACACGCCAGGAAGATCAGGGAAATAGATCGTGCGTTTTCCGACAGCTTTTTTGCCGTCACGTAGCACTCTCTCGAACAGTGAGAATGCGCTGCTGTCCTCTCCGTGGAGAAAGAGGAACATCGTGCGTAGGGCATCCGCATAGAGTTCTTCAGCCTCTTTGGGAAGGATCGCCTCTGCAGCAGCTAGATGGCCACGCATCAGGCGTCGAAATGCCAAGCTGTAACGAACCTGACGGTGCGGATCCGGTGTGGCTCCAAAGATTCTCTCAAATCGTTCGTAGCGAACCCGTTCGTCTGCAAGAATTCGATCGCCGTCATCTAGAATTGGGTCGAGTACCAGGAACTGGATTTTGTCCGAGGCCTGATACAGATTCTCGCCGAGAATCCCTTCCAGATAACGGGCATCGCGTACATCGACATTGACGAAATCTGGCTGGGAACAACCAAGTATCCGAAACATTTCAGACTCGTTGCTTTGCAGCACCGCGAAGCGTAGATCTCGATGACGGCGGATTTCCTTCGTTTCTACCTGAAAATGATTTGGTTGATATGGCAACGCCTCTTGAACTACAACCATCATGGGAGCCAACAGCCCCTGTTCTTGCGCATCACGACAGAGAGGAGCGATCAGATCGGGATGACAACAGAACCTTCCATTTTGATCCACCAAAACCCCTGTCTTGACCAGCCGTGCGCGTTCTGTGCCATCAAATGCTTGAGAAGACAACCTGTTCTGCGTATTGCGCCAGCGCATCTGCATCAGCAGATTTTTGAACTGGGTCTGCGTCACTGGTTCGCCACAGACGGCACTCAGCAATATGAGTTTGCGATCGTCGGTGGTGAGAGCATGGTATCTATCGAGTAAGGTCGCCATTTCTATGGTATCAATGATAACAGGACGTGAATGGTTGTCGGATGCTTACGCACACCCTTGAAGTATCACCTTGGCAAGTGGTACAGCACATTATATGGATGACTCAGAATCATTTACTAAACCCGTGGAGGTATTCTCATTTCTTATTAGGAGGAAGAAGGCAATATTTCGCAATGAACTTCTCTACTGCTCGGTGTGCGTTTGTGACACTGGCGTAGTACCCGCCAAAACCATTCACGACATTCTCATGCCCATCCTTGTACTTGAAGACCACTAGTGAGTAGCCACTCATAGGCTGACCTATCCTGATGATAAGAGCATATACTCTTCCATCCGCTTTCTCTTAGGTGTGTATCGCAAATCGAGGGCTGATTTCTGAGCGTGTGATGGTCATTGGGTATCTTGTCCGTTGTCGTGGTGATGCTTACTCGCCATCATCGGCTTGAATAATCGGGTAGGTGGAATGCCGTACCCGTTCGCGCATTTCTTTCCCAGCCTTGAAATGCGGTTTATATCTCCCCCGAAGAGCAACAGCCATTCCTGTCTTCGGATTCCGTCCAGCGCGTGGTGACTGATAATGGGTGGAGAATGAACCGAATCCACGCACTTCTACACGGTCGCCTTCTGCAAGAGCCTGTGAGATAGTATCGATGATCACCCTGATGGCCTTGTCCACGTCATCGTATTGTAGGTGGCTGTTCTTGTGGGCAATGATATCTATAAGGTCTGAGCTGTTCATTGTTCACCGTGCTGAGAGGATGTCTTGAGTTTCTTCTATGAGATCGGCGATATCATCATCTGTAAGGCCGAACATCTCATGTATTGCGTCCCCAACGCGAAGCCATATACTATCCTCGTTCTCGCTACGGTATAAACGACAAAAATACTCAGAAATCGTCAACAACCCTACTCGTCTTGCGAAAGAGAGATTGTCCTGATGCACGAAAGTAGCCTCGTTGTGGTGATGTAGGATGGTCTCGCGTATCTCTGGGGATAAACCACAATCTTCTGAAACACGATATCCGATAAGTGTGTGGTTCGTGGATGGTTCATTATCTTCAATGGCGCTTAGGGTATCAGCAGTACTCTTGTTTCCATTCTTTAGAATCTCAAAATAGTTACTGACCATTTCTAAGAGCAGCGGTATTTCAACATCTTGGCAAAGTCCAAGAAGATAGACTTGGTCGCTCTCCATAACCTCAAAGCGTTCTGCCAACAAAGCACAAATGAGTGCTGTATCGATGCTGGTATCCCAGAATCTCTCTGTTTTTCCATATCCCTTCCAGACACTGCCATTCGCAGAGAGATACCTGTAACCAAACTCATTACGGAATCAATTCCAAGACTCACCACAGCACTCTGAATGGTGTATACCTTGTGCTGCACATTGAATACAGGAGAATTTACCGCTTTCAGAAATGCTGCTGAAAGTGCCACATCCTTGCCAATCTCTGCAGCGATTCTGTTTATATCAGGAAATGCCCTCTGTCGTTCTTGTGATATGGTTAGCAGTATCTAACCCAAGTTGCCACCTATGACCACCATCAGAATCCTTCCAAGAGGTAATGGATTAATGTAGCCTTATAGTAATCAATCTATTGGTTGCCGATGGGGAAGTAAAATGGACGAGA
>CAIJYR010000061.1 GCA_903824965.1 uncultured Thiotrichales bacterium
CTGGTTTTGAATTAAAAGCATTTCTGTTTGTCCTGGCTCACAGCTTTCAATTCGCAGCCTGAAATATCATATTTCTTATGCGGTCTTCGTCGCCTGATAGGTGGCAACTTGGGTTACGTACTATCGAGCAATCCCGCAAGCAATCCCGTCCCGCGCTGGAACCGGAATCCGAAGCCTCGAAACGAAGAGCGCCCCTACGTCTCCGAGACCAGAGACAGTAGGGGCGTTTTGTGCCGATCGGGGCACTATTCTTTTGCTGCTTCGGCTTCTTCCGCGATGGGCGCGATAGGTGAGAAGTTGGCGAGGAGTGCCTCTCGGTGTGGCTTCTCCTCCGTATGCGTCGAGACCGACGGCACCGGGTGCATACTGAGATCCCGACGACGCGTGCGCTCCAGATGATAGGCCAACCCGGTACCCGCCGGGATGAGTCTGCCCACGATGACGTTCTCTTTCAAGCCACGCAGATCGTCGCGCTTGCCACTAACCGCTGCTTCCGTCAGTACCCGCGTTGTTTCTTGGAACGAGGCGGCTGAAATGAAGGACTCCGTGGCAAGCGACGCTTTGGTGATGCCGAGGAGCACCGGATCATAGTAGGCCATGCGCTTACCTTGCACCGCGACCTTCTCGTTTTCCTCCAGGACACGCGCCCGATCGACCTGTTCTCCCTTGAGGAAACGGGTATCGCCCGCATCGGTGATCTCGGCCTTGCGCAGCATTTGACGCACAATGACTTCGATGTGTTTATCGTTGATCTTAACGCCTTGTAGACGATAAACGTCTTGTACCTCGTTGATGATGTAGCTTGCGAGCGCCGATACTCCCCGCAGACGCAAAATGTCGTGCGGTGCCGGAGACCCTTCGACAATGACTTCGCCTCGCTCGACGTGCTCCCCTTCAAAAACGATCACCTGCCGCCATTTGGGGATCAACTCTTCGTGGGATTCTCCCCCATCGGTCGGTGTGATGATGAGCCGTTGTTTACCCTTGGTGTCTTTGCCAAAGCTTACGGTACCCGAAATCTCGGCAAGCACGGCAGGGTCTTTCGGTTTGCGAGCCTCAAACAGATCCGCCACCCGAGGAAGACCGCCCGTAATATCGCGGGTCTTCGAGGATTCTTGGGGAATGCGTGCGATAACATCGCCAACCCCCACCTCTGCACCGTCTTCCACACCGATGATCGCACCCGCCGGAAGAAAATAATGGGCGTATAGCTCGGTTCCTGGGATGTGGATGTCGATACCGCGACTGTCGACGAGCTTCACCATGGGCCGCAGGTCTTTGGCAGCCGTACCGCGCATCTTCGGGTCGGTGATGACGAGCGAAGAAAGACCCGTCACTTCATCCAACTGGCGATGCACGGTCACCCCTTCCTGGAAATCTTGGAAGCGGAGGACACCGGCGACTTCGGTCACGATGGGGCGCGTGTGGGGATCCCACTGGGCAACGATCTGACCTGGGCTGACTTCGTCGCCATCCCCCACCGACAAGACAGCACCGTATTGAATTTTGTAGCGTTCCCGTTCACGACCATGCTCGTCCACCACGGTCATTTCACCAGAACGGGAGACGGCCACCCGATGCCCTGCGCGGTGTTGCACGACTTTGCTGTTGTGCAGGCGCACGGTTCCTTTGGATTTGACCTGCACACGGTTGACTGCAGCGGCCCGAGAAGCCGCACCACCGATGTGGAAGGTACGCATGGTCAACTGTGTACCAGGCTCACCAATGGACTGTGCGGCGATCACACCGACCGCTTCGCCCACATTCGCAAGATGTCCTCGTCCCAGATCGCGACCATAGCAGCTGGCGCAGATTCCGTGGCGTGTCTCGCACGTAATCGGGGAGCGTACCTGGAGTTGTTCTACGCTGTTCGCTTCCAGCAATTCTACGTGCTGCTCATCCAGCAATATCCCTGCTGGTATAAGCGTCTCTTGGGTGCCTGGCAGGGTCACATCCATGCCCACCACGCGCCCCAACACCCGTTCACGCAGCGGTTCTACCACGTCACCGCCTTCCACCAGGGAGGTCATGGTCAGTCCATAGAGGGTACCGCAATCGTGTTCGGTAACGACGAGATCCTGGGCAACATCCACCAAGCGCCGCGTGAGATAACCGGAATTGGCCGTTTTGAGTGCTGTATCGGCCAAGCCTTTGCGGGCACCATGGGTGGAGATAAAGTATTGCAGAACATCCAACCCCTCGCGGAAGTTGGCCGTGATGGGCGTCTCGATGATAGAACCGTCTGGTTTGGCCATCAGTCCACGCATACCGGCGAGTTGGCGGATCTGTGCAGCAGAGCCACGCGCCCCAGAATCCGCCATCATATAAATGGAATTGAAGGAAGACTGCTTTAAGGCAATCGGCGGCAGTTCTATACCAGCAGGCAAGCGACCCTGGCTGCGGGCTTCTAAGACCGGCTGGAAGAGCGCACGATAAGTGGTTTGATCGCCACCCGTTGTTTGGAACTCCGCTTCTAGGCGTTTGATCTCGCGTTCCGCCCACGCCTCTGCCATGCGTTCTGCAGAAGGCTGTGCGGACTCGGTGCCCAGTTTGTCCATCATCGCCTTAGCAACCTGGTCATTCGTATGCGACCAAATGTCCACGACTTTGTTGTAGCGTTCGCCGTTCGTTACTAGACCGGACGCATATTGTTGTTCAATGTCCTTCACTTCGTTTTCGGCGCGGGCCAAAATGCTCTTTTTCTCCTCGGGCACGACCATGTCATCTACACCGATCGACACCCCCGACCGCGTAGCGTAGGCAAAGCCCGTGTACATGATCTGATCAGCGAAAATTACCGTATCTTTCAGGCCCAGCTGACGATAGCAAGTATTGATGAGGCGCGAGATGGCCTTTTTGGTCAACGGTTGGTTGACAAAATCAAAAGAGAGGCGTTTGGGAACGATTTCATAGAGCAACGCCCGGCCTACTGTGGTGTCGACGCGGCGTCGAACCATTTCGCCCTGTTCATTTTCTTCGAAAACGCGGGTTCGTACTTTTGCGTGGAGTTCCACCGCACGATTTTCGTAGGCGCGGTGAACCTCTTCGTAATCGGCGAAATACATGCCCTCGCCTTTCGCACCGACCCGCTCACGGGTCATGTAATACAATCCGAGCACGACGTCTTGAGACGGGACGATGATGGGTTCCCCGTTGGCCGGGGACAACACATTGTTGGTGCTCATCATGAGCACCCGTGCCTCGATCTGTGCCTCCAGGGAGAGCGGCACATGGACGGCCATCTGGTCGCCGTCGAAATCCGCATTGAAGGCCGCACAGACCAACGGATGCAATTGGATCGCCTTACCCTCAATGAGGACAGGCTCAAACGCCTGGATGCCCAACCGATGCAACGTAGGGGCACGGTTCAGCATGACAGGGTGTTCTCGGATGACTTCTTCCAAGATATCCCAGACATCGGCCGTTTCGTGTTCGACCATCCGTTTGGCGGTTTTGATCGTCGTGGCTTTCCCACGCAGTTGCAGTTTGCTAAAAATAAAGGGCTTGAACAATTCGAGCGCCATTTTTTTGGGCAAACCACACTGGTGCAGACGCAGGGTAGGGCCGACCACGATGACCGATCGCCCCGAATAATCCACCCGCTTACCGAGCAGGTTTTGGCGGAAGCGTCCTTGCTTGCCTTTGATCATGTCGGCAAGGGATTTTAACTGGCGCTTGTTCGATCCGGTGATGGCCTTTCCACGACGGCCATTGTCGAGCAGTGCGTCAACTGCTTCTTGCAACATGCGCTTTTCGTTGCGCACGATGATATCGGGTGCGTTCAGATCGAGAAGACGCTTCAGGCGGTTGTTGCGGTTGATCACCCGACGATAGAGATCGTTGAGATCCGAGGTCGCAAACCGTCCTCCGTCCAACGGCACAAGCGGATGCAAATCGGGGGGCAAGACCGGCAGGACATTGAGAATCATCCACGACGGTTTGTTCCCAGATTCCACAAACGCTTCCATGAGTTTAAGGCGTTTGGTCAGTTTTTTGATGCGTGTTTCGGAACCTGTCGTTGGGATCTCTTCTCGTAATTGTGCAATCTCTTTTTGCAGGTCGATGGTACGAAGCAATTCATGAATGGCTTCGGCACCCATGCGGGCGTCAAATTCATCGCTGTGTTCTTCGATGGCGTCCAGGTATTGTTCATCCGTGAGGATCTGACCGCGCTCCATGGGGGTCATGCCTGGTTCAATGACGACAAATGCCTCAAAGTATAAAACGCGCTCAATGTCGCGCAAGGTCATATCGAGCAACAAGCCCATGCGCGAGGGCAAGGACTTCAAGAACCAGATGTGCGCAACAGGAGACGCCAATTCGATATGACCCATGCGCTCGCGGCGCACTTTGGTCAACGTGACTTCTACGCCACACTTTTCACACACGACGCCACGGTGTTTGAGCCGCTTGTACTTGCCGCACAAACATTCGTAATCTTTAATAGGCCCAAAAATTTTGGCACAGAAAAGACCATCCCGTTCTGGTTTGAAGGTGCGGTAGTTGATGGTCTCTGACTTCTTGACCTCACCATAAGACCAAGAGTGGATCATCTCCGGTGAAGCGAGCCCAATACGAATGGCATCAAACTCCCCTGACCGATCGTTCTGACTGATCTGCTTTTGCAGGTTGAAGAGAGGATCTTTCAATGGAGTCTCCTACGTTATTTGTTTTGGTTCGGGAGAAGGGCAACCTTCGACCGCCTTGATTTCTTTATCAACGGACGCAACATGGGATGTGCCTTACGGACGATGTTCAAGATCGATGTCGATCGCCAATGCCTTGATTTCTTTTATCAACACATTGAAGGATTCAGGCATATTGGCCTCCATCCGGTGATCATTCTCAACGACGTTTTTGTACATCTTGGTACGACCATTGACATCGTCTGATTTGACCGTGAGCATTTCTTGGAGGGTATAGGCAGCCCCGTAGGACTCCAGTGCCCACACTTCCATTTCACCGAAACGCTGTCCACCGAATTGTGCCTTTCCACCGAGGGGTTGCTGGGTAACGAGGCTGTAGGGGCCGGTGGATCGGGCGTGCATCTTGTCGTCGACCAGGTGGTTGAGCTTGAGGATGTACATATACCCAACGGTGGTGGGACGATCGAAGAGTTCTCCGGTGCGTCCGTCGCGCAGCCGTGTTTGGCCGCTGCGGGGCAAATTGGCGAGTTCCAGCAAATTTTTGATCTCAGTTTCTGTGGCACCATCGAACACGGGGGTGGCAATCGGAACCCCTTGGCGCAGGTGTTGGGCCAAGACGACAATCTCTTCGTCGTTTAGAGAATCGAGATCCGTGTGTTTGGTACCCCCTGATTGGTTATAGACCCGATCCAGGAAGCCACGCACCTCGGTAATCTGCTTTCGATCATCGATCATCTGTCCGATCATGAGTCCAAGTCCTTTGGCCGCCCACCCAAGGTGGGTTTCTAAGACCTGGCCCACATTCATGCGCGAAGGCACGCCGAGTGGATTCAAGACGATATCAACGGCCGTACCGTCTTCCATGAAGGGCATGTCTTCGACGGGTACGATCATCGAAATCACGCCTTTGTTGCCATGGCGCCCTGCCATTTTGTCCCCGGGCTGGATGCGACGCTTGACCGCCAGATACACTTTGACCATTTTCTGAACGCCTGGGGCGAGGTCATCGCCACTGACGAGTTTCTCGCGCTTTTCTTCATAAAGCTGGTCAAAATCTTCTTGCTGTTTTTGGATTTGCTCGGCGAGCAGTTCCAATTGATTCCGCGTTTCCTCGTTGCGCAGACGGATATCGAACCAGTGGGAACGGTTGATGGTATCCAGGTACTCTTGGGTGATCTTGGTGCCGACCCGCAACCCCCCGGGGCCACCGTCTGCAATTTTGCCAAGGAGCATTCGTTCGATGCGCTGGTAAGAATCGTTTTCTTTGATGCGGAGTTGATCTTGCAAGTCCTTTTTGACGCGAGCCAGCTCTACATCCTCGATGAGTTTCGCACGACTATCTTTTTCAATGCCATCGCGTGTGAACACCTGTACGTCAATGACGGTACCATTCATGCCCGAAGGCACGCGCAACGAGGTATCCTTCACGTCCGAGGCTTTTTCACCGAAGATGGCGCGGAGAAGTTTTTCTTCTGGTGAGAGCTGTGTCTCTCCCTTGGGGGTGACTTTGCCGACCAGGATATCCCCAGGGCCGACATGGGCACCAATGGCGATAATACCCGCTTCATCGAGCTTGGTGAGCGCCGATTCACCGACGTTGGAAATATCGGCGGTGATTTCTTCTGGCCCTAATTTGGTATCTCGGGCAACGCAGGTGAGTTCTTCGATGTGGATGGTGGTAAAACGATCTTCCTCCACCACGCGCTCTGAGATCAAAATAGAATCTTCAAAGTTGTAGCCGTTCCAAGGCATAAACGCGACCAGCATATTCTGGCCCAAAGCGAGTTCCCCGAGATCGGTGCTCGGCCCATCGGCCAATACGTCCCCACGGGCGATGATATCTTTGACATGCACCAAAGGACGCTGGTTAATACAGGTATTCTGGTTGGAACGAGTGTACTTGGTGAGGGTATAAATATCGACCCCCGACTCGCCCGGCTCGGTCTCTTCGTCGTTTACGCGCACCACAATACGCGAGGCATCTACCGAATCTACCGTGCCACCACGACGCGCCTGCACCACCACCCCAGAATCACGCGCGACCGCCGCTTCCATGCCCGTGCCCACGACGGGCTTTTCGGAGCGTAAGGTAGGCACCGCCTGCCGTTGCATGTTGGAACCCATGAGCGCACGGTTCGCGTCATCATGTTCCAGAAAGGGAATAAGCGACGCCGCAACCGAAACAATCTGGCGGGGAGACACATCCATGTACTGAATCTTTTCGGGCGATGACAACGTAAATTCGTTTTCATGGCGACAAGAAACCAACTCGTCCACCAGTCGTCCTGTTTCGTCCAGGGCTGTGTTGGCCTGCGCAATCACGTACTTTCCCTCTTCAATGGCAGAGAGGTATTCTACCTGATCGACTACGCAGCCGTTTTCCACCTTCCGGTAGGGCGTTTCAAGGAAGCCGTATTCATTGGTGCGTGCATACACTGCAAGCGAATTGATAAGCCCAATGTTTGGGCCTTCTGGCGTTTCGATAGGGCAGACCCGACCGTAATGGGTGGGGTGAACATCGCGTACCTCGAACCCTGCCCTTTCGCGGGTCAAGCCTCCTGGCCCAAGGGCAGAAATACGACGCTTGTGTGTCACCTCGGAGAGCGGGTTGTTTTGATCCATGAACTGCGAGAGCTGACTGGAACCAAAAAATTCCTTGATCACGGCAGACACGGGTTTTGCGTTGATCAACTCTTGCGGCATGAGTCCATCGGATTCAGCCTGCGAAATACGCTCCTTGACCGCTCGCTCGACACGCACCAATCCAATGCGGAATTGGTTCTCGGCCATCTCACCCACACTGCGAATGCGTCGGTTGCCCAAATGATCAATGTCATCGACGATCCCTTTTCCGTTGCGGATATCGATGAGCACCTTCATGACATCGATGATATCCTGCTTGGAGAGTACGCCAAGCCCAGTGATCTCTAGACGAGCGACGCGACGATTGAACTTCATGCGTCCGACGGCAGACAAATCGTAGCGTTCGGTAGAGAAAAAGAGGTTGCTAAATAGGGTTTGTGCAGCTTCTTTGGTCGGAGGTTCGCCCGGACGCATCATCCGGTAGATTTCTTGTTGGGCCTCTAAGGGGGTGTGGGTAGAATCTAACCGAAGCGTATCCGAGAGGTAAGGCCCCCGATCCAGATCGTTGGTGTACAAAGTACGGATTTTGAGTTCGCCCAGGATGCGCAGACGTGACAACAGATCCTCGGTAAGGACATCATTGGCAGCGGCCAACAGTTCGCCTGTGGTTTGATCGACCACATCGTGCGCGAGTGCCTTCCCCACAACGTAGGTATGGGGCACGAACAATTGGGTGACGCCTGCCTTCTTGATCTCCATAATGTGACGGTTGGTAATGCGCCGACCCGCCTCGACGATGACGGCGCCGCTTGGCGCACGGACATCAAACTCTTCGGTCTCGCCGCGCAAACGCTCGGGCACCAAGTCGAGCACAATCGTATCCGACGTCAGGGTAAAACAGTCCGTGTCAAAAAAGAGCTGTAAGATCTCTTCGGTGTTGTATCCCATCGCCCGCAGCAACACGGTGGCTGGCAATTTGCGGCGTCGATCGATGCGAACGAACAAGTTATCCTTCGGATCGAACTCGAAATCAAGCCATGACCCACGGTAGGGAATGATGCGGGCGGTATACAACAGTTTGCCAGAAGAATGCGTTTTGCCCTTGTCGTGGTCGAAAAAGACGCCAGGCGATCGGTGCAACTGGGAGACAATGACCCGCTCCGTGCCATTGACGACAAAGGTACCGTTTTCAGTCATTAGGGGCATCTCGCCCATATAGACTTCTTGTTCTTTGATATCTTTAACAATCCGTGCGCCCTGAGGTGCATCCTTTTCGTAGATGACCAAACGTACCCGTACCCGCAGAGGGGCGGCAAACGTAAGGCCACGCAACTGACATTCCTTTACATCGAAGATGGGTCGTCCCAAGCGATAGCCTACATACTCAAGCGCAGCATTGCCCGAATAGCTCGTAATCGGGAACACCGATTTGAAAGCAGCATGTAACCCATTGTCAGCGTATTGTTCTGGAGGGACATGCTCCTGTAAAAACTCTCGGTACGAATCCAGTTGAATGGCCAACAAATAGGGGACACCAAGGATGCTGGATCGTTTGCCAAAGTCCTTACGGACGCGCTTTTTCTCGGTGAAAGAATAGGCCATCGATATTCCTCGACGTATAACCGACAGGAGATCGCCCATCCAACGTAAGGTTGGGTTGTTCACTTTGCGGGGATGGGATGACAATGCGAGATGGGGTGCGAACTGCGTAGGCTCCCCTCTGGGTTCTACAGCGCAAAAAGGCTGGTGACACGTGCGCCACCAGCCGCTTCGGAAATAAGGCCAACGCACCCTTCACAGGAAACGTCATCCACGAACCCGATCGTGACGCTACTGCTACCTCGTGAAAGGTACCACCGGTCATTTGACCTCGACGGTGGCCCCAGCCTCTTCGAGCTGTTTCTTGACATCAGCGGCCTCGGCCTTGGGAATGGCCTCTTTGACCGTCGAGGGCACGCCCTCAACCAATTCTTTGGCCTCTTTCAAGCCGAGCCCGGTGAGGGCGCGAACAACTTTAATGACATTAATCTTGTTGGCACCGAAGCTTGTCATGACGACATTGAATTCGGTTTGCTCTTCTACGGGGGCAGCAGCCTCCACCGCACCCGCAGGGGCAGCGACGACAGCAGCAGCAGCAGACACACCAAACTTTGCCTCCATGGCAGCGATGAGGTCAACGATCTCCATCACGGTCATATTCGCAATGGTGTCCAGGATCTCTTCTTTGGTCACGGCCATTGTATGGATGCTCCTGAAACAATCAATTCTGGTTCGGAATCCGGAATCAAGGTTAAGGGGTCGACCTTCCTGGTTCACGAGGAACAGGAGACTAGCTGGTCAGGGGATTGGGTTCAGGCTGGCGCAGCCTGTTTTTGATCACGAATAGCGGCAACGGTACGCACCAATTTTGCGGAAGGCTCTGCGAGAGTCCGAACGAACTTGGTAATCGGCGCCTTGATGACTCCCATGAGCGAGGCCAACGCCTGCTCGCTGGTAGGCATGTTCGCCAACACCTTGAGATCCTTTGGATCCAACAATCGCCCACCGAAAGACACCGCTTTGATGACCAGCTTGTTGTTGGTTTTAGCAAAATCACCCATAACCCGTGCGACACTGCCCGGATCGTCTTGGGAAAACGCCAGAACCAAAGGCCCGACCAACTGATCACCCATGCAGGCAAAACTCGTCCCCGCCAAGGCACGACGGGCGAGTGTATTGCGGACCACCCGCACATAGACGCCTTTTTTGCGTGCTTCTGATCGCAGTTTGGTCATGGCCCCCACGGGCAGGCCGGTATATTCTGCGGCAATACAAGAGAAGGCACGCGACGCAACGGCCGCCACCTCTTCTACGATTGCCCTCTTGCCTTCGAGGTTCAATGCCACAAGCAACTCACCTCCAGAGGTCACTACACGAGGGCGCATAACGCCCCACCCTTTGTTACGGCGACCTCGAACCAGGACCAACCCCGTTCCGGACACCGTCTGCGCAGGCCCAACCCAACAGACGTTGGTTTAAGGCAACCCAACCTGCGGTCTACGACAGAGTACCGGACAACCGGCACCCACAACCGACAGCACCGAACCTCCGGTGCCCACACTCTACTTGTGCAAAACCCATTCGCCAAAAACCCAGTGCAACAGCGAGAAACTACAAACTCGCATGATCAACGCGAACGCCGGGGCCCATCGTAGTGGCAACGGTCACGCGCTGCACATAAATGCCCTTGGCTGTCGCTGGTTTTAGGCGCTTTAATTCGTTCATCACGGCCTGTAGGTTTTCACGCAACGCCTCTCCCTTAAAACCGACCTTTCCGATGGCGCAATGAATGATCCCTGCCTTGTCGGTACGGAAACGCACCTGACCGGCTTTGGCATTGCGTACAGCACCGGCGACGTCGGCTGTGACCGTACCCACTTTGGGGTTCGGCATCAGACCCCGTGGCCCTAAGATCTGACCGAGTGACCCAACGATACGCATCGTGTCTGGACTTGCGATGCAGACCTGAAAATCAATGGTGCCCGCCTTGATAGAGGCAGCCAAATCTTCTAGGCCAACGAGGTCCGCACCTGCTGCGCGGGCTTCTTCGGCCTTGGCACCTTGGGCGAAAACCGCGACCCGTACCGATTTGCCAAGTCCGTGTGGGAGCACCGTGGATCCGCGCACCACCTGATCAGACTTGCGTGGATCGACGCCCAAATTGACTGCGACTTCCACCGATTCAGGAAACTTGACTGTACTGCATTCACGCAGCAACTGAAAACCTGTATCCAGGTCGTAGACCTTGCCCGGGGTGATCTTTTCGCGAATAGCACGCATCCGCTTACCGAGTTTTGCCATGTCAAACTCCTTCTACTTCGATGCCCATACTCCGCGCACTGCCTGCGATGGTACGCACGGCGGTTTCTAGGCTTGCGGCGGTGAGATCCGGCATTTTGACGGTCGCAATGGCCTCTAGTTGGGCACGAGTGACTTTGCCCACCTTATGGCTGTTCGGCGTTTTGCTGCCTGACGCGACACCAGCTGCCTTTTTGATCAAGACCGAGGCAGGGGGTGTTTTCACGATGAAGGTGAAACTACGGTCGCTGTATACCGTGATCACCACAGGCGTTGGCATCCCAAGCTCAAGGTGCTGGGTTTGCGCGTTAAACGCTTTGCAAAACTCCATGATGTTCACGCCGCGCTGACCGAGCGCAGGCCCGATGGGGGGGCTTGGGTTTGCCTGCCCCGCCTTGATCTGGAGTTTGACATACGCATCTATCTTCTTCGCCACAAAACGCTCCTCAAAGCGTGGAGAACTGGTGATTATGACTTATGTATTGACTGAAAGCAACAACGCCACCGAAAAAACTCACGCCTTCTCCACCTGACAAAACTCTAACTCGACCGGCGTAGAACGCCCGAAGATCAAGACTGCCACATGCAAGCGGCTTTTCTCGTAGTTGACCTCTTCGACCACACCGTTGAAGTCATTGAACGGGCCGTTGATGACCCGTACCACTTCACCCGGTTCAAACCGAATTTTCGGCCGTGGCTTATCGGTGCCGTCTTGGATCCGTTGGAGGATTTCGTCGGCTTCTCGTTCTGTAATGGGCGCAGGCTTATCGCTTGTCCCGCCGACAAATCCCATGACTTTGGGGGTCTCGTTTACCAGGTGCCAGGTCTCTTCGTCCATCTCCATTTGGATCAGCACATAGCCTGGGAAGAACTTACGTTCACTCTTGCGCTTTTGCCCCTCGCGCATTTCCACCACTTCTTCGGTGGGCACCAAAATTTGACCAAACCTCTGGTCAAGCCCTGCCCGCTTGATGCGCTCGGCCAGGGAACGGCGCACCGTGCCCTCAAAACCAGAATAGGCATGGATCACGTACCAGCGCATTGCCATGAGATCAACCCCCCGTGCCAGTGAGCAGGCGCACCGCCCACAGCAACAAGGCATCTAAGATCCACATCAGGATTGCCATGACCACGACCATCCCCATCACCACTAGGGTAGCTTGTACTGTTTCTGCACGGGTCGGCCACACCACTTTGCGTACCTCGCCACGCGCTTCCAGCACAAACGTCCAGGTCTCCCGACCGGCTGAGGTCTGCATGGCAATCGCGATGGAAGCACCACCCGCGACCAACACACCTAGCACGCGTAAAAAAGTCGATGAGTCTGAAAAATAATAGAACGCGCCGATCCCCGCTGCCAGAACGAGAACCGCCAGCCCTAACTTCACTTTATCCGACATCACGGAATCCCTACACAGGATGAGGATGAATGGCAGGCCAGGAGGGTCTCGAACCCCCAACCTGCGGTTTTGGAGACCGCCGCTCTGCCAATTGAGCTACTGGCCTAAATACGGGGTCGGAGAAACCTCTCCGACCAATCCAACCGCGCCGAACTGAGTCGGCCTACTGCGAACAACCCAACCAATCCAATCGTAAGATCGTCATTCGATGATCTTTGCGACGACACCCGCACCGACGGTGCGTCCTCCCTCACGGATGGCGAAACGTAAGCCTTCCTCCATAGCGATCGGGGAAATCAAGGACACGTTCATCTGGATGTTGTCCCCAGGCATGACCATTTCCACCCCTTCA
>CAIJYR010000062.1 GCA_903824965.1 uncultured Thiotrichales bacterium
CTGAGACAAAACGTAAGGCAACCGAGCACGGCGTAAAGCCATTTGTGGGAGACATGGCGAGCAAGCGAAGTGGCGAGTCGTGGCGGACGCAGGGCGGCGCGGGCGCCGAAGGCACGGCATGTCGCCAATTTTTCGCTCCCGACGGCGACTGGGATGTCCCAGTCGGGTCTCGCGAAAAATGGCGACTTCCCTGTTCTTCGTCGAATGGAGAGAATGAAAAAATTTTTTCTTCAGGTGGCAGAATGCGGCGCGACCTTGAAGAACCGGATCGAATCAGACAGTTTTCATGCTGACGAATCAGGAGAACTATGCCGTTGGATCAACAGCTTCGTGGACAAAATGGACGATACGGTCGCTCGTGTTCTGGTGGTAGCAACCCAGGTATCGAATTCATCGGCCGAACTTGTCCAAACCTCAGCCAAGGTTGCTGATGGTTCCCAACAACAGACAGCCTCTGCACATGCAACCGCCGCAAGCGTTGATCAAGTGACCACGGCCATCCAGCGGGTCGCAGAGCAAGTCGGGAGCACCCATGCCATTTCCACCAGCGCAAGCAATTTGTCGAGAGAAGGACATGAGGTGGTGCAACGGGCATCCAATGAAATGATTAAAATCGCTGAATCCGTCAACCACTCCTCCAAGCTCATCTCACAACTTGGCGAGCGTTCGGGAGAGATTTCTGGCATCGTGCGGGTTATCAAAGACATTGCCGAACAAACCAATCTGTTGGCATTGAACGCCGCCATTGAAGCAGCACGAGCAGGTGAACAAGGACGTGGTTTCGCAGTGGTCGCGGAAGAAGTACGCAATCTGGCGGAGCGCACCGCAAAATCAACCACAGAAATCACACGCATGATCTCTGCCATCCAGCAGGAAACCAGACAAGCCGTTACCACCATGGAGCAGTGTAGCAACCAGGCTAGGGTAGGTGTCGATTTGGCGACCCAGGCTGCTAAATCACTGGGTCAGATCAACCAAGGGGCCAATGAAACCCTTCAAATGGTACAATCCATTGCCAATGCCACCAAAGAACAGAGCAACGCAGGACAAGAAATCGCACGCAACATCGAAGGTATCGCAGTCATGGCAGAACAAAACAATCTGTCGGTAATCCGCGCATCCACATCCGCACACAACCTGGAATAATTTGCAGCCGATCTACAGAAAGCAGTGAGCAAGTTTACTGTGTAGTACGCTGACGCTGGATCCAAAAATGCAGGAACCAAGCGACAAAGTAGACGGCAAAGAAAGAAAACACGACATCGCTGAGAAAATGTCCCCCCTGGACGATACGTACCATCCCGATCAGGCTTCCCGCCACCAAACCCGCCCCCATCCAGTGGCGGCGGTACCGTTTCGACAAAAACCCAAAGGCTACCCAATAAAAACCAAGAGAGGCATGTCCACTCACGAAAGAACAGTTATGATTACATTGGTTCGTCGGGATCAAGGCAGGGGTGAACACATGCGTACCCCCAAAGGGCTGCACCTGATCGGGTCGTGCCCGTCCCCAATGATCTTTCAGGACAACGTTGACCAAGTATCCCGGGCCAAGCAGCAGTACCAACAGTAGATAGCCAATTTTTCTGCGCTGGGATCGCAAACGCGCACCCATCGGCAGCAGTGAGGCCAGCAAAGTCGCGGTCAATCCTATCACCAAACTCACCACCACCCACGGTACTGCGTCGTAGACCCATACCGCGACGGGGTAGCTATGCCAGAAGAACGCGCAGTCAGCACGATAAAAACCCGCACTCACCCACAAGTCCAGCGATGGAAAAAGCAGGAACAGGGCAGCGCACACCAAAAAAGAAATCAACACCACCGATGCTTGTACAGTACCTTCTTGTGAACAATGGCGTGCACAACGGCGCACTCTCAAACCATCCACCATCAATGGGCACTGCCTGGTGGGACGCCAGGATTGGCAATCGCCGCAGGGGGGGGGGCTGGGGGTGCGATCGCTGCGGGTGGGGCAGGATGGGACGGAGCAGGTACTGTTGTGGCGTTCTGCGGTAACTCCGATGGTTCAGGGCCAAACGCACGATCATAGGCCCACCCAAACGCATACGCCGCCGAAGCGCCAATCGCTGCGATACCACAACCGAACAGAGTATTGCCCAAAATCAAAGAAGCAACTGGGATGCTGTTGGTACCCATCGCGATGGCCGGGTACAGCACCACGATGGAGGTGACGCCCAACACCGAGCCACCGAACACACAGGACTGTCCGGCTTCCTTCCAGAGTCTATCATCCGCATAGCTTGTGTTCGCTGCCAAAAGTAAGAAAAGGAAAAAAGTTGTTTTTTTCATCAATGTCTCCGAGAAACCCTGCCCTTCAGGGTGGGGATGAAAGGAGACGGTCTTGGATAACCGTCTGTTCGTCCGTAAAGGTGCCGGTCTTTCCCGGCTGTCAGCCCTTACGGGCCTAGTAACGGGAGCCTTACGGCCCCGCTCCCCTCGCTGCCAGGTTGCAACGCAGCTTTGGTTCTTGCGAACCTTGCAACAGACCGTTGCGTAGTTACCCGA
>CAIJYR010000063.1 GCA_903824965.1 uncultured Thiotrichales bacterium
ACCAGTGCTGGTTTTGAATTAAAAGCATTTCTGTTTGTCCTGGCTCACAGCTTTCAATTCGCAGCCTGAAATATCATATTTCTTATGCGGTCTTCGTCGCCTGATAGGTGGCAACTTGGGTTATCCTCTATGTCTTTTTCACACAACCGCGTTAATGCTCTGTTTTTTTGCTCTAGCGTGATGGCAAGGGTGGTAAGACGATCCTGCGCTTTTTTGAGGGCAATGTGTGTAAACACACGTCGGCGTACAACCCCTGCACTGATTGGCTTCGTCACATAATCCACTGCTCCACTGTCGAAGCCTTTGGTTTCTGCCTGTTCGTCATCAAGGCTGGTGATAAAAATGACAGGGATTTCTTGGGTGTTCGGATCTTGTTTGAGGATTTTACAGACCTCATATCCATCCATGCCGGGCATCATGACGTCGAGCAGGATGAGGTCAGGTTGTGTGTTCCGCGCAAGCGCAAGCGCCTGTGCGCCACTCGTCGTGACGCGAATATGGTGATCGTTCTCGAAGATGGCGATCAAAACGCGGATGGTAATCGGGTCGTCATCTACGATGAGCAGTTTGTGAATCTCTGGAGTACGTTCTTGCACAAAACGTTTCTTTATGGTTTCGGTGCATACTCGCAAAGGCGCCCACTGTGTTCCACGTGGAACACTCTCTGTCGGCGCAGAGGGCAACGCTTCAGAATCGGTTTGCATCGCAGAACAGTTCTCTTGGGAGGCAGGATTGTAGATCGCATGTTCCACGTGGAACCATCAGAAACATCGAACATCGCAAAAGAATTGACCAGTTTCCTGAGACGATCCTTCTGGATCATTTGGGCACGTTAAAACTTCCCACCAGCGTTCCCATGACCAACGTCCAACCATCCACCAACACAAACAACATCAACTTGAACGGAAAGGAAATCACCGGCGGAGACAGCATCATCATACCCATCGCCATTAAAACACTCGCCACCACCAAATCAATGACAAGAAAGGGCATAAACAACAAGAAACCTATCTGAAACGCCGTCTTTAACTCAGAGGTCACAAACGCAGGTACCAGCAGTTGCAACGGCACATCGTCCGGATCCTTAAAGCCATTCTTGCCCGCAATCCGCGCAAAAGCCGCAAGATCAGGATCGCGGGTCTGCGCCATCATGAACGCACGCAACGGTTTCACTGCCTTTTGCAAGGCAGGCAACGCTTCTAGCTGATCCTGTAGATAGGGCTGTACCGCTTCTTTATAAATATCGCTAAAAACGGGACTCATGACAAAAAAAGTAAGAAAAAGCGCAAGACCAACCAGTACCTGGCTCGAAGGGGTTTGAGATGTGCCCAGAGCCTGACGCAAAATCGCGAGTACAACAATGATGCGGGTAAAAGAAGTCATCATCATGACCGCCGCTGGCAGCATGGTCAGCGCGGTCATCGCCACAAATACTTGTATATTGACGCTGTATACCTGAGCACTACCAGGCGCACCGTTCACCGACACCAGCGGCAACATGGGTTCCGCCCAACACAAACCGAGCGGTAGCAGCAGCAAAACGAATAGGGACAATACCCGCACCAACGCTTGCCTCGTCACGATCCCTTCTCCCGCATCAGGGCACGCAGTGCCGAGGCAAAATCCGCAGGGGGGGAAGGCACGGACAAGGGGCGCTCTAAAACATGTAGGGTCTGGATTCGGCCAGGGGCTACGCCGAGCAAGAGTTGTTGATCACCTACTTGTACCAAAACAATCCGCTCCCGCGCACCCAGAGAGACCCCCCCCAAAACCCGCAGAGCACCCCCCATCGTTCCCCCCAAACGGGCGAAGCGGCGCATAAACCACGTCGTAAGCACAATCGCACCCAGAACTACCCCCAAGCTGAGAGTCACCCGCAACAGATCCGCCATCCCCAGAGGATCCCCCACACCCAGCGTGGACTGCGCAGCAGCTGCAAAGTCGGATAACAAAAACCCAAAGGTCAGAAAAGACGTTCGCATGAGCAGAAGGAAAATCGGAGGAGTGGGCGAGAGTGGGACGGGATGATCAACGCAATTTTTTTACACGCTCCACAGGACTGATTACATCGGTCAGACGAATACCAAATTTTTCGTTGACCACCACCACTTCACCATGCGCAATAAGACAACCGTTCACCAAAACATCCATCGGCTCCCCTGCAACGCGATCCAGCTCGACCACAGAACCTTGGTTCAGTTGCAATAGGTTGCGGATCGTAATCAGGGTACGACCAATTTCCATGGAAATGGTAACGGGAATGTCCAGGACAACATCAATCCCTTTGGCTTCCTCAGGAGACGCTTCTACCTCCTCCTGATCGAGGTCATCAAAGTGGTCGCCACGGCCACCATGCCCGCCTCCCCCGCCTCGTCTTTGCTCGGCCAATCCCGTAGCCCAATCATCGTCTCCCCTCGCACTATGGCGACTGTAGGCTTTTCTGTTCATCAATTATCTGGCTTTCGTCGATGGATTTGGTTTCTCCCTCGATTTGTCCTTGGATCGATCCCTCTTCGTTTTGTCCCTGTCCTTCTCACGCTCGTTCCCTTTCGCTTTGTCTTTCTTCATGGCCTCCCTGCCCTCTTCGTCGAGCAAATCATCCGCTTCTAGCAGGTGAGAGACCGGACGTTTGATAAACTCAACCAACTGCACCGCTCGATTCCCACCAGCCGCACCATAATGTGCACGAAAAATGGGAATCCCCTCTGCTCTGACCAAAACCGTTTCCGGCATGTCAATCGGGACGACATCTCCCTTTCGCAGATGCATCAGATCTTCCAACGAAATCGTCGTTTCCGTAAGGCTACAGACAAGCCCCACCTCAGCCCCTTGCACTTCGTCTCGAAGTGCTACCATCCAGCGTTCATCCCGCTCTTCTCGATCACTTTGCGTGCCCGCATCCAGCAGCTCGCGAATTGGTTCGAGCATGGAATACGGCATCGTTACATGGAAATCCCCTCCCCCACCATCCAATTCAACGTGGAAAGTAGAAATCACCACCACCTCGCTCGGGCTGACGATATTAGCAAATTGCGGATTGACTTCCGAACTCAAATAGACAAACAAAACCTTCATGACCGGATCCCATGCCTCCTTGAGATCCTTAAAAATCAAGTCAAGCAGAATACGGATGACCCTCACCTCCGTCGGCGTAAAGTCACGACCCTCAATCTTTGTATGGAAACGACCCTCACCACCAAAAAAATTATCCACCAAAATAAACACAAGCTTTGGATCAAAAATAACCAGCGCAATACCGCGAAGCGGCTTAATATGAATGAGATTCAAACTAGTCGGTACAAAGAGACTGTGAACGTATTCGGAGAACTTGGTCATTTGCACCGCACCCGCCGAAATATCAGATGAACGCCGCAACATATTGAACAAACTCACCCGTAAATAGCGTGCAAAACGCTCGTTGATCATTTCTAAGGTGGGCATCCGCCCACGGACAATGCGTTCTTGGGCAGTAAAATCGTAGAGCCGAACGTCTCCGACCTCCTCCTCCTCGGACCTCGTGGTTTCAACGTCCCCACTCGAAACACCACTGAGGAGCGCGTCAATCTCTTCTTGACTGAGTAGATCACTGACTGGCATGGATACCTACTGAACCAAGGCAGATTTTTGGGCGCGAACCAGGGTACGCATCGATTTTACTGGATCACAAAAGAGGTAAAATACAATGCGTCAATCACAGGAAGATGTCGTTCTGTGATGCATTTTTTGACTGCAGCTTCGGCATCCCCACGCAAACGCTCAATGCCAACACTCCTGATCATCTCCGCATACGTTTGACCGCTGATGACTTCTCGTACGTCGTTCTTTACGGCAAAGATATTGGCATTGACTGCATCAATCGCTGCCTGATTGCGTGCCATGACCGTCACTGCTACCTGCATGAAACGCTCCTGAGCACTGTCCGTTGCATTGACAACAAACGCAGGTGTAATATCCAAATAAATGGGGGGGCCTAGCTGGTTGCCGCCTGAGAAAAGATGCATTTTCCCATTTAGGAATCCAGTAAAATAAAGCCCAGCTCCCACGCCCACTATCGAGAGCACTACCCCCACAATGGTGGACAACAGGACGATTTTCACATTGCCAGCAGATTTTTTTACCATGGTAATCCTTACGACCCATCGGAACAGCGTGCACCAAAGAGATCGTCACCCCATCCGAATGGTGATACCCCTCTAGGGGGAGAACAACGAGGGAAAGGGCAACAACCGTATCACCCCAATATCAATCAACAAAGCAAGCGCAAGACCAACGGTAGCATTCATGAGGGTGTGTCTGTCTTTTTGGATCGCACCCAAGACCACAAAAGTTATCTGGTACAGCGTGAGTATAGCAGCACTCACCCACCATACGAGGGTAATCGACTCGCGGTTGGTCAGCGCCAACACAACCCCCAAACAGGCCAGCAACAGTACCCCAAGCACGAAATAATACCCAAACAGACCATGGAAAGGGTCTGCACGATACCGCCGAGGACGCATCTGTGCGTTCCTATCCTCCACCGCACTCGCCTGTATCGGCGACGCTACGCGCTGGGACGTACTTGCAACGAACGATTCTATCCTACTCACTCGTTCATCCAAATTGTCCACCTGTGCCAACAGTATCTCAATCGCCCTTTCGAGGCTGACTTCTTCACTCGATTCCCGATCGCTCATTTGCTCCTCCCAAAGCCAACAATACCCGATCACCCACCCCGCTGCCAGTGTACGAAACACAACTGAATCTACCACGAATCTACCACGAATCTACCAAGGGATGGATGTAGGTTGAGCGCATAAGCTTACCAAAAATACATAGGGCTACTCACTACCTTTTTGATCCCAGTCACTCGCAGGGGGAGGAAGACGCAACCAATGCAAACCGACCTCGTAGGGAAGCAGATAGCGCAATCCCAGATCAACGCGACGTAATACCAGTATCGGAGCAAGGGAGAGCACCTCAAAGCAGATCGGAGAGGTCTTGCCTGCAAGGGTGAACGTCACACGCCCAAGCGAGGTTGCCTCTGAATCACGGCGTATTTCGATGGCGTGGAGTTGGCGCCACCCATCGACCAAGCTAGGCAGGACATCCGCTGAGAGATCCGATCGTATAGGCTCGGTGTGCCAGTGTCCCTCCACCAAAACCGCCGCAACCGCAGGGCTGTCCTCTAGTGCTGGCAAAGAAAAACCGCTGATCAAAGCGCCCTCAGGCAACAAGGCAGGATCGACAAAGCGAGTGGCATCGTCTTCCGTTGGGTAGCTATCGGTAAGGATCGACACAACCCCACGAAACAACAGATAGCGATTGCCCTGTAGCGGTTCAGTGCCACCCATCTGCAGTTCCACACCATCCATGTGTACCAGCGTGCGCGGTGGTCGCAACCCCAACGAAGTCAGATCCAACGCAGTCATTGGGTATTCTGATCGGCTTGGAGCCTGGCAGAGTCCTAAGAGTGCACCCACCTGATGGGCACTCGCTGGCGCAACGAACGGAACAGCCACGCGCCAAGATGTGCCCACACGCTCAAGTGTCAGGGCAACCCCATGACCATGTTCGATCACAATCCGTTGGACTGCCTCCGGCACACAAGCCGCTAGTGGTAGATGTCTTGTAGCGGATACTTCTCCCTGGTTCGACCACCACACTACCCCCCCCAACATCATGACTGCAAGGAATAAAATCAGATTCCATCGAGGATATGCCAGCATAACGGTTATCAAGAAAGTGGGTTAGGGGAGAGACAGTGTACTCAAGACTTTCGTGGTGCTGACTATGCTCATCAATGTCTCCGAGAAACCCTGCCCTTCAGGGCGGGGATGAAAGGAGACGGTTTTAGGTAGCCGTCTTTTCGTCATGCTGTAATCAGGCTACGGCGATATTGCGTTTAGTGCGCTTGAAAAAGCCCGTAGACAAAATCGAGTATGCAGGATTGTATGACGCAGAGTCTAGCATCCGCAGCCACACGGTGCTGCGGTCATTCGCCACACATACAATGGCCCACTGGATCCTGGTGGGTGGAGTATATGGTCGGGTGGTGGCGCTTGGGGAATCGCAAAGGTATTGCTGATCAGGCACGCACCAGGACGCAATTCAGCACACACCTTGCTCCATAAGCGTGGCATTGGTTCAGGAGAGAGGAAACAGTACACGACCTGGTATTCCGCTAGGGAGATCGTCCAGAAATTGCCCCATCGAACCCTGCAATTGCGGTATCGGAGGAGGCGTAACCAAGCGATAAGCCATGGCAGAGGCGCGGATTCTACACCCTCAAAATGGCTTTGGGGATACGTTTGCCTGAGACGCGCCAACACACCTCCAAGGCCACAACCGAGATCCACGAAGCGAAACGACCCGCACGGCAAAATACCCTCCAAAGCTTGTGGCACGAGACGTCCAGAACAGTACAACGGTATCCGTTCGTGCAGTGTGTTGCGGTTGACGAGCCACAGCACGACAAAGGCACCCAACCAAACCGACGGAGAGAGCGGAATCGTGATCCCAATGACTACAGCCATCGGAAAAACCGCTTGAAGAAGCGTCCACCAGGGTGCCGAGGGCAGTCGCACAGCCGTCACGGCTGCGGCAACTGTCCCGTGGCACAGTGCCATTGCAAAGCCAGGTACCGTGATGTGGGTATAGCTAATCAACCACCAGAGAGGCAAGGTAATCAACAACAGAACGGCGACCTGCACCCGTAGGGCAACGGTAGTGGGCCAGGGTTGGACGGGTGTTTTTGTCGTATTCACCGTACCCCGTTCTGTGAACCGGATTGCGTAGAAGCAGGCCTAGAGGGAACTGGTGCAGAGGGCTGACCTGGCGCAAGAAACGGTTTGGGTTGTAGCGTTTGTGTAGACGATCCAGTTTGTGCGGATGAAGAGATCGGTTTGGATTGAGACGGCTGTGTAGATACACCAGGGCGTGCCGGCAAAGGCTGGGCAGGTTGGATCGGAGAAGGAAAGGGCTTCGGTTGTACAGGCTGCCCAGGAAAGAGCAAGGGATCTCCTTGCTTTGGAGAGGTCGCACCCCGACCTACTTCCACGCTAGGGCCACTGTTTGCGATCAGTTCTTGTTCGGCGCTACGCTTCATCACAATGATGGAAATACGACGGTTCGTCGGATCAAGCGGATCGCTTGGATTCAGGGGCACACTGTCGGCAAGCCCCACCACACGTAGGAATTTATTCTCGTGAACGCTTCCAATCACAAGGGCGCGTCGGGCTGCGTTTGCACGATCCGTAGACAATTCCCAATTGCTGTAGTAACGCCCAAAACCAGAATAGGGCAAACTGTCGGTGTGGCCAGTGATGCTGATACGGTTTGGCAACTGATCGATGACCGGAGAGATTTGACGCATGATCTCCACTGCGTAGGGCTGCATCTGGGTGGAACCAAGATCAAACATGGGACGTTTGTCTGCATCTACGATCTGGATGCGCAATCCTTCCGTGGTGATGTCGATACGAAACTGCTGGCTGTATTGGTGCAGCATCTCGTTTTGGTTGATCATGTCTTGCAGTTTCTGCTTGGCTTGCTGGAGGTTGATGAGTTCCTGTGCGGTCAGTGCTGCTTCCGCTTCGCTTGCATCGCTCATCTTGCCCTGTTCGGTCGCTGCTCCTTTTTCGCTGGTCTCGGTTTTTCCTTCTGAACCACCGCTTCTCTGTGCATTTTGCGAACCCTCGGCTTCTTCCGCAGTCACGGTCGTTTTGTTTTGCTTCCCTGCGTTGGTTCGCTTGACTTGACCGACACTTCGCGTCAGATCCTCACCACCGCCAGAGATGATTTTGGTGGTATCACCCGTCCCGCGACCACCAATGAACGACGGCTTCCAGGGGTTCTGAAAATAGTCCGCAATGCCCTTGAGATCTCCGGCCGTGACGGAACCTAGCAACCACATCAACAGGAAAAAGGCCATCATGGCCGTCACAAAGTCCGCATAGGCAAGCTTCCAAGCACCCCCGTGGGAACCCGCAGCGATCTTCTTGACTCGCTTGATGATGATGGGACGTTCGTCAGCCATGACAGAATCTCACGATATATAGCAAGCGCACCATAAAATGGTTATCTGGTTTTCAGCTTAAGCCCCTCTCCGATGAGTCGGAGAGGGGTTTGAGGAGAGGTTGATCTTTTGATTTGTAATCTTTTTATGTGGCGTTCGCCATAGCATTGTGTAGAAGTCGTTCCCGCGCCCTTGCTATGGCGGCCCGCACCTGGCGGGGTGCCGTACCACCGAAGTGATCACGAGCAGCAACCGACCCTTCCAAAGTCAGTACCTCGTACACGTCGTCCTCAATAACCGAGGAAAAACCGCGCAACTCCTCCAGCGAAAGTTGTGCAAGGTCGCGCTTGGTTTCCAACCCAAGGCGCACGGCTCGACCTACGGCTTCGTGGGCATCCCGAAAGGGAATGCCTCGACGTACCAAATAGTCCGCCAAATCGGTTGCCGTTGCAAAACCTTGACGTGCTGCTTCGCGAAGATGGTCGCCCTTGACCCGCAACACAGGCATCATGTCGGCATAGACACGCAACGATCCACGGACAGTATCCGCCGTATCGAAGAGCGGTTCTTTGTCCTCTTGGTTGTCTTTGTTGTACGCGAGGGGCTGTGCTTTCATTAGGGTCAATAACGCGACTAGATGGCCGTTTACTCGACCGGTTTTGCCGCGTACCAATTCGGGCACGTCAGGGTTTTTTTTCTGGGGCATGATGGAAGAACCCGTACAAAAGGCATCTGGAATGTCGACAAAATCAAACGCAGGCGAGGCCCACAATACCAACTCCTCCGAAAAACGGGAGAGGTGGGTCATCAAGAGGGCCGCGCACGCCGTAAACTCAATGACAAAATCCCGATCCGAGACAGCATCCAGCGAGTTTTCAGCGACCGCAGCAAAACCCAAAAGCTGTGCCGTATAAGCCCGATCAATGGGATAACTGGTACCAGCTAGGGCAGCCGCTCCAAGGGGCAGGACATTGAGCCGTACTTGACAGTCGTGCAACCGTCCACGATCGCGCTGCAACATCTCAAACCAGGCCAGCATGTGGTGCCCAAATGTGATGGGTTGGGCAATCTGAAGGTGGGTAAACCCAGGCATGATGGTGTCGGCTTCGCGTTCGGCAAGGATCAGCAAGGCTTCCTGAAGCCGCGTTAGTTCGGCGAGAATGGTGTCTATCTCATCGCGCAGCCACAAACGCACGTCTGTTGCCACTTGATCGTTGCGAGAACGTCCTGTATGGAGCTTCTTTCCAGCCATCCCGATACGTTCGGTGAGACGCGCCTCAATGTTCATGTGAACATCTTCTAGGCGTGTTTCCCACTGAAAAGTACCCTGATCAATCTCGGTACGAATCTCGATCAATCCCTGTTCAATGGCAGAAAACTCTGCGGCTGTGAGCACACCGACCTGCATCAACATGCGTGCATGGGCAATCGATCCACGAATGTCGTGGTAGGCCAATCGGTAATCGAAGCCAACAGAGGCGGTAAATGCCTCTACAAAAGCATCCGTCGGTGCGCTAAAACGACCTGCCCAGGGTTTGTTTACGGGTGTGCTCACCACTTGTTCTCCTGCGGTTGCTTTTGGAGTAAACCCCTTCCCACTGGAGGGGAAGGGGCTGGGGGAGATAGGGTGGTTTGATCTTGATCTTGATCTTGATCTTGATCTTCAAGAATCTTAAATCTTCATCAAGAAAGAAAAGTCAAACCCAGAAGATTACCTCTCCCCAACCCCTCTCCTTTCAGGAGAGGGGCATGCTGAAAGTCAAAAGCTCGTCTCGCGTTGCCCATCAAACCAAGCCAATTGTTCGTGTAATTTGACCACATGACCCACAATCACCAAGGTGGGTGGTCGCACCATTTTTCCTTCCATCAGGGCCGTCAGTGTTCCCACTGTGCCAATATGAACGCGTTGCTGTGGTGTGGTACCCTGCTCCACCAAAGCGGCAGGAGTCGTCGGAGGCAAACCATGTTTCGTCAATTCACGACATAAAATTGGCAAAGCGGTCAGTCCCATATAGAAAACAACGGTCTGCTGGGGAGCGACCAATGCTTCCCAGTTGAGGTTCATATGTCCGTCTTTCGTGTGACCGGTAACAAAAATACAGGCTTGGGAATACGATCGGTGTGTGAGCGGAATGCCTGCATAAGCCGCACACCCAGAAGCAGCCGTAATCCCCGGCACCACCTGAAAGGGAATCCCTGCCGCTGCCAAAGTCTCAATTTCCTCGCCACCACGACCAAAAATAAATGGATCACCCCCCTTAAGTCGAACCACCCGCTTCCCCGATCGCGCCAAACGCACGAGCAGTTCATTGATACCCTCTTGGGGAACGCTGTGGTTGTTCTGCTCTTTACCAACATAAATGCGCTCAGCATCGCGGCGCACGAGATTCAGCACACCCTCTGAGATCAAACGATCATGCACCACCACATCCGCCTGCTGCATGAGACGCAAGGCGCGAAACGTGAGGAGATCGGGATCACCAGGACCACCACCCACCAAATAGACCTCACCCTCGGCCGGAATACGACCCTCGGTGTTGGCCAAAGCTTCCGCCAATGCGACTTCTGCCGCTTGTTCACGACCCGCAAAGACCATCTCCGCAATAGGCCCGCTGAACACCTTTTCCCAGAAACGACGACGGTCGGGCGGGTTTTGGAAATGTGCTTTCACAGATTCACGAAAACGTCCTGCAAGTGCAGCCAAGCGCCCGTAGCTTGCGGGAATGAGGGTTTCGAGGCGTGCACGCAGCAGACGCGCAAGTACGGGTGACACCCCGCTCGTAGACACAGCCACCAACAAGGGAGAACGATCAATGATAGACGGTACCGTAAAAGTACACAGGGCTGGGCTATCGACAACATTGACCGGCAGGTTGCGTTGTTTGGCCAAGCGTGCTACTTCGCCATTGGTGCTGGCGTCATCCGTTGCGGCAATGACCAAGACCACGTCCTCCAAATCAGCTTCTGTAAAGCCGTTCTGGTGCCATGTGATCTTGCGAGCCTCCCAGGAAGCGTGAAGCTCCTCGCCCAATTCGGGTGCGACCACCCGCACCGATGCACCACACTCCAGAAGCAACGCTGCCTTGCGTGCCGCAACTGCACCGCCCCCGACCAGAAGCGTGCTGCGTCCCTTTACGGTAAGAAAGATGGGTAGAAAATCCACAAGGGCACCTGTTTATACCGTGCAGCAAACCAGTTGGAAGGGAACATCCACCTGTACTTGTACAGGGGGCGAGGATCGCGACATAAAACGGATATGCACTTGATGGTAGTCACCGCTCATCATGGGATAACACCCAAGATCCGAGGGTAGAATGACCTGTACCAGTTGACAGGGTTGTTCTGCGCTAAAGGTGATCTGGAACACTCCTTTTTCGGCCACTTTCGATGCAGAAGTCCCCATGCTGCGGAAGATGTGCAACAACAATTCGACCGCTCGCCACACCGGTTCTACTTCTGCCGTCCAGTGTTTCAAATCTGCATGCCGTTGTTCTTCCGTTTGCATCCGCCACGCATGAAAAAGGGGCAGATCGAAATCGCACACGCCTGCAGGCAATGCAATGCGGTTCTGGACATCCAGCAACAGGGGATCCGCACGTAGGTTCGGTGCCAGGGGGCCTGTGTGTGCTTTGAGGCAATCGATCGCGAGGTCAAAGTCGTCCAATATCGCCTGCAAGCGTTCTATATCTACCCCAGGAACCCGTTCTAGGAGCGCAAGGACGGCTACCTGGCGTTCTAGTTCTTTGAGCAATTCACCGCGCAGATCCGTGCGTTCGACCAGTACCAGGGTATTGAGGAGCGTATCCACAGCAGCTTGGCTGTCCCAGCCAGTCGTTCCCTTGGCAAAATGAGCAAATTGTGCGGCTAGGAAATCCAGGCGCAACAGAGTACGTATCCGCTCATGGAGGGGAAGCTCATAGGTGATGGTATCGATCATCGGACTGTTTTGCCCACTGTTTTGCCCATAGTCAGGTATCGCTGATGCAGGGCATCTACCTGACGGTGAAGAGATTCCAAATCGGAATCGTTGTGCAGTAGTTCGTGTGCAACCGTAAGACGCGCACGACGGCTACTCTGAACTGCCAAGACAGATTCTACGTGGGTGCGGGAGACACCATCCCGTTGGATCACACGCTCGATTTGGCGTTCTTCAGGACAATCGACCACCAAGACGCGATCGACCCAAGAGACGAGCCCCCCCTCCAGCAGCAACGGAATGACTAAGATCGCATAGGGTGCATCCAAAACCGCCACCTGACGCGCCATTTCTGTACGCACACGGGGATGCAAAATCGACTCAAGGTGCCGCCGCGCATCTGCATCGGCAAAGATGTGCGCACGCAAACGACCCCGATCGAGTGCACCCATGCTGTCCAACACACCGACCCCAAAAACCCCGACGATCTCTGTTAAAGCACTCTGTCCGGGCAGACACAATGCCCGCGTGATCTGATCCGCATCGATCACGGGCACCCCCAGGGTCGCCAATCGACTGGCCACAGCCGATTTGCCACTGCCAATCCCACCGGTGAGTCCGACCTTGAGGGGAGAGTTCAAAGCGCATGTATCCAGCGCAGATACCCTTGGAATAGATCCTGCTCCCAGAGCAAGGCGATCCAACCGGCTGCGGCCAAGAACGGCCCAAAGGGCATCGGTTGGCTGCGGGCACGCCCACGAACGAGGATCAGAGACAAACCAACCACTGCGCCGACCAAAGAGGACAAAAACACCACCATAGGCAGTGCTTGCCACCCCATCCAGGCACCCAGGGCTGCCAACAGTTTAAAGTCTCCGTATCCCATGCCTTCTTTGCCGGTCAGCAGCCGAAAGGCCCAATACACAGACCAGAGGGAAAGATAGCCCACCATGGCACCGATCACGGCATGGGGTAGGTCAACGAACACCCCAAAAAAGCTTAGGAAAAGGCCGATCCACACCAAGGGCAAGGTGATCCCATCGGGTAGGAGTTGGTGTTCGAGGTCGATGGCAGAGGCCGCGAGGAGCGCCCAGGTGAGACACAAGGCAGCGCCAGCCTGTGGGGTCATGCCAAAGTGCAGGACGACCACGACGGCACAGAGACCAGCGATCCCTTCGAGCAGGGGATAGCGCCACGAGATGGCGGCCCCACAAGCACGACAACGCCCTCGTTGGAGCGCGAAACTGACCAAGGGGATGTTTTCGAGCACCGTCAAGGGATGCTTGCAGTGGGGGCACTGGGAACCAGGCCATGCGAGGTGGTAGGTGGTCTGTTCAGGCGGTGTATGGCCGAGCAGTTCTGCACACTGGGTATGCCACTGTTGTTGGAGCATACGCGGCAGACGGTGCACCACCACGTTCAGGAAGCTCCCGACCATTAGGCCAAGGATGCCTGCGAGGGCGGCGGATTCCCACCGAGGGAGAGTGAGCAGGAGCGTGATCAGGTTGGTTGTCGTGTGCACGGTAACGGTATCAGAGTGCTGATCCCATTTTGAAAATGGGAAGGTACATTGCGAGTACGAGACCGCCGATCACTACCCCCAGAAAGGCCATGATCAGTGGTTCCATGAGGCTTGTCAGGCCATCTACGAGGTTCTCGACCTCTTCCTCGAAGAAATCAGCGACCTTGCCGAGCATGGTATCTAAGGCACCGGCTTCTTCGCCGATGGCAACCATCTGCACCACCATGTTGGGAAACAAACCCGTTTGGCGCATGGAAGATTGTAGCTGTTGTCCGGTGGAGATTTCGTCACGAATCTTCATGATCGCGTCGAAGTAGATCTTATTGCCTGCAGCGCCTGCGACCGATTCCATGGCCTCCACCAAGGGTACCCCCGCTGTGAACATCGTAGCCAAGGTACGCGAAAACCGCGCAATAGTAGACTTGACGACAATTTCCCCCAACACGGGCAACTTCAAGATCAATCGATCGAGAAAATACTGAAAAGCCACGTAGCGCCTGTTCAATTCTTTGAAGCCGTAAGACGCCCCCACAATGACACCGAGTATGACCCACCAGTAGGCCTGTAAGAATTTGGACATATTGACCACCATCATGGTGAAGGCGGGGAGATCCGCCCCAATGCCCGCAAACAATGCTTGAAACTGAGGCACCACGAAGATGAGCAGAATTGCGGTCACGACAAATGCCACGATGAGGATGGCGATGGGATAAAACATAGCCTTTTTGACTTTGGCCTTGAGTGCCTCTGTTTTTTCCTTGTAGAGTGCAATTTTATGCAGCAAACTTTCTAAGATACCGGCCTTTTCCCCTGCAAATACCAGATTACAGAACAAGGCATCAAAATACAGGGGATGCTTTGCCAAGGCTTCTGTCAAGGTGCCCCCTGCTTCTACATCTCCCTTGATGGTCATGATCAGTTCTTGCATCGAGGGATTTTCATGACCCTTGCCCACGATTTCAAAGGACTGAACCAAAGGCACGCCCGCAGACATCATGGTAGCGAGTTGGCGTGCGAAAATGGCAATGTCCTTTGGGGTAATCTTTTTCTTGTTTGCGCGTCCACCGAGCAAGGGGGCGCGTTTTTTGCGCACGACGCCCGGATTGATCCCTTGGCGACGCAGATCCGACTTGACCGAGGCGACACTGGTTCCTTTGCTTTCCCCCTTGACTTTGGTGCCACGCTTGTCGGTGCCTTCCCAGAGAAATAGGTCAGGGTGTGCCGCTTTCGCGGGTGCAGTTTTTGGTGGGGCGGGTTTTGGTGGCATGGTTACTCGACCGTGATACGGTTGATATCCGCAAGGCTGGTAAGTCCGTCACGAACCTTGTTAAGCCCAGAACGACGCAAATCGGCAATGCCTTCTTTTCGTGCCTGGTCTGCGATCTGTATGGCATTGCCCCCTGCCATGATAATGCGCCCCATTTCCTCCGAGATGGGCATCACCTGATAAATGCCGACACGCCCACGGTAACCGTTGGTGCATTGATCGCATTTTCCGGCAGCATAGATCACGAGTCCCTCGATCTCGTCCTCTCGGAAGCCCTCTTTGATCAACTCAGGGCGCGGAATATCCACCCTGGTCTTGCAATGGGGACACAAGCGTCGTGCCAAACGCTGGGCAATGATGAGGCTGACGCTAGAGGCGATATTGTACGCTGGAATGCCCATGTTCACCAGGCGGGTGAGCGTCTGTGGTGCATCATTGGTGTGCAGCGTTGAGAGTACCATGTGTCCGGTTTGGGCCGCTTTGATCGCGATCTCTGCCGTTTCTTTGTCGCGAATCTCACCGACCAGGATCACGTCAGGGTCTTGGCGCAGGAAGGCACGCAGGGCGCTCGAAAAGTCTAGCCCGACCTTGGCGTTGATATTGACCTGGTTGATCCCTTCAAGGTTGATTTCCACAGGGTCTTCGGCGGTACAGATGTTGTGTTCCGGTTTGTTGAGGATGTTGACCGCAGTGTAGAGCGAGACGGTTTTACCACTTCCGGTCGGGCCTGTGACCAACACCATCCCTTGGGGGCGGTGAATAGCCTTCATAAAGGCGGCCTTTTGTTGTGCCTCGTAACCCAGTGCATCGATGCCAAGTTGTGCTTGGGAGGAGTCCAGGATACGCAATACGATCTTTTCGCCCCACAAGGTTGGACAAGTGTTGACACGAAAATCAATCGATTTGGTTTTCGATAAACTCAGTTTGATGCGTCCGTCCTGCGGAATGCGTCGCTCGGAAATGTCCATTCGTGACATGACTTTGATACGTGCGACCAACCGGGTAGATAACGCAACCGGCACCTGCTGCGGGTATTCTTGCAGGATACCATCCTGACGGAAACGCACCCGACACACTTTCTCGTACGGCTCAATGTGAATATCGGACACCTTCTTTTGGATGGCATCGATCAATACTTTATTGACAAAACGCACGATGGGTGCTTCATCGACTTCTGAATCAGCGGCCTCTGCGCCTGAGTCTGGTTCGGCCTCCTTGAGATCTAAGTTGTCAAACTCAACATCGTCCAACACCATAAAGCTCGCGGTTGCTGTCGTTAAAGCACGATCGATGGCAGCGGCAAGCTTGTCCTGCTCTACGACGACCGCTTCGACCAGCATAATGCGCATGCCGTCGACGATAGTGGCACCTGCTTGGAACTTGATTTCCTCTAAGGCTTGCAGATTGGTGGGATCCGCCACCGCGACGAAAAGGCAATTGCCACGCCGATAGATAGGCAACGCATGGTGTTGACGCACCAATTTCTCACCAACGATTTTGGTAGTTTTCTCCTCCAGATCCACGCAGTCGATGTCCAGGAGCGGCACCCCAAACTCTTGAGAGGCCAGCACAGCGATGTCAAGCGCAGGGAGTATTTTATTTTTGACCAAAAGACTGACAAACGGGACTTTTTCTTTGAGCGATTGCTCGAAATATTTTTGAACAAGCTCCTCCGCGAGGAGACCACTGCGGGCGATCTGACGGCCCAAACCACTGAGATTGACTTTGCTGGCGGGATTGCTCATCAGTGTCTCCGAAGAATGTCCCCATGCAAAGAGCCTTTACAGGCCATTGCTGTGCCGCGTTTGCAAACGCTCTAGGCGTTCTACGCGATTGTTTTCGATGTAAAATTTGATCAAAGATTCCTGTCGTTCTCCTGTGGACACGGCGCCGAGCAAGGGCACATAAGTACCCTGGTATTCCACATAACGGTAAATCCACAGTTCACGCCCTGCATCCCGGGCTTCGACTTCGGTGGGTGCTCCAAGCAGGCGCCGAAGATCGTCGGTGGTACTGGTTCCTGCGTGAATCTGGGAAATGATCTCAGGATTCACGACAGTATTGGTACCGTAGGTGTGGGTAGCGCAACCCGTCAAGCACAGCAAACACAAAATGCTCAGACAACGAAAAAAAGACACAGAATCTCCTCCCAGCCCATCGGTGTAAGCATCATCGTATACTGTCGTTGGCGATCGAGAATTGGTCTCGTCCCCCTTGTTTGGCCCGGTACAACGCAGCATCTGCACGGGCAAGCCAACTTGCGGCCGTGTCGCTGCGACGCAAGGCTGCGACGCCGACCGAAAGGGTGATACGTCCTTTGGCCCCTGTTTCTGTAGTAACGGTTTGGGAGCGTACTGCCTCCATGAGGCGTTGCGCAAGCGTTTGCCCATTGTCGAGGGAGGTTTCCGCGAGGATGACGGCAAACTCATCGCCTGCGTAGCGGGCTACGAAATCGTTTTTGCGCGGAAAGGTACGCACGAGCACCCCGGAGACCAAGCGGATCACGGTATCCCCTGTGGGATGACCGTAGGTGTCGTTAATGACCTTGAATCGATCGATGTCTGCGATGAGCAGACAGGCATCTTGCGCCGAACGGTGGCACAATTCCAGAGTTTTGGAGAGGTGTTGGTCGAAGGAGGCCCGGTTGTAGAGGCGGGTCATCGGGTCCAGGGCCATCTCTTTGCGTGCCTCGGCGAGTTCGAGGCGTAGGGCGCTCAGACGCTCCGCGAGTTCACCGATCTGGGCGTTCTGGTAGCGGTGTCGTTCTTTTGCAGCACGCCGCACCAGGTCTACTGTATCCTGCACCTCTTTGCTGAGGCTTTCGATGGAATTGCTGGCAATGGCCTGGGTGAGGCGCGTCAGTTGGGTGTCTACTTCGTGCTGATCGGACGTATCTTGTTCCAGGGCTGTTCGGAGGCTCTGGAGCATTTTCCAGAGGGCTTGGCGCATTTCGTTGGTGCGGGTTTGCTGACCCAGGCAAATCTGCGCCGTGAAATCACGCACCCCACCCCATTGGCGCCCGCTACTCTGGCTAGCCCCCTGGCCAGCACTCTGGTTGGCATTGCTTCCTGGGGGGGGATCGCTGCCGGTCAAGACATGACGCGCCCAAACATCACAACGAAGGCGCACGGCGTCTGCGCTCATTTCTTCTAGGTCAGTGGCATAGCGCCCCAGGATGTAGAGCATCGCCGCCACGGTATCCACAGCGGGATGCACTGCGGTAGATTTAGCATCTGCAGTTGTCGTCATCAATGTCTCCGAGAAACCCTGCCCTTCAGGGCGGGGATGAAAGGAGACGGTTTTAGGTAGCCGTCTTTTCGTCCGTACTTAAAGGTGCCGGTCTTTCCCGGCTGTCAGCCCTTACGGGCCTAGTAACGGGAGCCTTACGGCCCCGCTCCCCTCGCTGCCAGGTTGCAACGCAGCTTTGGTTCTTGCGAACCTTGCAACAGACCGTTGCGTAGTTACCCGA